>JBGPMB010000041.1:0-17698 GCA_041486775.1 Candidatus Eiseniibacteriota bacterium | reverse complement strand
CCGCGGCGCGCCACGTTCATGTCCTCGACGGTCACCTTGAAATGATACTTACCCCGGTGGGCGACGAGGCCCACCGTGTAGACCTCCCCCAGAAGAGAATCAAGCGTCGCCTCGGCCACGGTGGATTGGAGCTTCGCCTCGCGCTGCTGGTACCCCACGCGACGGTTGCCCTTGGCGAGAAGCTCGACCGTGATGCGAAGTCTTGCCTCGAAATGGTCGGAGGCGGGCAGGAACTTGATTTCGCGGTATGGGATGCGGATGAAGAATTCGGCGCGGGCGTCGCCGCCGTCATGGCGGTACGCGACGGCGCTGGCGTGGTATCGAAGATCCCCGACGGAGACGCCCGGTTCACCCGGGGTCGGAACGCCGACGGCCGCTCCCGCCGGCGCAGCGAGGAGGATGCAAGCCTGAGCCAGGAGCAGGAGCCGAAGCGCGCAACGTGGGTAGCGCCTCACGGCGCGGGGGCTCCTAGAAGCTCACGTTCACCGATACGCGGTGAGCCGCGGTGAGCAGCTTGAGATCCTGATAGGCATAGTCCAACCGCGCCACGGACGCCTTGCTCAGCGTCAGAGGGAACTTCACACCGAGACCCGCGGTCAGGCCCTCGGTATCGTAGTTGAATTTGTACCCGCCACGGAGAAAGAGGTAATCGTGGAAGGCGTATTCCGCCCCCCAGTTCACCTTCTCCGAGTTGTCGGACGGATGCGTGAATTCGGCCGAAGTGATGAGGCGGCTGTCGCCTCTCTGGAGCACAGAGAGCGAGCCTCCGACGCGGAAGAAGGTAGGCATCTTCACCTTCTCGTTCAGGAACGTCATATCGCTCCCGATGTTCTGGATCGACATGCCGATCTTCGCGCCCAAGACACCGATATCGTAGAGCGTGCCGAAGTCGAAGGTCGTGGATTTCCCCTTCACGTCGGCCAGCCCCGTCTGGACATAATTCGCGGTGATACCCGCCGAGAACTTGTCGGTGAGCGACCGCGCGTACGAGATCCCATACGCCCATTCACCGGCGTCGAACGTGTCTCCCGTCCCGTCGGGCAGGTAGGTGGTCCGCACCAGGTCGCGGCTCATGGTGAGCGCGCGGACGTTGACCCCGAGCATTCCGGGAATCCACTTGACGTTGAACACGTAGGCGGCCTGATCGAACAGAATGTCGGCCGGCCAGGCCGTATGATTTATCGTCACGGACTGGCCCGACAGCCGCGCGATCCCGGCCGGGTTCCAATACACCGCGGTCGCGTCGTCGGCGATGGCGACATAGGCATCGCCCATGGCGGCCGCGCGGGCCCCGACGCCGATCTTCAGCGACTGGCCCCCCAGGGTTCCGACCTTTTCGAAAATCTGCGCGCCTTCCGCCGTGAGCGGAAGCAACAGGCAGACGGCGACGATCAGCGCACGTATCACGGAATGCCTCCTCGATTCTCCCAGGGTCGGTTGGGTCCCGCCGGCCGTTCTCAACGGATGATGACGAATCTGCCGACCTGCTTGCCCAGCTCGGTGTCGACAGAATAGAGATAGATGCCGCTCACGATCTTCTGGCCGTTTCTCGAAATGAGGTTCCACGGTACCGAACCTCTCCCTCCGGTCACTGGATTCTTCCCGTACTGGAGGTCACCGGGGGGACGCCCATCGAAGGGGATGTCCTTCACGAGATCTCCCGCGATCGTGTAGATGTGGACCGTGCCCTTCGTACGCGGCAGGTTCATGAAGGTGACCTTGGTGCCGGAGGGATCCTCTTCTCGTGGCACGAGATCCCATTCCGCGCCTCCCTTGTAGGGATTCGGCACGACGAAGACGTTTTTCTGGTCGTTCTGCGAGTCGCCCCGCGGATAGACCACCTGGGCGTTGTTGGCGCTCGGGTTCCCTTGCAAGGTGACGTCGGACCCCGCCGAGTCGCCCGGGATCACCGATACCGGCACGATGGAGTAGAAATAGGGGAATCCGTTCAGCACGTGCGTGTCGACAAAGCTGTATCGCCCGACCGCGAAGAGGGTGTCGATCTCGGTATAGCTGGAATCGTTTCGCACCCTTCTCGCGTTGGGGTCCCAGCGGACCAGGATGGGGCTGATGTTCACGAACGGGATCGACGGGTCGATCAGATCGGACAGGGGATGTGCGGGGGTCCCCTTCGGATCGACACGCCACTCTCCGAGCAGCGACCAGAGGTCCCGGGACGGCGCATTGGTTCCGAGGGGCCGGTTCCATCCCGCGGCTCGATAGATGCGATAACCGATGAACTCCTTGAGATTTCCCCGTTGCGCGTCCCGAACCTGCTCGGCGAAATCGTTCCATTTGAGCGTGATCTTGCGGTCTCCGGGGAAGAACCACGCCGAGACCCGCACCGAGTCGTCACGCGACTTGTAGGAGTTGAGATAGTCCCCAACCTCCCCCCTCCCGTCCTGCCCCGCGTAGAAGGGCGCGGGCAAAGGCGCCGCCGCCACCCAATTCACCAGGCGCTCCCGGCCTCCCTGGCCCGTGTTCACGTCGCAGTCGAAATCGACGTAGGTGCACGCCGGGGATTGATTGTTGACCTGGATGTTCAGGGTGTCTTCGCTCGCGCAGTGCGCCCCGCCGTTCTGGATGGTTCCGCCCAGGGCGTCCTGACATACGAATTTCCCGTCCTGCTGAAGGTTACACGGAGTGGACGGGTCCCAGGGCGTGACGTTCGCGAAGAGTGTGTTCACGTCGGAGTGGAACCGGAGACGGCAGAGCGAGGACTCCGGAATGGAGTACGTGAAGCCCCGGGCGTCGCTCCCCCGCGGAAGGCAGGTTTCCTTGCCGCACGTGCCCGTGAGGGCGTTGCCGTCGTAATCCGTATAGAGTCCGTCGAACACCTGCTGGGCGTTGACCGCGTTGTCGATCAGAGTACCGCCCCCTTGCGAGGGCCCGCGGCCCAGGCCCATCACCCAGGCGACCGAGACGGTGAGCGCGGAATCCGGAAGGATGGACCGGAACGGACCCGTCGCCATGATGAATCGGTAATCCAGCGGACGGCTCGAGACGATCTGACCAACGACGTCGGGGTTGAGCGACGGGTCGGAGATCAGCAGATAGCGCTGAGCGTCGTTCTCGGGGTCTCCTCCCGCCGCGAAGGAGGCGGATCCGGAGAAGAATTTGAACGCCGTGATCCCCACACGCTTCGGGGCGCTGGCGCCGCTGGGGTCGGTGGTGTGATTCAAGAACATGCAGCCGAAGAACCCGGGGACGTCCCCGCCCTTGGCGTCCTGGATGCGGGACGGGTCGTCGGGGTTGTCCCACATGTACCCCATCTGGATGCGCCGATTGACGAAATCGCCGCTGGGTCCGACGTATTGCACCGTGGTATCGATGAGCCCCGCCTCGTCATCGGAGAAGTACCCGCGGATGGCGCGGGTCCCGATGTCCATGTCGGCGAAGATCGCGACGTAGACGTTTCGAAGCGCGCGGCCGCTATTGTTGATGATCTTGTAGTCCATCCCGACGAAATCGTTCTGTCCGGGAGTCGCCCAGGCGTAGGAGGTTTGCTGCACCTTGATGCCCAGGGGGACGTGCTCCGGGAAGATCGCCCGGGTGGCGGGCTGGTAATCGTTGTACTCGGACGCGAACATCTGCTGTCCGATGGCGGCGTAGTCTTCGTCGCAAAGACCGTCTCCATCGTCGTCGATCCCGTTCAGGAAGTCCTCGTCGATGCGGCCGTCGCCATCATCGTCGGGATTGACGCTCGAGGAAATGATGCGGTTCCCCCCTGGAATGCCCTCGTACGATTCCCGCACGTCGGCCACCTGATCGAGCGGGAGATTGACGCAGGCGTTCTGGGGCGTGAAGTCGGGCAAGAACTCGCGCTGGTAGGTCGCCGTCGTGACGTGCGGGATACCGCTCGCGTCGAGCGCGCCCACCCAGAGTCCCGCGGCGTAGAGGTAGTCGTTACCCGACCCCGGGGGCCACTCGGCCGAAGGAACGGTGGTGATCCGCGGATTGTCCTGGTTGCCGGTCTCGCCGAAGTTCGTCACCTGCAGCTGGAGCCGGCCCACGTTGTGTACGAATTTCCCGTCGTTCCGGAAGGTCTTGTGGACTCCGAATCGAGCCGGAGTCCATACCTGATCTTGGGGAAGCTCGTGGAAGGCGCACATCCCCGCCCAGAGGGCGAGAACTCCCGAAATGTGCGCCGTTCGGCGCCACATGCTCATCCGATCGTCCCCCCTGCGCGACATTCAGCCCCGGCTGCGCTTTCGACCCGCCGGCATTCCGCCGGCGACACTAGAACTGCACCCCGAGGCCGGCCCGGATCGTGCGCCCCTGCTGGAACACACGCGGATCGTGTACGGGGAACCAATCCTCTTTGCCGTCACCGTTCTGGTCCTGGGTCAGGAACGCGCCCCCGGCCCGGCCGGTCTCCGTATAATAGATGTTGTAGGCCTGCGGGTTGATCGCGCCCTCCGGCCAGATGGACGGCTCGAGGTCGCTGATGTTCGTGGCGTCGAGAAGATTGGTCCCCTGCACGTACAGCGTCAGGCTCTGGCCCCAGGCGCGGAAGAAGCGCTCGCCCTGCATCGACATGGTCGAGACCGAGGGCAGTCTCCTCGAATTGATCAACTCGGGATTCTGGCGCCGCTCCTCACGCTCGTGCGGCGTGTAGGGGAACCCGGAGCCGAACTGGTAGACGAACGAGGCGCGCCAGTCCTTCTCGTTTCCGAGGCTCAGGGTGGCGGAGATGTTGTGTCTCTGGTCCCAGTCGAGCGGCTGCTCCGACGTCGGCTTGAACTGGTCGCGTAGATTGCCCGAGGTCTGGAGCGCGCGGTTCGGGTCCGACGCCGTGCCCGTCGCGTTGCCGTACGTGTAGTTGATCTCGCCCGAGAACCCGTGGCTGAAACGTTTGATCAGCGTGAGCTCCACCCCGCGCGAGGACGCGTAGTCCGAATTCACGTAGGTGGGGATCGTGATAGCGAATCCGGGGATCTGCTCCTCCACCGTGGTGAGGAGACCGAAGATGTCTTTGAAGTACACGCCGAACTGGCCGTAGATATCCTTGCTGAACAGGTGCTGGACGCCCAGCTGGTAGCTGATGGTGGTCTGGGGCTCGAGATTGGCGTTGCCGCGCGCGGTGGCCGAGAAGAGACGCCCCTCGTAGATGTACTGCCGGTCGGGGACCTGGAAGAGCCGCCCGTAGTGGAAGCTCATCACGTCCCGGTCCGAGATCGGATAGGCGATCCCGATCCGGGGGCTGACCTGCGTTTTGTTGCGGTTGATGACATCGGCCGAGGAGATCTGGCTCCCCACCGAGAATTCGTCGTAGCGGATCCCGGCGTTGAGCACCATGCCCTCGTACTCCCACCGGTCCTGGAGGAAGGCGGAGCCCTCCGGGTTGAAGGCGTGGAACTCGTCGCGGTCCGCCCCGTAGAGGCCCATCCCCGTCAGCACGTTCGGAAAGTTCGTTTTGAGGAAATTGAAGTCGTTGTAGTTGATGTCGGCGCCCGTCATGAGGTTGTGCGAGCCGACCTTCTTGGAGAAATCCCCGTTCAGCGTATAGGTGACGGTCTCCTTCTTCTCGTATTTGGGGTAGTCGCCGTTGGTGACGTAATAGGGTCCATCCAGCCGGTTCGTCACGTCGTAGTACTGGTTGGGCTGCTGCCGGTACTCCCAGGGCTGGCGATCCAGAACGTCTTGTGAGGAATTCCAGCTCTGGCGCGAGGCCCGGATGTTGTAGATCGTTCCGACGCCCAGGGTGTGCTTCCAGGTCAGGGCGGTCTGGAGATAGTCCTCGGTCGTGATCGGAAGGTGCTCCGCCGTGTTCACGGGGACGTAGCTCGAATCGACCTGGAAATACGACCAGGCTCCGTAGCGGGTCTGGACGTTGCCGTCCGTCGGCGCCGCCGAATCCTGCCGCACCTGAACGAAGCCCGCGCGATTCCAGCGGTTGTTGAATTCCCCGTCGAGGCTCTGGTTCTTGATGACCTCGAGGTTCAGCTTCTCGTTCGGCGTCAGCTTGAACGTGAGCTTGCTCGAGAGCTTGCCGCTGTTGGATTGCCGGTTCCCGAGACGGATGAAGTCGAGGAACCGGTGTTCCCGGTGGGTCGAGAGATTCCGCAAGTACGTGTCGGTGTACGTGCCCTCGAAGGAGATGAAGTAGTTCGTCTTCGGAAAGAGGAACGGCCCGCCGAATCCGGTGCTCAGCCGCTCGAAGTTGTTGAAGGATTTGTCCGCCTCGCCGTAGCGATCCGTGAAGTAGCGGATCTCGCCGCCGAACTTGTCGCCGCCCTCACGGGTCGTGAGGTTGATCACACCCGAGAGCGCGTTTCCGTACTGGGCGTCGAGACCACCCAGGACCTGCTCGCTGGAGGAGACCGCGAGGAGTCCCAGGTCCACGCCTTCGGCCCGGAGCGGATTGCGGCTCGCGATCCCGTTCACGATGGTGAGAACCTCGTCGCCGCGGCCGCCGCGGAAATGGAGCTCGCCTCCCTGGCTGATGACGCCGGCCTTGAGCCCGATCGCTTCCTTGTAGTTGTCCACCGGGAGCGAGCGCAGATCCTCGCTCGTCACGATCTGCTTCGTGGAGCTGTCCTTCTTGCGGATGGCGATCTTGATGTTGCCCGTGATGTCGACGGTCTTCATCTTCACGGCTTGGTCGGCAAGCTGGAAGTTGACCGTCGCGGTCAGGTTCGCGTTGACCAGCACGGTCTTGTCGACCGGCGCGTGACCTACGCTCTTCACCGTCAGCGTGTACGATCCGACGGGCACCTTGATGATGGTGTACTTCCCTTCCGCGTTGGCCGACCCCCCAAGCTGGGTGCCCTTGATGAAGACGTTGGCGTACGGCACGCCGTCACCGCTTTCATCCGTGACCATCCCCGTGATGGCCCCTGTTTGAGCTTGGGCGGACGAGACGAGGGCAGGAACCGATAGGAGGCCGAGGAGGAGCGCGACGGTCAGTACGAGGACCGTCAGAGACCCGCGACGGCCGAGCTGGCCTGACATAGGTGGAGTCGCTCCTTTCTGAGTCGGAGGTGTAATCGAAAATCGGCTATCTTTATGCCGTTTCCAGGGGCTGGCGTCAAGGCAATTCATTGCAATACGCCCGCTTGTCGGGTTCTCAGAGGCGACTCCGTGGGCGACAGGACTTGTCAAGCCTATCTCACAGCCGGCGGTATGAGGCGGGGGGGGTTGGTGATAGCTGTCTTGGGGGGGAGGACTGGTTAACCGGGGCTTCGGAAGCATCTCCGCTGCCTCGTGCGGCATTATAGGGGGCAGAAACCCCGCCCGCAAACATATTTTTCGGGATTCGGCGCCATTTCTTTAGAATTCTGTTCCGCTCGACATCTGGAAGTCCCGGACGAGGAGACCGGGGCATACGACCCCGCCGGAGCTCACCACCGTGGACCTGGCTTCCACCTGGTTCAACATCTGAACGACGCTCTGGTTGAAGCGGAAATTCCGGACGCCGTGGGTCACCTTGCCCTTCTCGATCGCGAAGAGCCCGTCCCGGGTCATCCCGGTCAGGGTCACGCTCTTGGGATCCACGACGTTCGTGTACCAGACCCGCGTGACCAGGAGACCGCGGTCCACCCGGCGGATCAGATCGTCCACGCTCCCTTCGTCCCCTTCCAGGACCAGGTGGCGGGCCATCGGCCCATAGGTGTTGGGGACCGGAAGGCCGTGTCCCGTGCTCTCGCGGCCCTCCTTCGCCGCGGTCTGGCGGTCGTACACCGCGCTCCGCGCGACCCCCCGCTCGATGATCGTCGTCGGGAGGGTCGGCATGCCCTCGGCGTCGAACGGGCTGCCGCGATGGAGCGGGTGGTAGGGATCGTCGCGCAGGGTGATGCTCTCTCCCATCATCTTCTGGCCGATCTTGCCGGCGAGGAAGCTTCGCCCCTCCTGGACCAAGAGCGCGCCGAAGGAGATCCACGACATGTCCTGGATCAGATCCGCGACGGCCGCCGGCTCCAGCACCACCGTGTACCGGCCGGGGTCCCAGGATTTCGGTGCGCGGGAGAGGAGCGCCTTCTCCACGGCGCGCGCCGAAAGGGCGCCACCGTCCACGCCGGCGGCTCGGTGTGATTCGTAGCCCGCCCAACCGGACGCGGTTCCCTCGAGGGCCGACACCAGGAACTCCGCCGAGGTCCCGACGTGATAGGCGAAGAGACCCTTCGAATTCGCGATAGCCAGCGGACCGACCTCGCCGTAGTCGCCGATGGTGCCGGTGCGCACTTCGTAGATCCCAGCGGCTTCGAGGCCCGCCTCGCGGCACCGCGCGACCGCCTTTCCCACCTCGCGCGCGCGCGCGTCGGCGCCCAGCTCCGCCGTTTCCCGGTCGAACCCGTCCACGTCCCGGTAGGTCTGCGGTCCCGGCAGCGGAAGCAGCTCCTGAATCTCGGGCGAGAAGCGGGTCGCGTTCTCGGCGCGCTCGAGAATCCTGGCGATGCCCTTCTCGCTCAGGTCGTTTCCGGTGGCGCGCCCCGTCTTCTTTCCCTGCACGATGCGGACGGAGAGCAGGTATCGGTGCTCCGCCACGTTCTGCGTGATCTCGTTGTTCGCGAAGCGGGTCAGCGCGTCCGAGCCGCCACCGAGCATGACCTCGACCTCCCGGCCGCGCGCGGCGAGGAGGACCCGGTCCAGGAGCGCTTTCGATTCCTCCCGGGTCATCATGCCTCGTATCCCGCCCCGAGCCGCACCTTGCGGAATCGCGCGGGCGCGGCGCCGTGCGTGATCTCGGCCACCTGCCCCGGCTGCCCCTTCCCGCAGTTGGTCACGCCCCAGGGCTTCCACTCCTCGGGGCCGCACACGAAATCGCAGGAGTTCCAGAATTGGGTCGTGATTCCCTGGTACGTCGGGTTTTTTAGGAGTCGGACCCTCTTCCCTTTCCGGATCTCCCACGCCAGCTCGGTCTTGAACTGGAAGTTGTACCGGAGCTGATCGATGCTCCAGCTGCGGTTCGTCTCCATGAGGATCGCGCCGTCGGAGTCGGCGAGCAGATCGTCCAGCGAGCCCGCTCCGGGCATGAGGCTCAGATTCACCATCCGGATCATGGGGATGTGGTGCCAGCCGTCCGAGCGGACGCACCCGCGGCTCCGCGCGTCCCCCACGCGGTGCGCCAGCTCCCGCGAGGTGAGGTAGCCCTCGAACAGCCCGTCGCGCACGATCGGCCAGCGCTGGGCCTGGACACCGTCGTCATCGAAGCCGAACGTCGCCAGACCGTGCGGCAGCGTGGCGTCGGCGACCAGGTTCACGATCTTCGAGCCGAACTGAAGCTTCCCCTTCTTCTCCAGAGTGAGGAAGCTCGTTCCCGCGTAGTTCGCCTCCATGCCCAGCACGCGGTCCAGCTCGGTCGGATGGCCCACCGACTCGTGGATCTGGAGGGCCAGCTGGGATCCCTCGAGGATGATGTCGTGCTCCCCCGCGGGACACTGCGGGGCGGTCAGGAGCGCGACGGACTCCTCGGCGATGCGCCTCGCGTTCTCGACGAAGGGGATCGATTCGATGAACTCGTAGCCGAGGGATTGATGAAAGCCCTCGGCCTGGGGAAAGCTCCGGCGCTGCACGTCGTCGGAGGAGACCGCCGTCGAGGAGAACCCGCCGCCGGAGCGGGTCAGGGTCTGCTCTAAGTCCGAGCCCTCGGTGCTCAAGTAGTACTGGCGCTTCCGCTGGAACGACAGGAAGGATTCGGCGTTCTTGACGCCGGGCACCGCGCGCATCTCGGCGTCGATGCGGAAGAGGAGGTCCAGCTTGCGCTCGAGCGGGACGCCGAAGGGATCGACGGCGCAGGTGGAGGACCAGGTCGAACGATGAGCCGGCTCGGGCGCCAGCCGCACGTCTTCGTGCGCCAGGCTCGCGCTCGCGCGGCCGATGGCCACCGCTTCCGCGGCGCAGCGTTCCACGCCGGCCTTGGTGAGATCGTCGGTGGCCGAGAATCCCCAGGCGCCCCCGACCAGGACGCGCACGCCGAGCCCCGTCGAATCGCTCAGATCGAGACCGCCCACTTCGCCGTTCTTGACCTGGATGTCTTCGCGGGTGAATTCGATCGCGCGCACGTCGGCGTACGAGGCGCCGCGCGCGGCGGCGGTGTCCAAGGCGAGCCGGGCGAGATCTTTCATGCGTCCCGCCCTCCGCGTGCGCTCAGAAGAGGTAGCGGAGCACGACCGCGGCCTGATCGCCGCGCGAGACTTCCCCGCTCGGGTCGCCGGGCGTGAAGTGGACGTGCTCGTGCGAGTAGGAGGCGTCGATCTGCGTGCCGAGGAACGGCCAGAAATACCCGAGACCGCCGGTGAGCCGGATCCCCTTCAGCGGGGGAACGCCGTCCCGCCGGTCCGGATCGCGGCGGATCACCACCACCCCCGCGCGGAGCGGGAGCGAGGAAAGAGCGCGGTACTCCGCCCCGAAGTGGTAGTCCATCTCGGAGACCGCGATGTCGGGGAGCGCGCCCGTGTAGTCGACGCGTCCCTCGCGCGAGAGCTCGATCTCGGTTCCCACCAGGCCGCGGCCGTTCGGCAGGTCGAGCGAGACGCCGCCCTGGGCCTGATATCCCAGCCGCCGCACGTCCAGAGGCAGGGCCGACGAGAGAAGGGTATCGTTGGGGCGAACCCACTCCAGCTCGCGGTAATAGCGATACTGAATCCCGAAGTGCGCCGGCGTCTTCGGCACGTCGACCATCCATCGCGACGCGACCTCGTTGTGCCGGAGACCGCTCAGGAGCGCGGACCACTTCAACTTGAATGTGCTCTCGAACGGATTCGTGTTGTTGATCGGCAGAGGGTTCAGGAAGTACTGCGCCGCCCAGTTCACCTCGGCGATCTCCTCGCCGTCGTTGCTGTAGTGCCGCCCGTCGACGATGCCCCGAAGCCAGCTCTTGTAGCGCAGGCCGAGCTGGGCGTTGTAGCCCACCTCGGGCCGGTTCCAATCGTAGTGGTCGTCGTTGAAGGGACCGCTGCTCAGCCCCCGGACGTGATTCCCCATCCACGTGGCGGAGGCGGAGACGGTGAGGGCCGCGGGGCCGAGATGCGGCGTCACCAGGGCTCCTCCCGTGAGCGCGAGCTCCGTCGAGGTCAGGTTCAGCTCGTAGGGGTTGGGGGCGGTGCGCAATTCCGATTCGCGCCGGTACCGGGCGCGCCCGGCCAGGGTGATCTTATGCAAGAACTTCCGCCCGTACGTCACTCCCACGCGCGGGGCCGCCACGCTCGCGCCCAGGTGATAATCGTTGAGCGCCGGGTCGAACGAGGACGGATACTGAATGTCGAAATCGCGGAGAAAGCGCTGATGGTCGGGCGAGGGATCCACGGCGTGCCGGCTGGCGGCGACCCCGCCGTACACGCCCTCGAGCCCCAGCACCCAGTGCTGCTCGTGGCGGAGCACCGCCGAGAGTCCGCTTCGCCGCTGGACGACGCTGTGGGGAGAGTCGAAGTAGGAGTCCGCAAACTTGTCGTACCGGGAGGACTCCTCCATGCTCGAGGAGTCCTGGTCCGCGAGAAGGCCCGCGGGATTGTCGGAGAAGCCATACGGGTTGATCCGGGTCTGGGACTCTTCCACAGACGCCTGAAGTCCACCCATCCCTTCGAGACGGGCCGAGAAGGTTCTCGCGTCGACGTCGACCGTGGAGGCCCGGGCCCAGGCCTCGGAGATCTGCGCCTGCGCGGCAGCAGGAATCGCCCATCCGGTCATCGTCGAGACGATGGCGAGCGCCGCGGCCCGGCAGAGCGCGAAGCGATCCCGGCTCATCTCGGCTTCAGGTAGAGCGGGAGCATGGCCGACTGGCTGCCCCGGGTATCGGACGCGTTGTAGACGGTGACCCGCATCATGTAGCGGCGCCCGGGGACGAGCTGAACGTCGTCAGGCCAGGGAACCCACTTTGAAGGATCGTTCGGAGGAACGGTGGTATCCGCCCGCTTGTCGTAGGTCGTGAGATTCCGGCGGATCTCGAGGTTCCACTTCCCCGAGCCCCAGGCGCCGCGCGCCAGAACGTCGAACTGGCTCAGGGTCGGGAACGTGAGGAAGACGCTGGGCACGTAATCGCCGGGATTCCAGCTCTTGTCGCGGGCGCTGGTGTCGTCGACTCGAACCGGATTGAGGAGGTCGCAGGCCTCGAGCGGCTTCGCCACGTATTTCCAGACGGTGTAGGCCACGGGCTTGCCCCGGTTGAGACGCGTGTCGCGGCTTCCCTTGGACACGATGCTGTCCGGAACGATCCCGTTGGAATAGAGCCTGAAATTGTCGTGATAGGTGAGTCTTCCCACGTCATCGACGGGCCCGCCGCCCATATCCCAACGATCTTCCATGAACCCGGCCACGGGGTGTGACGTGGCGCCGACGGTGTCCTCGGTCGCGCCCTGGAACTCCACGACCGAGGTCGGGAAGGCCGGGTCGGTGGTGCCGGCGCCCCAGCGCCAGTTGTCGGCGGGATAGGAGCCGAGCGAATTCGAGAAGATCTCCACGACGACCTGGTCCTCCCGGATCGAGGAGCGGTGCCACGACGTGGGGCGGAGGAGAATGTCGTTCGTCGCGCAGTCGAACGTCGGATTGCCGTGATCGTCGAAGACGTCGACGGAATCGTTGACGATCGGGCGGTCCAGGACACTCGCGCTCGGGTCCGGCCACTGGAGCAGGAAGTAGATCGCCTGCTGTCCGCCGAAGCGGTCGTAGGTCCAGCAGCTGTGCACGCCAAGGATGAAGTCGCCGCCTCCGCCGATTCCGTGCATGAGGACGTAGGTCGGGGATGCGATGTTCCATTCGATCGGGGTCGCTCGGCCGTCGACGAGAAGCTCGCGGTGCTCCTGCTGCGCGGAGGTCAGAAATTCCTCAGGCGCGGGGACCGATGTGACCGAATCGGACAAACTCGGCTGGGTGGCGACTTTGGTTCCGCACGAGATGGCGAACCAGGGAAGGACGGCAATAAGAATCCCTGCACGAATCGTCGAACGCCGGGGCATCTATATTCCTTTGATCACACGGACCTTAGGGGGGAACGCGTTCGTAGCCTACGTTTCGTTCGCAAGGGCTGTCAAGCGAAAAGCCCCGGGTCGAGACCCGGGAAGATGGGGTCAACTTCCTCCCACTCCGCCAATTCCGCCGGGTCCACCTCCCCGGTTTCGAGGCCCTCCGCGAGCCGGCCGAATCGGGACAGATGAAGCTCGGTCCGGCGCACCGCGTACGGCACCAGGGTCCCCGTCCTCATGATGAAGGCCCAATCGCTGGCCTGCGCCAGCAGGAGCTCTCGTCCGGCCTGGACCAGAGCGCGCTTGTTGAGCGCGTCCCGGCGCCCCCCTTCGCGCACCAGCGCCTGCATCTTCTCGGCGGCATGGTTCAGGTGACGGTAGATCCAATCGTTCGAAGGGTCGAGCCAGACGGCGGAGTAGCCCCCTTCGCCCCAGCTCGAGGGATGGAGCCGGCCCTCGGGAGCGCGCGGAATCGAAGCCATCGCCTCTATCGGATCGGTGGCCACGAGATCCGGGTCCCGCTCGGCCTCGTCGAGCACGTCGCCGAGCCACTCGGGCCCCTCGTACCACCAGTGCCCCATCAGCTCCGCGTCGTAGGGCGCGAGAAGGAGCGCCGGCTGTCCGATCCGATCCGACGCGGCGCGGGCCTGGGCCGCGCGCTCGCGCACGAAATGCGCCGCGTGCTCGCGCGCCCGAGCGCGCGCGATCGCCGGGTCGTAGGGCTCGCGGTGCGTGCCTCTCCGGTCGGTGATCCGGTGGTACTTGAGACCCAGGTGCGTCCGCGTTCCGCCCGAAGGAAGGAACTCCCGCACTTCCGCGAGCGGGAGATCGAAACCCTGATCGCGGTAGTACTCGCGATAGTGCGCGTCCCCCGGATAGCCTTCGGTGGCGCTCCACACCTGTCGTGAGGAATCCGCGTCGCGCCCGAGCGCCATCACGCCGCTCGGCGTGCGGAACGGAGCGTAGGTCCCGGGCCAGGGTCGCGGACACGCGTCGAGGATGCCGTGCGTGTCCACCGCGAAGAACCGGATCCCGAACTCGGCCAGCACCGCCTCGACACCGGGGGTGTACCCGCACTCGGGAAGCCACATCCCCCGGGGCGGCCGCCCGATGGCGCGCTCGAACTCGCGCACCGCGGTTCCGATCTGCGCGCGCCACGAGGGCGCGCCGAGGCCCATGAGCGGCAGGTAGCCGTGGGTCGCACCGCACGTGATGAGCTCCGCCTGCCCCGCGTCGGCCACGGCGCGGAGGGCGGAGGTCACGTCCCGGTGATATCGGTCCGTGAATTGCGCGAGCGTCTCGCGGAACCGGTCGCGGTAGTGGAGCGCGAGCGGGTGGAACCGCGCGTCGTGACGGGTTCGGACGACCTCGCGCTCCGCGAGCTCGATCAGCCGGCCCATCCGGAACGCGTACCGCTCGCGAAGGAGCGGATTCTCCAGCATGGCGAGAAGGGTCGGCGAGAGGGAGAGGGTGATCCGGCCGCGACCCCCTCGCCCGGCGCGCTCCTCGAGCATGCGCAGGAGTGGGAGGTAGGTCTCGGTCAGCGCCTCGTGAAACCAGCGCTCCTCGAGCGAATCCTCGTACTCCGGATGACGCACGTACGGAAGATGCGCGTGAAGGAGGACGCAGAGATATCCGCGCGGCATCGATGCTCCCCGCTCAGCGGGGAGGAGTCTCCGGAGGAACGGGCGTTCCATAGCGCGCCGCGGAGCTCATGCCGTGCCGTGGCCCGCGCGCGGCGCGCGAGCGCTCGAGGAGCCAGCTCTTGGCCTCGGGCGTGAGATCCCACGCGCCCTCCTCGGCGCAGGGCCCATCCGGGGGCACCGGAACCCAGGAGGATTCCAGAATCGGGGTGAAGCCAGGGGGAACCGCGATCCCGAGAATCGCGCGGCATTCGCCGCCCGATCGAGGAAGCTTCACGTACCACCGGTCTCCGCCTAGCGCATCGGGGATCTCCTCGATCGCCTCGGTCCCGGCGGGTCCGCGCTCGTCCGCACGCCGTTCGATCCGGATCTCGTAGCGGACCGGGGCGCGGCGCTCGCGCGCCACGGCCTCCGCCCGGGCGTGCGCGTCCGGGGTCAGCTCCCAGATCGCGAGCACACAGTGGGGATCGCGGACGAGAAGGTACAGGCGATCCTCCCCGTAACGGCGTCCCCGAAGCGAGGAAAGCGGTGCTGAGACCGGAGAAGGATGCGGAGGCGAAAGGCGCCCGGTGGAGCTCATGGGAAGGAAGGACTCCTCGCTAGTGGGAGATCGCGAGACGCCGCTTCAGAACGGTGCCGTCGATCTCCAGAGAGAGGAAATATAGGCCGCTGGGGGCCACAGCGCCACCGGCAACTCGCCCGCTCCACATCCAGTCCGCGGCTCCCGACTGCGACACCGTCACGCGCCAGCGCGCCACTTCGCGCCCCTGAACGTCGTGCACGGTCCCCAGGCCAGAGCTTCCGGGCCGCGCCCGGAGCGTGAACCGCACCGGCCCTTCGCTCGGCGTCGGACCGAAGCGCAGGCTCATGGCGCCCACGACCGCCTGTCCGCCTCCCACACCCGCGGGAGCCGAGGGCGCGTTCAGGATGATCGTCGTGATCGGATTGTTGGGGCTCTTCTTGCCGTTTGAATTCCACGCGCTCCAGTCGACGAGGTGCGTCCCGGCCGGCAACGGAGGGAGCGTGGCGGTGAAGTACTCGCGGCCCGAGTCGTAGACGCCGTCCACGGGGACGGCCGGACTGGTGGGCCCGTTGTCGATCGCATAGACCACGGAATCCACGACGGCGGCCGAGATCGAGTCCCCCGAGAAGAAGTGGTACGGATTCTGATTCCACAGGGGGACCTCCACCGCGTGACCGCGAAGGACGATCGTAGACCCGGCGACCGCGTGGATATCCGAGGAGTCGGGAAGCACGGAAGGGCGGGTCTCGAGCAGGTCGGGAATGCCGTTACCGTCCTCGTCCGCCCAGCCGACCTGCCCCTGCGTGAAGACACACACGCTGTCGGGATAGTTTCCTTTCATGAGGCATTGCGCGGGAGGGGTGCCGCAGTAGCCGGCCGCGGGTACCACCGAATTGGAGTTCGGAACGTCGAGGTACCCGGTCCGGAGATAGCAGGACCACCATCCCGTCGAGGGGAAATGCTCGTCCAGGGCCCAGAATATGTGGGCCATCTCGTGCTCGATGTAGGTGTCGAGACGCCCGCCCTGGAACCCCGCGCCGGCGTTCTTCACGGGCGTCACGAAGTAGGGCCCCCCCAGCCGGGCATTGGAGATCGCGCCGTCCGTGAACGTGCCGGTGGCGCTGGAATCATCCTGAACCGGGAAGAGGAGCACGCCCCATTGCGCGCCCAGCCTGGACCGCACACCGTTGGCCGCGTCGTAGGCGAGGGTTCCGACATCGCTCGTGTACCCCAGGAAACCGGCCAGCGCGTCCTGGATCCAGAGGTCCTCCTCTCCCGAGGAGCGGTTGATGGGCTCGTAGCGCGTGGCCAGGCCCGGATGGACTTCGATCGCGAAGCTGAGCGGGATCCCTCGCCGCGCCGCGAAGCCGGTCCACTGCGCGAGGCCGCGCACCGCGGCGCGCAGGACGGAGTCGCGCAGGGCGGGCGTCCAGTCGTAGCGGTTGGGATCGGTCGAGCCGTCGCTCTCCGGGAAGAGTATCCCGAGTCCGACCCTTCCGATCATGAACTCGCTCGTGTCGGTCCACCGGGCGCCGAAGGGCAACCCTTGGATCGCCGCGGCCCGGGCCGCGCCGCGCGCGGCAGCGGAGGGAGGCGCGAGGGGCGGCTTGACGTCGTCCCGTCCCTGGAAGAGATCGAAATCCGGCGCCGCGGGGGCAAGAGCCGCGGGGGCCGATTGTCGAAATGTGAACCCCGCCGGCAACGCCGCGGCCCGAGCTACCGATTCGCGCACATAGTAGAGGTACGGCGGGAGCGAGATCTCGACCCGGAAGCCGGCGCGCTCCAGCCGGTCCAGGGTCGCGGCCGGATCGTCCGATCCTTCGTACCAGACCGGCCTGAGTCCGGATGGAGCGGGCGAAGAGGCCAGGGCCCGGGCGGCCTCCCAGGTCCGGGCCTCGCCTGCCGTGGCGCGCGCGGCCGGCCACGCCACCGTCGCAGCCGCGATGGCGAGCGCCGCGACCTTCCCCAGCCTAGCGAATCCGCACGAGACGCACCGCATGGCGCTCCCCTCCCGATTCCGCGACGAACCAATACACACCGCTCGCGACCTGGCGACCGCGCGAATCCACGCCCATCCACCCGATCGACATCCGGCCTCCCGCCGCCACACCATCATAGACCCGCGCGACCAGGGTGCCACGGGCGTCGAGGACGTACGCCCGCACCCGCTCCCCCGCGCTCGCGGTCACCTCGACCGGCACGCGCAGCGACCCCGAGAAGGGATTCGGCCTCGCGGGTCCCACGCGCATCCGGATGGGAGGCGCGGGGGGAGGATCCGGCGTCGGAGGCGGCACATCGTCGACCGCCGTCGGGGTGACCTCGATCACGCGGGCTAAGATATCCGAGCCGCTCGAGATCGAGCGCGTGTCGGTCCACGTGAAGATCGCGTGACCGGCCGCGTCCATCCCGACCGCGGGGTCGAACTGGTCCGCGACGCCGGGATCCTCGTCGACCCGGACGGATCCGCTGATCGGGTTCACGCCCGATTGAATCATGCGCATCCAGATGCTCCAGTTCCCATCCCGCTTCTCATGCCAGGTCACGATCGACCGGGAGTCCAGCACCACGATCCCGGGCATGCTTCGCGCGCCCGAGAACCCGGGATCGCCCACGTCGAGAACGGGACCCAGGGG
>JBGPMB010000040.1:0-17934 GCA_041486775.1 Candidatus Eiseniibacteriota bacterium | reverse complement strand
GCTCCCGTCGGCGGTCGCGCCCGCGAGCCGGGCGACCGGCTTCGGCACGCCCCGGCTTTCCAGCACCGACACGATCATATCCACCGGCAGCGGCCGGAAGCGGACGTGGAGGCACCGGGACTGGATCGTGGGAAGAAGCGCCCGCGCCTGGCGGGCGCCCAGGATCAGGACCCGATTGGGCTGGGGCTCCTCGAGCATCTTCAAGAAGGCGTGGGCTGCCGGAAGGGTCATCGCCTCGGCCCGTTTCAGAATCAGGACCTTGGCGCCCCCGTCCCGGCGAGCGGTCATGGACAGGAACTGCTTCGCCCGCGCCATGTCCTCCATCGAGTGGACGGCCGGCTTGGCGAAGATCGGCAGATAGAAAGGATCGGCCGGCGTGCGGGAGAGGATCAGAGCCCGGGCTTCGGAGCGGGCCTCCTCGGCTTGGCGCTCGGTCCTTCCCTCCGCGGAAAACGTGGGGAGCGGAACGCGAAGCTCGAGGTCGGGATGACGCAGGCCGAGCGCCATGCGGCAGGATTCGCAGGTCTCGCAAGGGGATCCGTCCGGGAGCCGGGCTTCGCAGAGGAGGGCGCGCGCGAAGTAGAGCGCGGCCCGCGTCTTTCCCACGCCGGATGGGCCGTGGAAGAGGTAGGCGTGCCCGACGTGTCCCGACCGTAAAGCGGCGCGGAGAAGCCCTAAGGCTTCGTCCTGGCCGCGGAGAACATCAGCCATATGTCGATCTCTAACGGAACCAGTCGAGGGGATTGACTGCGATCTTCCCCTGCCGGATCTCGAAATGGAGTGCCGTACCGATGGTAGAGCCGGTATCGCCGACTCGCCCGATGATCTCGCCGGCCTCTACTTGTTTTCCCACCGCGACCAGGATCTCGGAGGCATGGGCGTAAAGTGTGTAAAAGCCCCCACCGTGATTCAGTATAGCACACTTGCCGTAGCCATCGAGCCAGCTCACGTAGTCCACCCGCGCCTTGGAAACCGCCGCGATGGGTGTCCCGAACGTCGCCGCTATGTCGATGCCGCTATTGTAGGTAGACGTTCCGAACCTGGGATTCTTCATGTACCCGAAGGAGCCCACCACCTTGCCCGTCACGGGCCAGGGCAGCCGCCCCTTGTTCTTGGCGAAGTCGCCGAAGAGGGGGATGACGCCCCCGGGCCCACCGCGCTCGGCGGCCAGGCGGCGCTTCTCCAGCTCTCCGATCAGGGCCTGGATCCGCTTGCTCGCGCGCTCCAGCTCGGCAGCGGCCTGCTCGTTGGACTTCCGCTCGGAGCGGATCTGGCTCAGGAGCTCCCGCCGCTCGACGGTCAGCTGCTTCTGGGCCCTGCGCTGCCGCTCCGTCTCGTTCTTCAGCCGGTCCAGCTCGCGCTGCCGCGCCTCCAGCCGCGCCTTCGTGTCCTGGACCTCGGAGCGGTGGGCCTGCGTGAGGAGCATCTGGTTCTTGTCCTCGCGCGCGATCTTGGCCAGGAAGTAGGTCCGGTTCACGAGGTCGGGGAACGTGCGGGCGGAGAGAAGATATTCGATGTCGCGGCTCCGGCCCCGCTTGTAGATCTCGCGCAGCCGCCAGGAGAGACGCCGCCGGTCCCCTTCCAGGTGCACCGCCGTGCGCGCCAGCTCGGTGGTCGCGTCCCCGAGGTCGGAGGAGACGATCTTCCGCCGCTTCTCCAGCGCCGCGAGGTAGCGGATCGTGAGCGAGAGCTGCACTTCCTTTTCCTTCAGCTCGCCGAGCAGGTTCCGCTCGCGTCCCCGGAGCTGCTGCGACTTGGCGCGGCGCTCCTCCAGCTCCTTCCCCAGCGACTCGAGCTCCTTCTTCTGGCTCTCGATCTCGGTCTGGGTCTCATCGACGACGCGCGGCGTGGTGTCGGGAGCGGCGGTGGAAGGGGTCGCGGCGGGCGGCGCGGGCTCCGCCGTCGCCGGGGAAGCGCTCTGCGCGCGCGCGCCGGGGATCGGCCCGGCGAGCAGAGCCAGCCCCGCCAGGACCCAGGCGAAGCGGGCCGCCGGCGCTCGAGCCTCTAGAGGAGCCATTTCCGAGGCAGCGTCGCGACCGCGATCCAGCTTCCGAGCAGCCCCAGGAGACCGCTCGCGGCGGCGAAGCCCAGAAGAACCTGGGTCGAGGGCATGGGGAGATGGAAGAGCCCCTCGGCCAGCGAGTCGTGGATGGCGCGCGCCAGGAGGATGGTGATGACCGAAGAGAGGGTGGCGAGCACGAATCCCTCGGCGAGATAGGGAGCCTCCGTGAACAGGAAGCCTCCGCCGAGTGTGCGGATCACGTGCAGCGACTCGAGCCGCGCCTGGATGGCGAGGCGCGTGGTCGCGCCGACGACGAACAGAACGCCGATCAGGATGATGAGGCCCAACAGGGCCCCGATCTCGTGGAGTGTGCGCGCGACCTGCTCGGCGCGCAGCACCCACTCCCCGGCGTAGCGAACATCCTCCACGTGAGGGAGCGTCTCCGCCTGGCGCGCGATCGAGCGCACGCCCTCCGCGGTGCGGTACTCGGGCTTGGGGCGAATCACGAAGGAGGCCGGGAGCGGGTTCTCGCCCACCGCCTGGAGCAGCGCCTCGTCCGCGACGTCGGCGCGGAACTGCTCCCAGGCTTCGTCCTTGCTCACGAACCGGATGCTGTCCACCCCGGCCATGAGACGCAGGCGCCCCGCGAGCACGTCCACGTCGGAGCGCGTGAGGCCCTCGTTCAGGAAGATCGAGATCTCCTCGCGCGATTCGAGCTGCTCCGTGTAGTTGTCCACGCCGGTGAGCACCATCATGAAGAGGAGAAGAATGAGCAGAATCGAAGACATCGAGAGGACGCTGGCGAGGCAGAGCGCGCGATGGCGTCTCAGGGCGCGCCACAGCTCGGCGAAGAGATATCCGAACTGGCCCATCAGATCCCGCCGCTCGCGCCGGCCGCGCCCGCGTCTGCGACGGCATCCCCGCTCGCCGCGCTTGCGTCCGATGCCGGCTGCGCCTGGTCGGAGCGCACGACGCCCTGCTCCAGGCGGATCACACGCCCGGGATGGCGCTGGGTCCAGTCCTCCGCGTGCGTGGCGACCAGCACCAGCGTCTCGCGGTCGCGATACTGGCGCATGAGGGTGAAGATCTGCGCGGCGGCCGGGGGATCGAGGTTTCCGGTCGGCTCGTCGGCGATGAGGACGCGCGGATGGCGGACGAGCGCGCGCGCGAGGGCGACACGCTGCTTCTCCCCCGAGGAAAGCTCGCCGGGATAGAGCCCCTCCATGCCCCGAAGCCCCATCTCCTCCAAGAGAGGCGCCACGCGCTGGCGGATTTCGTTCTTATCCCACACGCCGGAGATGCGGCACGCCAGCGCGATGTTCTCGTAGACGCTCCGGTCGTTCAGAAGACGAAATTCCTGCCCCAGCATCCCGATGGTGCGGCGCATGCCGTGCTCGGCCTCGACGCGTCCGCGGCTGGGCCGCTCGGCCAGGGACACGAGCCGGAGCAGCGTGGACTTCCCCGCGCCGCTGGGACCGGTGACGTACACCCATTCGCTCGGCTCGAAAGAGAGCGAGACGTCGCTCAAGGCGAGCCGGTTCTTGTAGTACTTGGTGACGTGATCCAGCCGGATCAGGGCCATGTCCACCCCATACGCCGTCCGCCGGTCTTCGAGGTCAGCTCGATCGCGACCCGCGCGGCCTTGACCAGACCCGCGGGATCCGGCGCGCGCGCCCCCCTTTTCCAGGCGCGGTCGAACGCGGTTCCGTGATCCACCGAAGTCCGGATGAAGGGCAGCCCCAGCGTCACATTGGCGGCTCCGCCGATCCCGTCCATCTTGGCGGGGATCAGCCCCTGATCGTGGTACATCGCCACGGTGATGCCGAAATCCTCGCCCCCTCCGCGGCCAGCGCGTCGGCCGAAGAAGGTATCGGCCGGGAACGGGCCCTCGGCCCGGATCCCTTCGGCGCGCGCCTTCTGGATCGCGGGACCGATCACGCGCTTTTCCTCGTCGCCGAAGAGCCCGTCCTCCCCCGCGTGGGGGTTCAACGCCAGAACCGCGAGCGGCTTCCTCGACCCCCAGCGGAAATTTCGCATCGCCGCGGCCGCGTAGCGGAGCGTGATCGAGAGCGAATCGACGTCGAGCGCGGCGGAAACCTGGCTCAGCGCCACATGAACCGTCGCGAGCACGATCCGGAACCGTCCCCCCGTGAAGAGCATCCGCGTTTCCTTGGCGCCGCTCAGCGCGCCGAGAAACTCCGTGTGCCCCGGATAGGGATATCCGGCGAGCTGGAGCGCCTTCTTGGAAATGGGCGCTGTCACGATGGCGCTCGCGCGCCCGTCGAGCGCGAGCTGGGCCGCGACCTCGATCGCTCGGGCCGCGGCGCGGCCCGTCTCCCGCGAGGGAAGGCCCGGATCGAAGCTGCCCCAGACGCCTGTGGTGGACATGATGAGGGGAATCTCGGACCCGGCGTCCGCCCCGGGGTCGAAGCCGTGGGGCGGGACCGGACGGAAGCGGATGGGAACGCGGGCATGGCGGGCCGCGCGCTCCATCACCTCGGGGTCGCCGACCGCCGCGAGGCGCGCGTCACGACGCAGCGCGCGGAGGGCGAGCGAGCGCACGAGGATCTCCGGGCCGATGCCGGCGGGATCCCCCATCGTGAAGAGGAGCGTGTGCCGACGCGGCGCCACCTGCTCGGGTCCTCCTCGAGTTCAGTCCTTGACCTCGATATTGACGCTCTTGCGGATCCGTTCCAGCCAGCGATCGTACGCGTCGCGAAGCTTCTGGTTCATCACCAGCTGCTTCACATCCTCGCGGACCTCGTCGAACTGGAACTCGCGCTCGGGAACGCGTCCCGCGAGCTTGAACACATAGTAACCGGCTTCGCCCTTGAGCGGGACACTCACCTCCCCCTCGCCCAGTCCCGTCAGCGGCTCCTGGAACGTCGGGGGAAGGTTCGTCACGGGAATCTCGCCCAGATATCCTCCGGAATCCTTGGTCGCGGTGTCCATGGAGTGGCGCCGGGCCATGGCCGCGAAGTCGGCCCCCTTGAGCAGCGAATCGCGCACCGTGAGCGCGCGCTTCCTCGCGCGTTCCTCGTCCGCGGGGCTGATCTTGGCCTGGAGCAGAATGTGGCGCGCGTGGATGCGCTCCGGCATGGAGTCCGATTTCGAAAAGTGCTCCATCACCTGGATGATGTGCCACCCGTAGCGGCTCCGCGTGGGTTGGCTGATCTCGTTCGGCTTTAAAGCGAAGGCGACGTCCTCGAACTCGGCCACCATTTCGCCGCGGGCGAACGTCCCCAGATCGCCTCCCCGCACGCCCGACGGATCGTCCGAGAATTTCTTCGCCACGTCCTCGAAGGGCTGCTTCTTGACCACGATCAGGGTTCTCAGACTGTCCGCGCGCGCGTGCAGCTTCTTGATCTGGATCGAGTCGGCCTCGAACCCGAGGACGATGGCCGACAGCTTGAGCTGCTCCGCCCGCTTGCCCAGCGAGTCGCGATGGGCCGCGAAAAAGGTCTTCGCCTCCGCGTCGGTGACGGTGGTCTTGCTCTGGACTTCCTTCTGGACCAGGCGCATCACGAGGAGTTGTTTCTTCACGTCGGGCTCGTACTTGCGGCGGAGGTCGGCCTCGGTGGTGTGCTCCTCGGCGAGAGCGCGCTTGAAGTTCGCCTCGGACCCGAGCCGCTGCCGAACGTTGTCGACCGCCTTGCTCACCGCCTGGTCGAGATCCGCCTTGGGAATGGTGATGTTCTGCCGGTCGGCTTCCGCCAGGATGACCTGCTCGTCGACGAGCTGCCGGAGGACGTCCTTCCGGAGCTTCGCGACGCTGTCCGAGTCGCTGGGATCGACGTGCAAGTTCGCCTCAGCCACCTGGAGCTGCTCGTCGACGTCCGACTGGAGGATGACCTCTTTGTTGACGATCGCGGCGATCCGTTCGGAAGCCGCGGTCATTCGCGCCGCCGGCAGCGCCGCGGCGGCGAGCGCCAGGGCGATCCAGGTAAGACGCGTTGCGACGTGACGCCTCATCGGCGATTCCCTCCTGTGTCGGAACTCATTCCAAGCCGGACCGCGTCCAGCCGCCCGGGGACGGCGCGGGCCGGCGTGGCCGCACGCAAACGCTCCAGCTCCTTGACGACCCATGCATTCTCCCCGTCCTCACGCGCATCCACCACCACGTCCCGCCGCACTTCCTCGAACGTGAACGCCCTGGCCGGTTCCCGGCCCAGTGCCTGGGCCACAGCGTAGCCGTTCGGGGTCTCGATGAGGGGCGAGATCTGCCCCTCCGTCAGATTCCGGACGGCGACGGACAAGGAGTCGGTGTCGGTTTCGAACAAGGTGACCTCGCCGTAGAAGCGAGGAAAGAGCGCGCTCGCGGTCCCGCCCTGCGCGGGCCGGAACCCTTCCACGGCGAGGACCGAGTCGCGGAACGTGTGCCGGTTCCAACCCAAGTCCGCCATGCGCGCCGTGTCCTCGGACGCGAACGCGGCCACGAAAGCGCGCCGCGCCGCCGGCCTCCGGTATCGCGCCGCATGCGAATCGAAATACGCGCGGACCGCCGCGGAGTCCAGGGCGGGCACCGCCCGCGTCACCATGGCGCGCGTGGAGAACTCCTCGCCAATGAGTCTCAGCTGCCGAGCGATCGCGGGATCGCGCTCGATTCCAAGCCCGCGCGCGTCCCGCTCGATCAGTCGCGGCAGGAGCGCGACCGTGCAGAGCGTCGAGAGATCCTGCGAATCCTTGATCTCGGCCTTGCCGTCCTCGCCGGACTTCAGGATTTCCGGATAGGCGAGATCCCGATAGGTGATGGAATCCCCGTCCACGCGAGCCAGAACGCCGAGGCTCGGATGAACACCCCGCTTGGGCCTCCTCCCCTCGGAATCGAGGGAAGCCACGATGGAGTCGGCCCTCTCGGTCGCGGACGCGAAGATGGCGTGGGTGACCGCCTCCGGATCCAGCTGGAAGCGGTACTTCTGGAGGAGGTCGACCTGGTAGCGGGAGTCCAATTGCAGGAGACGGTCGCGGATCATCGCGTCTTTGATGTCCTGGTCGGATGGCTCCGCGATCGCTTCCACCCTGTAGAACTCGTGGGACTGGTAGTTGGGAAACGGTCCCATCAGGTCGCCCGGCTTCGCGGTCTTGAACTCGTGCCAGGAGCGCGGGTTCAACTCACGGACCCTCCTCCAGCCGACCTCGCCCCTCTTGGACGCCGAGGGATGTGTGCTGTCGAGCGTGGCGACGGAATCGAAGTTGGCGCCGTGCTTGAGCTTCTCGAACAGCTCGTAGGTCGCCTGCTTGTCCCCGACGCTCAGGATGTAGGAGAACTGGACGCGACGGAAGAGTCCTCCGGCCCGTGCCGTGTCGATTTGAGACGCGCTCGGCGTGATTCCGGGAATGAGAACGCGCTCGCGGATGGCGGCATAGCGAAGACGGGCGCTCGCGACTTCGATCTCGTGCTTCACTGCCGGGTCGTTCGAAAAGCCGGCGCGCTCGGCCTGGAGCGCCAGAAGCTCGCGATCCACGCAGAGGTCGAGGAGCCTCTTTCGCCAGGCCCCGTGTTCCCGGTTCCGGAGGGGGTCGTGCTCCATCACGAGCGCCGCGCGGCGAATGTCGGCCTCCTCCACGCGGCGGTCGGCGATGAGGGCGATCGCTCCGGCGGGCGAGCCGGCTTTCGCCGCGGTAGCTTTGGGCCGCGCGGGCGTGGCTTTCCCTTTGGCCGGCGGGACAGCGGCCGCGGCCAGAGCGATGGGCAGGAGCGCAAGGAGCGCAGCGAGTAAGAATCTCGAGTTTTTCATTGGATGAGCTTCCGCGTCGGCGGGCACTCTCCAGCGACGCACCGCTCCCCCATCAGTACCCCGAACTCCCGGTCGCGGTTCAACTTCCAGCAGCTGGAAGAGGCAGATTCGGGACGCTATCAGAGGGCCCGAGCAGCCGCAAGAGGTTTGTAGCGAGCGAGATCGGCTCCTCGGGCATCCGGACCCGGAAGGCACCCGTCCCGCTGCCCATGAATTCGATGCGGGCGGTCGTCGAGGCGACGAGGCGGAGGATCTGGTCGCGCTTCAAGGCTTCGGCCAAATCCACCTCGAGCCGGTCCCGGCTGACCTTGAGGCGCGTCGCTCCGGCATCCCGTCCCATCAGCCGCAGCCTCTTCAGCTGGAAGAGATGCTCGGCTTCGGTCGGGAGCGGCCCGAAGCGGTCGCGGAACTCCGCGTTGAGCTCGTCCAGCTCCGCCGCCGTGGTGATCGCGGCCATGCGGCGGTAGGCGTCGAGCTTCTCGTCCGGATCGGAGATGTACTCCCCGGGAATGAACGCGGGGAGATCGCTCGCGATCGCGGGCTCGGGCCTCCTCTCCGGGGCTTTCCCCTGAAGGTCCTGCACCACTTCGTCGACCATCCGGCAATAGAGGTCGAACCCCACGCTCACCATGAAGCCGTGCTGCTCCGGCCCCAGGAGATTTCCGGCGCCCCGGATTTCGAGATCGCGCATCGCGATGGTGAGGCCCGCGCCCAGCTCCTCGTGCTCCGCGATCACGCGGAGCCTCTTCTCGGCATCCTCGCTCAGGACCGTGCCCGCGGGCACCAGCAGATAGCAGAACGCCTGATGGTGCGAGCGGCCGATCCGGCCGCGAAGCTGGTAGATCTGCGCCAAGCCCAGGGCGTCGGCGCGGTTCATGAGCATCGTGTTCACGGTGGGGATGTCGAGACCCGATTCGATGATGAGGGTGGTCACCAGCACGTCGGTGCGCCGCTCGAGGAAATCCAGCATCACGCGTTCCAGATCCACGTCCTTCATCTGGCCGTGCCCGACGCCGTAGCGGAGCTGCGGGACGATGCTCTGGAGGTAATTCGCGATCCGATCGATCGATTCCACGCGGTTGTGCACGAAGAACGACTGCCCTCCGCGATCCGCCTCGCGCAAAAGGGCGTCGCGGATCAGGTCCTTGTTCATCTCCACGATCTCGGTCTTGATGGGGTAGCGCCCGCGCGGCGGCGTGTTCATGACGGACATGTCCCGCGCGCCGAGAAGGCTCATGTGCAGCGTGCGGGGGATGGGCGTGGCCGTCAGGGTGAGCACGTCCACGTTCTCGACGAAGGTCCGGATGCGCTCCTTCTGGGCCACGCCGAACCGCTGTTCCTCGTCGATCACCGCCAAACCGAGATTCTTGAACCGGACGTCCTTCGAGAGAAGCCGGTGGGTGCCGATCACGATGTCCAGATCGCCGCGCCCGATCTTCTCGACGATCTCCTTCTGCTCGCGCGGCGACCGGAACCGGCTCAGCATGTCGACCCGCACCGGGAAATCGGCGAAGCGCTCGGTGAAGGTGACCAGGTGCTGCTGCGCGAGCACGGTCGTGGGGACCAGCACCGCCACCTGCGTGCCGTCCTGGACCGCCTTGAACGCGGCGCGGATCGCGACCTCGGTCTTTCCATAGCCCACGTCGCCGCAGACCAACCGGTCCATCGCCCGCGGCGATTCCATGTCGCGCTTCACCTCGTCGACCGTGCGCAGCTGATCCGGGGTCTCGTCGTAGGGGAAGGAGGACTCCAGCTCGCGCTGCCAGGGCGTGTCGGGAGCGAAGGCGCGGCCGCCGCGGGCCTTCCGCACCGCGTAATTGCGGAGCAGCTCCTCCGCCATCTCGCGGATCGCCTTCTTGGCCTTGGCCTTCGTCTTCTGCCACGCGGTCCCGCCGAGGCGCGAGATGAGGGGCGTGCGGCCCTCTTCGGCCGAGTAGCGCTGCACCATGCCGAGCTGATCGATGGGAACGAAGAGACGGTCGCTCTGCGCGTAGTCGATCTGGATGCATTCGGTGTCCTGCCCGTCCAGCGTGATCCGCTTGAGCCCGCGGTAGATTCCGATCCCGTGGTCCAGGTGCACCACGTACTGACCGGGCTCGAGCGTCATGAGATCGCGGATGGAGGCGCGCGAAGGTCCGAAGCGCCGGCCGCGGCGACGCCGGTAGCGGGCGAAGATCTCGTGATCGGTGAAGACCGCCATCCGCGAGGCCGGAAGAACGAAGCCGGATGTGATCGCGCCCACGTCGACCGAGACCAGGCCGTCCCCGAGGATTTCCTCGAGCCGCTCCGCCTGGCCCTTGTTGTCGCAGACGATGACGCGCTCGTAGCCCAGCTCCGCCAGGCGTCGAAGCTCGCCGCGGAGGAGCTCCAGCTTGCGGCCGAAGGAAGGCTGCGGGCGCGCGTCGAAGCTGATCACCTGGTCCCGGTGGGAGGCGCCGAGCGTGACGCGCGATTCCATGCGCCGGAACTTCCCGAGCCGCGCGACCGCGCTCTCGGGAGGGTCGAACAACTCGTCCTTGCCGGGGAGGTGCGGCGCCCGCTTGCGAGCGTCCGGTTCGATCCGGTCCGCCTCGCGCTCCGCGACCTCCAGCTCGCGCTCGACCGCCTCGGGCTCGTCGACCCAGAGGGCGGTCTCGGGCGGGAGGTAGTCGAGGACGGAGCCGAAGGGAATCCCGAGCCGCGGGGCCAGCCAGTCCACGCCGTCGAAGTAAACCGCTTCGCGAACCAGCTCGCGGATGCGCACGCCCTCGAGGTCGGAAGCCAGGGCGCCGCGCTCGAGCGGCCGGAGCCGTTCCTCCAGATCTTCGGAGAAGAGAGCCTCCCGCGCCGGCGCGATGCGCACGCGGTCCAGCGGGCCGACGGATCGCTGCGTGGAGATGTCGAACGTGCGAAGCGACGCGACCTGGTCGCCGTCGAACTCGATCCGGACCGGATACGCCATCCCGGGCCCGAAGACGTCGAGAAGGCCGCCGCGGCGGCTGACCTCGCCCATCTCGCCGACCTCGCCGACCGAGCGATACGCCGCCATGACGAGCTTCCGCGCCAGGACCTCGGGGGCGATCTCGGTCCCCGGGGCGAGCGTGACGGAGCGCGAGCGGACCGCGTGGGGCTCCGGCGCCAGCCGGTAGAGCGCGACCGCGGGGATCACGACGATGGGCGGATCCGGATCGCCGAGGCGGAGCATGGCGGTGATGCGGTCGTCGCGCACCGGGCCGGTCGCGACCTGCGTGCTCCACGGCACGACGTCGTGCGCCGGCAGATAGACGACGCGGTCTGGGCCGAGAAGGAATTCCAGATCGTCCCGCCACGCCTCGGCCCGATCCAGGTCCGGTGCGATCACGGCGAAGGGGCGCCGGACCGATCGCGCGAGCCCCGCGAGGAGGAGGGCCCCGGCGCTGCCCGCGATGCCGCGCACCGGAATCGGTCCTGATCCGGGCCCATCCTCCGAGGCGACCCGCGCGCGGAGAGCGTCGTAGCCGGGATGGCGCTCGGCCCCGCGGAGGAGCTGCTCCGCGAGCGAGTAGTCGGTCTTCGTCACGGCGCCGCGATGCGGGCGGTGCCGAGCCAGAGCTCGGCGGCGAGGCAGACGGCGGCTCCCATCAGAAAGAGGAGCCAGAGCTCTCGCCCCTGGCGCGTGTCGCGAAGATGGGCGCGGAGGGACGACGTGGTCAGGAGAGCGCGCGGCGCGTTCTCCGATCCGGTCTCGAGGGAATCGACCGGGAACATCCGGAGATCGCTCTCGATCGGGTCGGGATTCACCGCGACGGTCGCGGCCTCGCGCGCGCCGGCCTCGAAGACGTAGAAGCCGGGCACGGTCGCGGGTGCGTCGGCCACGGCGCGGAACCCCGATCCGTCCGAGACGACGGAAGCCTGCGACCGATAGGAGTCCGGACCGCGCACGGTGACGGGGCCCGAGGGCGCTGCTTCCAGGCGGGCCGCGGGCGGCTGCCCGACGAGCGCGTGATCGACCGATTCGGGAGACCTGGTCCGGGCGGCGTGGTCCACGAGACCGCGAACCAGGGGAACGAAGGCGCCGGAGAAGGGCAGATCGCCCCAGTCATCGGCCAGCGATCCCAGGAAGACCGCTACTTGTGGAGCGGCCACGACGACGGGAAGCCCGCCCGTGGTGGTGACCACCGCCTCGGCGCGGGTGGACGTGATCCGCCCGCGCGCCAGCGCCGTGAGCCTCGATTGAGTTAGCGGCGACCCGACGGTGAGCGAGAGCCCCTCGAGAATGGGGTGCGCGGGGACCCGGGCGCGAAGCTCGAAGGCTTGACCTTCCGCGGCGCGCTCGGTTCCATCCACGGCCAGATCGATCATCGAGGGAAAGAGCTTCTTTCCGTAGTAGTCGAGGTCCGCGTGCGGGCCCAAGGCGACCACCACGCCGCCGCCCTCGCGCAGAAACGCCCGGAGACGCGTCTCCGCGTCCCCCGACAAGGACGCGATGTCCTCGAGGATCACCACGTCGTAGCGGCCCCGGTTGACCCCGAGCAGGGAGGCCGGGGTTCCGGCCTCCACCGCGTATCCGCCCGAGCCGTCCTGCGAGGGATCGAGCGCGAGCGCCACGAACCGAGGCGCGGGCGCGCCCTCGCGCGATTCCACGATCCGGAGCACGCGGAGCCGCCGTGGCGCCCCGAGAACCGCGTAGCGCCGATCGTCTCCGGCGAGCGCGTCCACGTCCGACTCGACGACGACGGGCGCCTTGGCCTTGGGATCGGAACCGGCCTCGGCGGCGGCCGCGCCCGCGCGCCAGTCGATCGGTAGCGATGCCCATCGCGATTCATCCGCCAGGAGCGAGACGTCCCCTCCGCCGATCAGCGTGTCCTGGCGCCTCGCGCGCACCGCCAGCCGCTCGCTCGGCGCGTCCGCGTGATTCACGAGCCGGGCGCGCATCTCGAGCCCCTTTCCCTGCGGCCCGGGCCGAAGCTCGGGGTCGAGGTCCTCGATGGCGTGATTCGGCACCCGCGAGGCGACCACGGGAAGGAGATATATCCGATTACCCGCGCGCGCGATCAGGGAGAGCTTCTCCCGCGCCTCGCGGGTGAATTCCGTCGCCTGGAAATCTCCGATCACGTACAGCTCGCGCGAGCGGAGCGCGCTCCGCCCCAGAAACCGGCGCGAGCGCTCGAGGGCCGAAGCCGTCCTTCCGGGAAGCCACGTCGCGCCGATCTGACGCGCCGTGCGCTCCAGACGGACGCGATCCTCCGAGCGATTGGCCAGTAGTACGTCCGGTCCCGTTGTGGTCGTGATCGCGATCTCGTCGCCGGCGCGCCCAGCGTCCACGATCGCGAGCGCCCGCTCGCGCGCTCCCTCGATCCTCGGCCGGGCCTGCTCGTCCAGCGCCCCCATGCTCTCCGAGTCGTCCAGGACCACCGCCACCGCCGTGGCGGCGTGCGTGGACGCGCCCTTCGGCTCGACCGAGGGCCGCGCGAACGCGCCGACGAGCAGGAGCATCGCGAGGGTGCGAAGGAGGAGCAGGAGCAATTCGCGAAGCTTGAGCCTACGGATCTCGCGGGGCTCGAGCGCGCGAAGGAACATGACCGTGGGGAATGGAATCTCCGGGAGACGGCGCCGACTCAGGAAATGGATCAGGATCGGGATCGCCGCGACCGGAAGGGCCCAGAGAAACCCCGGGTTCAGGAACGAAAACGAGGCCATCGGATCGGGTCGCTCAGAGGAGTCGGGCGCGCTTGGAGAGATATTCGAGCAGCGCGCGGTCGTAGGGCGTGTCGGTGGTGACGGAGGCGTAGTCGGCCTGCTTCTCGATGCAGAACTCGCGAATCCGGTCCATCCAGCCCTGGACCCGGGTCCGGTAGTCGCCGCGCAGCTCCTGGGGCCGCGTCGTCACGCGCTCGCCGCTCTCGAGATCCACGTAGGTTGCCTCGCGCTCGAAACCGAAGGCGACCTCCTGCGGATCGAGCACGTGGAAGACGAGCACCTCGTGCTTCCGATGGCGGAAATGGTGGATCGCGCTCGCGATGCGCTCGGGATCGTCGAGAAGGTCCGAGAGGATGACGATCAAACCCCGCTGCTTCACGCGCTCCGCGAGCGCGTGGAGCGAGGACGCGAAGTCGGTTCCTCCCCGGGCCTCGAGCCGATCCAGGAGCACGAGGAGCTGCCTCAAGTGGCTGGGCGTGGAGCGAGGCGGGATCAGCTCCCCCCTTCCGCTGTCGAACGCGAACATCCCGACGGCGTCGTTCTGCCGCAGCATGAGATAGGCGAGGGAGGCCGCGAGCTGCCGCGCGTAGTCCAGCTTCGAGAGCCCGTGCGAGGAGTAGCTCATGGACGCGCTCGTATCGATGAGGAGCGTCGCGCGGAGGTTCGTCTCCTCTTCGTATTGCTTCAAGTACTTGCGGTCGGACTTCGCGAGCACCTTCCAGTCTAAGTGCCGGAGCGGATCCCCCGGCATGTACTGGCGGTGCTCGGCGAATTCCACACTGAAGCCGTGGTAGGGACTCTTGTGGAGCCCCGTCAGAAAGCCGTCGACGACGAGGCGCGCGCGGAGATCGAGACGCGCGAGCTTCGAGACGAAGTGCGGGTCGAGGAGTCGCTGCGACGTTTGGGCCATGGGCGCGGCCCTTTACGAACGCTTGCCGTCGACGCTGGGCGTGGTCTCGAGGAGCTTCTGAATGATGTCGAGGCTCGAAATCCCGTCCGCTTCGGCGTTGAAGTTGGGAATAATCCGGTGCCGCAGCACCGAAGGCGCCACCTCTTTCACGTCCTCCACGCTCGGCGTCGGCCGGCCGTAGAGCGCCGCGCGCGCCTTCACGCCGAGCACGAGGTACTGCGCCGCGCGCGGACCCGCGCCCCAGCTGACCCAATCGCGCACGAACGAAGCGCTTTCCGGTCCGGGCCGCGAGGCGCGCGCGAGACGGACCGCGTAGCGAAGGACGTGATCGGCGACCGGAATCCGTCGCACCAGCCGCTGGAGCTCGAGGATCTGTTCCACGCCGAGCACCGTCTTGGGCTCCGCTTCGTAGGCGCTGGTCGTGGTCGCGACGATCCGCTCCTCTTCCACGTCCGTGGGATATCCCACCGAGATGTGGAACATGAAGCGGTCCAGCTGGGCCTCGGGAAGCGGATAGGTGCCCTCGAATTCGATCGGGTTCTGCGTCGCGAGGACGAAGAACGGAAGCGCCAACGGATAGGTTTCCCCTCCCGCCGTCACACGATATTCCTGCATCGCCTGGAGGAGGGCTGCCTGGGTCTTGGGGGGCGTCCGGTTGATCTCGTCGGCGAGGATCATGTTCGCGAATACCGGCCCGTGGATGAACTTGAACGCGCGCCGTCCGGTGGCCGGATCGTCCTCGAGAATCTCGGTGCCCGTGATGTCGGAGGGCATGAGATCGGGCGTGAACTGGATGCGGCTGAACTTGAGATCGAGGATCTTCGAGAGCGTCGAGACGAGCAGGGTCTTCGCGAGCCCGGGAACGCCGACGAGAAGACAATGCCCGTTGGCGAAGAGCACGGTCAGGAGCTGCTCCACGACCTGATCCTGACCCACGATGACCTTGCGCAGCTCGGCCAGGATGGCGGCGCGCGCGTCTTTCAGATCCTCGAGCAGCTTGAGATCGTCCTTTGGGACGGCCTGCGTCATGGTCTGTCTCCGTGATTTTTGTTACAGAGGCTTCGTGAAATCAGCGACGGTATGCGCCGCGCTCGACTTTGTGCATAAAGTGCGGCTTTGCCATCAGTAGCGCTGGAGTAAGGCCAAGTGTTTGGTAAATTTGCGGCGTTATCCACCACTTCTGGCGAGTTATCCACAACCCCGTCCTCATCGCGCATCGGAGGACAGGGAGCGGAGCACGTTGATGAGGCGATCGAGCTCTTCTTCGGAGTGGTAGTCGATGAAGATCGACCCCGTGCCCCCGCGCCGGCGCGTGATTCGAACCCGCGCCCCCAAGGCTCTCATAAGATCGTCCTCGAGCCCCATTAGTTCCGCGGAGAAGGCCCGTTTCGGGCTCTTTCGTGGACGCGCCGCCGTCTTTCCCGGGGAAGAGCGGCGCACTCGCTCCTCCAGCTCGCGCACAGACCACCCGTGGGCGGCGGCAGACTTGGCGAGATCGATCTGGGCCTTCTCGCTCGCGAGCGAGAGCAGAGCGCGAGCATGCCCGGGGCTGATGCTTCCCATCTCGAGAAAGGCCTGGATTTCAGTGGGTAAGTTGTTGAAGCGAAGTATATTGGAAACAGTTGATCGATCCTTGCCTACCCGCTGTCCAATCTCCTCATGGGGAAGTCCGTATTCCATGGCCAGTCTGTAGTATGCACGCGCCTCATCCATCGGGTTCAAGTTCTCGCGCTGCACGTTCTCGATGAGGGCGATCAGCAGGGCTTCCCGGTCGGTGAACTGCCGGACGATGGCGGGGATCGTCTCGAGTCCCGCTTCGCGGGCCGCCAGGAACCGGCGCTCGCCCGCCACGATCTGAAACGCGCCACCGGAGGGGCGGAGGAGCACCGGCTGGAGCACACCGCGTTCCCGAATGGAGGTCGCCAGCTCGCGGATGGTGGCGGGGTCGAACTGGGTTCTGGGTTGAGCCGGGTTCCTGACGATCTTGTCGAGCGCGACGTGCTGGATCTCGCCTTGACGAGGCTCCACGGTTCGCAGCTCCGGAGCGACCGCGACCTCACGATTCACCGCCGCGGGAATGAGCGATGCCAGCCCGCGACCCAACGCCTTCCTAGCCATGGTTGATCACCTCGCTCGCAAGGTTCATGTAGCTGACCGATCCGGCGCAGGCGGGATCGTAGACGACGACCGGCTTGCCGAAGCTGGGCGCCTCGCTCAGTCGTACATTACGTGGAATCATCGTGTTATAGACGCGCTCCGCGAAATAACGGCGGGTTTCGTCCATCACCTGCTGGGAGAGATTCAGGCGATTGTCGTACATCGTGAGGAGAACGCCCTCGATCTGAAGAGATGGGTTGAGCCCTTGCTGCACCAGCCTGATCGCTCCCAGCAAATGGCTCAGTCCCTCGAGCGCGTAGTACTCACACTGGACCGGAACGAGAACCGACCCAGCAGCCGTCAGCGCGTTGACCGTGAGGATGCCGAGAGAGGGGGGAGCGTCGATGAAGATGAAATCGTAGCGATCGGCCAGGGGCTGAAGAGCATCCTTCAGCCGGTATTCACGCCGCTCGGCATCCACCAGCTCCACTTCCGCTCCCGCGAGTCTCTGTCCAGAGGGGATGAAAGACAGCCCGGCAATCTCTGATTCGACGATTGCTTGGTCCGCCGCCAGTCCGCCGGTCAGAATTTCGTAGATGCCGCGGTTGGTATTCTTGAGGTTTGCAAATCCGAGCCCGCTACCGGCGTTTCCCTGGGGATCGAGGTCGACGAGCAGGACCGTTTTCTTGTTCAGCGCCAGCGCGGCCGCCAAATTGACCGCCGTCGTCGTCTTGCCCACCCCGCCCTTCTGATTCGCGATCGCGACCGTCCTGGCCATCCACCCACTCTCCCCTGTTTACCCCACCGGCGGCGACTCACGGCCGCCGGGGCCCTCCATCCATGTCGGGGCCCGGGCGGCAGTCTACGGCAATACCCTCGAGGAAATCCAAGCTAAAATGTTTCACGTGAAACGTGGCTGTAAGTGGCTCAAAATATGTGCGTTGACTCTAACGCGTCCGAGGCAGGGGGCGCCCCTGGACGGAGCGGGGGGGACCGCCACCGCGCAGAGAGGCTCCCGGAGAACCTAGAATCAACTCGCCTATTTGGAGCTGCTTACCGGAACGTTTCACGTGAAACATCAACGCTGCCACGACGGGAAATCGCTGTGCTAGTGGCCCAGGGAGCCGGGCGGCCCTGGCGGGAAGTACCCTCGGAGCAATCGCCCCCCGAAGGCGCCGGTCACGATGCTCGCCCATTGGGCGGCCTGACCCAACGAGGCAAGCAAGTCCTCCGGGGTCGTGCCCGCCCCGAGAAAGTAGATCCACTCCGCGCTAGGCACCGCCACGCGTTCTGCGGAGCGAAGCACCTCGGGCAGATCTCCCAGGGCCCGTATGTACACGCTCCGATGAGGCTCGGCGGTCCAGCTCCGGCCGTACTCCTCGAGTCGTCCGCATGCCACCGTCACGTTCCGGATCCCCAGCTCGCGGACCGCGCGCTCCAGGAAACCCGCCTTCTTTTCCCTCGCTTCGAGGATCGTGACTCTGGTCTCGGGCCATACAATCGCGAGCGGAATTCCCGGAAAGCCTCCT
>JBGPMB010000039.1:0-18088 GCA_041486775.1 Candidatus Eiseniibacteriota bacterium | reverse complement strand
CCGCAAGTACATCGAGAAGGACGGCGCCCTGGAGCGGCGGTTCCAGCCGATCATGGTGGATCCCCCCACGGTGGACCAGACCATCCAGATCATCCGCGGGCTGCGCGACAAGTACGAGGCCCACCACGGCGCGAAGTACTCGGACGACTCCATCGTCCAGGCCGTGAAGCTGGCCGACCGCTACATCAACGACCGCTTCCTTCCCGACAAGGCGATCGACGTGATCGACGAGGCGGGCGCCTCCGCGCGGCTCAGCATCTCCGCCATCCCGACCGAGGTGCGCGAGCTGGAGAAGCAGGTCGAGGAAGTGGCGAAGGAGAAAGAGGCCTCCATCCAGCAGCAGGAGTTCGAGAAGGCGGCGCGCTTCCGCGACAAGGAGAAGGACCTCCGCGCGAAGCTGCGCGAGCACAAGAAGACCTGGACCGAGATCAAGCACGAGAAGGAAGCGCTGGTCGACGTGGATCTCGTCGCGAAGGTGATCTCGCGCATGACGGGAATCCCGATCGCCCGGCTCGAGGAGAAGGAGTCGGAGAAGCTGCTCCGCATGGAGGAGGAGATCCGGAAGTCCATCGTCGGGCAGGAAGAGGCCGTGGCCGCCGTGTCGCGCGCGATTCGCAGGAATCGCGCCGGGCTCCGGGACCCTCGCCGGCCCATCGGCTCGTTCATCTTCCTGGGGCCCACCGGCGTCGGCAAAACCGAGCTGGCCCGGGTCCTGGCGCGGTTCCTCTTCGACGATCCCGATGCCCTGATCCGCATCGACATGTCGGAATATATGGAGAAATTCTCGGTTTCCCGGCTCATCGGCGCCCCTCCGGGGTATGTGGGACATGAGGAGGGGGGACAGCTGACCGAAAAGGTGCGGCGGAAGCCCTATTCGGTGGTCCTGCTCGACGAGGTCGAGAAGGCCCACCCGGATGTCTTCAACATCCTCCTCCAAGTGCTGGACGACGGACAGTTGACCGACAGCCTGAGGCGGAAGGTGGACTTCAAGAACACGGTGCTGATCATGACTTCGAATCTCGGCGCGAGGCAGATCAAGGGAGGCCGGGGTCTGGGGTTCTCGGACCGGACCGACGGATCGAACTACATCACGATGAAGTCGGCGATCATGGACGAGGTCAAGCGCGTGTTCAATCCGGAGTTCCTTAACCGAATCGACGAGATGATCGTGTTCCATCCGCTCGACCGGCCGCAGATGGGATCCATCACCAAGATCCTGCTCACCCAGGTCGCGGATCGGTTGAAGGGGAACGGGATCACGCTGAACTTCGAGGACGAGGTGGTGGACCTGCTCATCCAGAAGGGGTTCGACGAAGCGCTGGGCGCCCGGCCGCTCAAGCGCAGCATCCAGAAGCTGATCGAGGACCCGCTTTCCGAGCACGTGCTGCGCGGCAAGCTGAAGGAAGGCAGCGACGTCTTGGTGTCCCGCCAGGGTGACGAGTTGATCTTCGCCTCTTGAGGCTCTTCGGAGAAGAATTCACGCGTCCCGGCGCCGCCACGCGGTATTTCATCGCGATGGCGGCCGTGACGTTCCTCGGCCTCGGTGCTGCCTCGCGCGCTCTCGCGCAGGGCCCCGGCCGGCCGACCGGCCTCGGCTCCACTTCGCTCGATTCGCTGGCGACCCCCGCGGACACCTCGGGGCAGGCACCTGCGCCGATGATCCGGAGCGTGGCCGTGAAGGGGTTCGTCAACGTGGACTCCCTCGTGGTCATTCGCACGTTCGCCATCGGGGCGGGACAGCCCAATGACCCCCACGAGATCCGGAGCGGCGTCCGCCGCCTCTTCGCGACGGGCTTGTTCACCGACGTGACGGTGAGCGACGCGCCGGTCTTGGACGGAGTGGCGCTCACCATCCACGTGACCGAGCGCCCCCGCATCAAGGAGATCGTCTACCGCGGGGCGAAGAAGGTCGAACCCTCGACGCTCAAGGGGAAGCTCACCTCCGCCGAGGGGCAGCTCCTGGACACCGGAACGCTCGAGCTGGACGCCCGGAAGATCGAGCAGGCCTACGCGGCGGAGGGCTACACGCGCACGAAGGTCACGACGCGCACCGAGCCCACGGCCGCCGGAGCGGTCCGCGTGGTCTTCGACGTGGACGAAGGGACGAAGGTCAAGGTGCGCGGGATCGTCTTCCACGGGAACGAGACTCTGAAGAGCGACGCGCTCGCCAAGAGCATGGAGAGCAAGCCCCCCGGCTTTCTCCGGAGCGGGATCCACAAGCCCGAGCACCTGGAAAAGGACGAGACCAAGCTCCGGCTCTACATGCGCACCCGGGGCTTCAAGGACGCGGACGTGGACTCGATCATCCCGCTCGACACCAAGGACGGGCGAGGCGTGGTCCTCCACGTGTTCCTGCGCGAAGGGCCGAGGTACCGCTTCGGCTCGCTCTCCTGGTCCGGAAACAGCGCCGTCCCGACTCCGGCCCTCACGGTCGCGACCGTGCCGCTGTCCGGCGCCATCTACAACGAGGCGCAGGTCCAGAAGACGCTCGAGAACGCCTACACGCTCTACCAGGAGCAGGGGTATCTCTTCCTGTCCATCGAGCCCAAGATGACCGACCGCGACTCGATCGTGGACGTCGCCTTCCAGGTCCAGGAGGGGGCGCGCTCGCGCATCGCGAATCTGGATATCACCGGAAACACCCGCACGAAGGAAAACGTGATCCGCCGCGAGGCGACCGTCTACCCCGGGGACGTGTTCCGTCGCTCCGCGCTCATGCGCACCCAGCGCGACATCTTCGGCCTGGGCTACTTCCAGGACGTCAACGTGGACTATGAGCCGACGGGGGACAGCGCCGACATCAATCTGACGCTCAAGGTGCAGGAGAAGCAGACCGGGACCGCCAGCGCCGGAGCGGGCTATTCGAGCCAGTCGGGGCTGACCGGATTCATCGAACTGGGGCACAACAACCTGTTCGGCAACGGGCAGAGCATCAACATCCGGCTGGAGCGCGGGGGAAAGGCGAACGATCTGGAGCTTTCCTACAACGAGCCCTGGTTCCGGGACACGCCGCTCAACCTCGGCTTCGACATCTTCAACACCCGCCGGAACCTCGACTTCTATACGCGGAAGGACGTCGGCGGAGGGATCCATCTCGGCCGGCCGCTGCGGTGGCCCGACTACACGCGCGGGATCATCTCCTACGACCTCCGCGACGTGTCCCTGAGCGATTTCGTGGTTCCCCGGGCCGGAGAGCCGGTGAACCTGGCCTCGCTCCGCGCGACCCGGTGGCCGAGACGAGTGAGCAGCGTGACCGTCACGTTCAACCGGAACAGCACCGACAATCCCTTCTATGCGTCCCGGGGCTCGAGGATCTTGCTCACGAACGAAGTGGCGGGAGGGCTTCTGGGCGGCGTCGAGTCCTTCTACAAGGAGACTTTCGAGAACAAGAGCTACACGCGTCTGGGAGGTCCCTTCGTCCTCATGCTCCGCGGCAAGACCGGGTTTTTGGGCGGCGGCCAGGTGCCGGACTACGAGCGCTTCCGGCTCGGGGGGACCACGGCGGATTACCTCCGCGGTTATCCGGACTACTATGTGGTGCCCCGCGCGAACATCGCCCGGGACTCGATTACCGGCGCCATCCTGGACCGGTATCCGGGCGGCAAGACCATGCTCATCATGACCAGCGAGTTGCAGTTCCCGATCGCGGACCCCCTGCACGCGCTCCTATTCTTCGAGGCCGGGAACACCTGGAACTCGACCCGCGATCTGGACCTCGGCGACCTGAGGAAGTCCATCGGGTTCGGGGTACGGCTGGAGGTGCCCGCCTTGGGCCGGGTGGGACTCGATCTCGGGTACGGCTTGGACCGCGAGGACGGGTCCCGCTGGGAGCCCCACTTCCAACTAGGTAACACGTTCTAGCAGAAGGGATTAGATATGACTCGACAGCGACCGTGGCGTACGGTAGTCTGGGCCCTGGCGGTGCTTTGCCTGGCCGCTCCGGGGGTGGGTCTCGGGGCCGATCTCAAGATCGGCTTCATTGACTCCGAGCGGATCTTCTCGGAGTATGCCGGCACTCAGGAGGCCCAGCGGTCCTTCAACCGGGAAGTCCAGGAGCTCACCAAGACCGCCAGGGAGAAAAAGACCGAAATCGACGATCTGCAGCGCAAGCTGGACGCGCAGGGCCCCATGCTGAGCGAGGCCAAGCGCGACGAGCAGAACCAGGTGCTTCAGAAGAAGATCGCCGATTATGACGCGTTCGTTCAGAAGAACTGGGGTCCCCAGGGCTCCGTGTCCAGGCTGAACGAGCAGTACCTGAAGCCGATCGTCGACCGCGTGCACAAGATCGTCACGGGGTTCGGCACCGACGAGGGATATTCGCTCATCCTGGACGCGGCGGACGGGAACATCATCTTCGGAGATCGGACGCTCGATCTCACCGATCGCGTCCTCGAGCAGTTGAAGAAGGAAGACGCGAGCGGATTGCCGCAGCCCGCCAACGCGGCGCCGCCGGCCACGGGAGGAACGCGGTAGCCGATTCCCGGGGCGGGCAGCGCGAACCGATTCAAAGGGAGTGCACCATGAAGGTCACGCTGGAGGCGGTCGCGAGGGCCATCGACGGCATCGTTGTCGGTGATGGCTCGGTCGAGATCACGGGCGTGGCCGGCATTCGCGAGGCCCGCGAGGGCGAGTTGACCTTCCTCGCCAACCCCCGCTACGAGCCCTACCTCGAGCTGACCCAGGCTTCCGCCGTCATCGTCTCCGAGAACCATCGGAACATCGGTAAGCCGCTCATCGAGAACCCCAATCCCTATCTCGCCTTCCTCAAGGCGGTGCATCTGTTCGCCGGAGAGAAGGAGCGTCCGCGACCCGGCGCTCACCCCAGCGCGGTCGTGGCGCCGGGGGCCTCCGTGTCGCCGGACGCCTACGTGGGCCCCCACGTGGTGATCGAGGCGGGTGCCGCGATCGGCGCGCGATCCATCGTGCACGCGGGCTGCTACATCGGAGCGCGGGCCCGGATCGGGGACGAGGTCCTGCTCTATCCCAACGTTACGGTTCGCGAGGAGTGCGTGCTGGGTGACCGCGTGATCGTCCATTCCGGGGCCGTGATCGGGAGCGACGGCTTCGGCTTCGTCCTCGACGGCGACGTGTATCGGAAGCTGCCGCAAGTGGGGAACGTCGAGATCGAGGACGACGTCGAGATCGGGGCCAACGTCACCATCGATCGCGCCACCACCGGAACGACGCGGATCGGCGCCGGGAGCAAGATCGACAACCTGGTCCAGATCGCGCACAACGTGCAGATCGGAAAGAGCTGCATCATCGTCGCGCAGGTGGGTATCTCCGGCAGCACTGTGCTGGGACACCACGTCGTGCTGGCGGGACAGGTCGGCCTCGCGGGCCACATCGAGATCGGCGATGGAGCGAGCGTGGGCGCCCAATCGGGCGTCTCGAAGTCGGTCAAGCCCGGAGAGCGGGTGTTCGGCTATCCGGCCATGCCGCTCCGGCAGGCGAAGCGCATCGAGGCGAGCATTCGGAATCTGCCCGAGCTCATCCAGACCGTGCGGGCGCTCAAGCACCGCGTGGAAGAGCTCGAGGGTTCCAAAGAACCGCGGTGACGACGCCCACACAGCGCACGATCGCGAAGCCCATCGCCTTCGAGGGCGTGGGTCTCCACACGGGCATGCCGTGCCGCGTGGAATTCCGTCCGGCCCCGCCCGATTCCGGAATCCGCTTCATCCGTCTCGATCTGCCCGGCTGCCCGGAAATCCCCGTCTCGCCCCGGTACGCGCGCGCCGACACCGAAGAGATGCGGCGAACGATCCTGAAGGCCGGCGACGCCGAGGTGCACACCGTCGAGCACATCCTCGCCGCCGCGGCGGGGCTCGAGATCGACAATCTCGCGATCGCGCTGACCGCGAAGGAACCCGCCGAGCCTCGCGACGGCAGCGCCGCGCCGTACGTGCGCATGTTCCAGGAGGCCGGCCTGGTGGACCAGCACGTCCCGCGCCGCTTCTTCCGCGTGAGCGAGCCGGTCCGCTACGAGGAGAACGGGGTGGTCCTGGTGGCTCTGCCGCACGACGGGCTGCGCATCGACTTCACCATCGAGTACGACGACGCCTACCTCGGCACCCAGCACGCTACCTACGATATCGACAAGGACGTATTCGTGAAGGAGATCGCTCCGGCCCGCACCTTCGTTCTCCAGCGGGACGTGGACGCCCTGCGCGCGCAGGGAATGATCCTGGGTGGAACCCTGCAGAACGCGGTCGTCGTCCAGCCGAAGGGAATCCTGAATCAGGAGCCGCTTCGATTCGAGAACGAGTTCGTCCGCCACAAGATCCTCGACTTCATCGGGGACCTCTACCTGCTGGGGCGCCCCGTGCTCGGTCATTTCGTTTCGATCAAGTCGGGGCACGCGACCAACGTCCGCTTCGTGCAGCGGCTGGCGGCGTCCGAGCGGCCGGACAAGCCCGAGAAATCCCCGCGCGCGGAGACAGGCAACGGCACCCGGGGCCCGGTCGAGCTGGACATCGCGGCCATCATGAAGATCATGCCGCACCGGTACCCGTTCCTCCTCATCGACCGGATCCTGAGCCTCGAGGAGAACCGCGTCGTCGGGATCAAGAACGTCACGATCAACGAGCCCTTTTTCGCCGGTCATTTTCCCGGGCATCCCATCATGCCGGCGGTGCTCATCATCGAGGCCATGGCACAGTGCGGTGGAGTCCTGCTCCTGAACTCGTCGTACCAACCGAAGGAGAAGCTGGTCTACTTCATCGGAATCGACCGGGCCAAGTTCCGCAAACCGGTGCGGCCCGGCGACCAGCTCCGTTTCGAGCTCACGCTCCTTCGCCTGAAATCACGCATCTGCAAAATGGAGGGGAAGGCCTACGTCGATGGAGACCTCGTCGCGGAAGCAGAGCTTCTCTCAAGCATTGTCGATCGCGATTCCTGAGGCGGACGGACTCACCGGCACCTGGGCGCGCGTCCCGGGCGCCGTGGTCCCGTTTCCCGAGCCGCACAACGCGCCGCCCGCGGTGCATCCCACCGCGATCGTCGCGAAGGGGGCGGAGCTCGGCCCCGGCGTGGTCATCGGGCCGTTCGCGTACATCGGGCCCCGCGTCACCCTGGGCGAAGGGACCCAGGTCGGCCTCCACGCGATCATCGAGGGGCGAACGACCATCGGCCCCCGATGCCAGGTCCACCACGGCGCCGTCATCGGCAACATCCCCCAAGACTTGAAATTCCGCGGCGTCCCGACCGACGTTCGCGTCGGGCATGACACCGTGGTCCGCGAATACGCGACCATCCACGCCGCCACGGAGGAGCGCGAGTCCACCATCGTCGGGGACCACGTGCTCCTGATGGCCTACGTGCACATCGCCCATAACTGCCGCATCGGAAACCACGTCATCCTCGCCAACGCGGTCAACCTGGGCGGCCACGTCCGGGTGGATGATTTCGCGATCATCGGCGGGATGACTCCCGTGCACCAATTCGTGACCATCGGGTGCCACGCCTTCGTGGGCGGAGCCTCGCGGGTTCCTCAGGACGTTCCTCCGTACGTGAAGGCGGCGGGGAATCCGCTGCGCGTGTGCGGTCTCAATTCGGTGGGCATGGACCGCCGCGGCATTCCCGCCGAGGTGCGTCTGGAGCTCAAGCGCGCCTACCGGATCCTCTACCGCTCGCAGCTCAACGTCGCGCAGGCGCTCTCGCGCATCGCGCGGGAGCTCAAGCCCTATCCCGAGATCCACGAGTTCATCGAGTTCGTGCGCAGCTCGGAGCGAGGCATCGTGCGGTGATGAAGCAACGCGTGGGGGTGGTCGGGGTCGGACACCTCGGCAGCCACCACGCGCGCGCCTGGTCGCGGATCGAGGGCGTCGAGCGGGTGGGGGCGTACGACGTGGATCCCGCGGCCCGGGAGCGGGCCGCGCGCGAGCTGGGGCTTCAACCCTTCGACAGCCTCGAGGCCCTGGCCGAACGCGTCGATCTGGTCTCCATCGCCTCACCCACACCCCTTCACGCGGAGCTGACCCAGTTCTGCCTGGCGCGCGGGCTCCACGTTCTCGTGGAGAAGCCCATGGCCCAGACCGTGGCGGAGGGTGAGGCCATGCTCGCCACCGCTCGGGTCCAGCAGCGAGCGCTCTTCGTGGGGCAGGTGGAGCGCTTCAATCCCGCGGTCCAGGCGGCGCGTCCCAATCTCAAGTCTCCGCGGTTCATCGAGGCCCACCGCTTGGCGCCCATCGTGCCGCGCGGCATCGACGTGGACGTGATCCTGGATCTCATGATCCACGACCTGGACTTAGCCCTCTGGCTCACACGGTCGCGCGTGACGCAGGTGCTCGCCGTGGGGGTGCCGGTTCTCACGCCCCGGATCGACATCGCCAACGCGCGGCTCACGTTCGCCTCCGGTTGCGTGGCGAACCTGACGGCGAGCCGGGTCTCGCGCGAGAAGATCCGCAAGATCCGCTTCTTCGAAGCCAACGAGTACCTCTCCATCGATTGCCTGAACCGGAGCGTGGAGGCGTACACGCTGAAGCCCGCCGAATCGAACGCGCCCGAGGATCTGTTGAAGCGAATCCGGCCCCTTCTCATCCCTGTGGAGGCGCGGGACCCGCTCGAGTCGGAGCTCACTCATTTCCTCGCCCTGACGCGTGAGCCCGAGGGCTCGTGGGAGGAGACCGAGGTCGCGCTCGAGGCACTCCGGGTCGCCGAGGAGGTGCGTGCGCAGGCGATGCGGAACCTCCCGCTGGACCTTCCCGTCTGAGCTTCCCGTTTCTCATCGTGTCGGCGGGCGAGCCCTCCGGGGACCGCCTCGGGGCCGACCTGCTCTCGGCCCTGCGCGCCCGCGGCATACCCGTGGAGGCGGCGGGCATCGGCGGGCCGAGGCTCCGCGCCGCCGGCCTTCGCGCGGCCGTGTCGATGGAATCCATCGCCGTGATGGGATTCGCCTCGATCCTGGGAAAGCTTCCCGAAATCCGCCGCGCCCGCCGGGAGATCCGGCGGCTTCTCGCCGAGCATCCGGACGCCGTGTTCCTCCCGATCGATTCCCCAGGTCTCCATCTCGGGCTCGCCCGCGTGGCCAAACGAATGGGACGGCGCGTGGTCTATTACGTCTGCCCCCAGATCTGGGCGTGGGGCGGCGGACGGATCCGGCGCCTGCGCGAAGACGTGGATCTCACGCTGCTCCTCTTTTCCTTCGAGCAGGAGCTTCTGGCTCGTGAGGGCGTGGCCGCCCGCTGGGTGGGCCACCCCGCGGGCGCCCTCCACCCCGAGCCCGCCCGGCGCGCGGCGGCGAAGGAGGCCATCGGGGTGGGGCCGGCCGAGCGGCTGGTCGCGCTCCTGCCCGGAAGCAGGCGCGAGGAGGTGCGCCGCCATCTAGGCCCGATGCTCGAAGGCGCCGCGCGGGTGGCGAACCACATCGGGGGCCGCGCGCGTTTCGCGGTGAGCGACGCCGGGCAGGTCGGAAGCGCGCTCCGGAATCCGGCGCTCCGGCGCGCGTGGGAGATCCTGGGCCCCATCGATTGGCGCGGAGACGCGAAGGATCTGCTTCGCGCCGCGGACGCCGCCGTGGTCGCCTCGGGCACCGCGACGCTCGAGACCGCCGCTCTGGGCGTGCCCCAGGTGATCGTGTACAAGACCGGGCGCTTGAATTACGAGATCGCGCGGCGCCTGGTGCGCGTGCCGTCGATCGGCCTGGCGAATCTCGTCTCCGGTACTCGTGCCGCGCCCGAGCTGATCCAGGGTGAAGTGAACGCCGCGCGCATCGCCGCGGAGCTGGCGACGCTCTTGACCGACGAACGGGCGCGCGAGGCGCAGCTTCGCGCGTTCGCCTCGATCCCGGAGCGCCTCGGCGGACCGGGCTCGCCGGAGCGTGCCGCGCAGGCCCTGGTGGATTTCACCGCCCGGGGGCAGAACGCGTGACGTCGCTCCCTCTCGCCGCCTATCGCGGCGCGGCGACCCTGGCGGGCGCCGTGGCACCCCTCCTCCGTGGACTTGGCCCGCCCGGGAGCGCCTGGCGCTCGGCCTTCACCGGCGCGAGCGCCGACCTGGCGGACGCGGCGGGGAGCGTCTGGGTGCACGCCGCCTCGCTGGGCGAGATGGTGGCGGCCCGCACCTGGATCGAGGCGCTTCTCGCGGCGGGGCAGCGTCCGCCCGTCCTCCTCACCGCGCGCACGGAGCGCGGTCTCGCCCGGGCCCGGGCGGACCTCGGAGGCACGGTGGTCGCGCGCGTGGCGCCGCTCGATCTTCCGCAGCTCCTCCGCTCGTTTCTCCGATCCGCGGCGCCGTGGCGGCTCGACGTGATCGAGACCGAGCTCTGGCCGCATCTGATCCTCGAGTCGCGGCGCCGTGGCGTCGCGGTCGTGTTCGTGAGCGCCACCGTATCCGAGCGGACGCGAGCGCGTCTTCTCCGATGGGGTCTCGCCGGCCGGGGCGTCTTCGGCGAAGGCGTCTGGGTGCTCGCGCAGTCGGAGCGGCATGCCGACCGCTTCCGCTCGCTCGGCGTTCCCTCGGAGCGGATCGCGGTCACCGGGGACCTCAAGGCGGAGCGTCCGGCGGAGGGCGCGTCCCACGGCGTCGCGGAGCGGCCCGCGGTGGTCCTCGGGAGCCTCCGGCCCGGGGAGGAAGAGGTCGCGGTCGCGCTGGCGCGGGATCTGGCGCGCGAGGGGGAGTGGGCCCTCGTCGTGGCCCCGCGACACCGGGAGGGGCTGACGCGCGTTCTCGCCGCGCTCGAGCGCGAGGGCATCGCGGTCTCGGTGCGCCGGGAGGAAGATCGCGGGACGGCGATGGGCGGCTGGATCGCGGGTCTCAGGGACGGCCCGCGTGTCGGGATTCTGGCGACGCAGGGCGAGCTTCCCTCGGCGTATCGGTCGGCCGCGGTTGCGATCGTCGGCGGTACGTTCGCGCCCTACGGGGGTCACAACGCGCTCGAGCCCGCCGCGCGCGGCTGCGCGGTGGTGGTGGGGCCGCACGCGGGCGCGATCGAGGAAAGCGTCGAGCTTCTCGCGAGGGAAGGGGCCGTCCTCCGCGTGGCTGACGCGGCGGAGGGCGCCGGCCAGGTGCTCTCGGTGCTCCGGAACCCGGACTTGGTCCGGACCATGGGGGAGGGCGCCGTGCGCGCCGCGACGGCTGCCTCCGACTCGGCGCGCCGCTCGCTTGCGGCGCTCGAGCGCTTCGGCCTCACGCCGTGAGGGGGCTCGCGGGGCTCTTCGAGCGCTCCTGGTCGGGGGAACCCGGGACGCTTCCGTGGACTCAGACGCTCCTCCCGCTCGCGGCGGGATACGCCGTGGCGTCGGGGATCGCCCGCGCGGGCGCGACGCGGCGGAGGCTGGAGCTTCCAGGCTGCCACATCGTCGCGATCGGCAATCTGACCGTCGGAGGCACCGGGAAGACCACGATCGCGCGGTGGCTCGCGCTCGAGGCGGTCTCCGCGGGGGGGCGCGCGGCCGTACTCTTGCGGGGGCACGGCGCCACGGCGCCCGCGCACGGTCGCGGCGTGGTGCCCGATTTCGCCGGGTACCCGCTTGCGAAGCAAGCAGCGCGCTATGGCGATGAGGCCGTGGCGCTCAGGCTCTCTCTGCCGCGCCAGGTCGCCGTGGCGGCGGATCCGGATCGTAGGCGGGCTGGCGAGGTGGTCCGATCGGGCTATGACGCGCGGGTTCTCATCCTGGATGACGGCTGGGAACAGGGGTATCTCGCGTGGAACGAGCTCTGGGTAGCCCTGGACCCGCGCCTGCCGGCGGGTAACGGATCCCTCCTGCCGGCGGGTCCGCTGAGGCGGCCCGCGTCTTCGCTCCGCCAAGCGGAGCGGATTGTGTTTCTCCTGGAAGAGCCCGGCGAGACCGTCCCCGAAGCCACGCAGTCGTGGCTCTCTCGCGTCGCGCCGGGCGTTCCCACGCTCCGCCTCCAGCGGACGCTGAGCGGCGTGACGCCGCTCGGCGGGACCCATCCCGTCCAACCCCTGACCCCGGGGGCGAAGGTCGCGGTCGTATCGGGGATCGGGACTCCCTCGCGGCTCGATCGGTTTCTCCGCGCCGCGGGCGCGGACGTGCGTTTTCACGCCGCCTTCCCGGATCACGCGCCGTGGAGCGCGACCTCGCTCCGGCCGGCGCTCGAGCGGACACGGCGGGATCGAGCGGAGATGCTCCTCATCACGGAGAAGGACGAGGCGCGCTGGCCCCCGGGACTCGAACCGGAGATCCCGGTGCGCGTGATCCGGACCGGCGTCCGTCCTCTGGATCCCGTCGAGGCGGCCCTTCGTCCCATGCATGAGGCGGTGGCCCGCCCGCCGTCGATCGTCTAGGCTCAACCGTCCATCTCTGAAACGAAAGGAAGCGAGGCGCCGAGAACCGATGAAGCCGCCGTCCGGCAAGCTGGAAAGCGACGTTCTGGTGGTGGGAAGCGGAATCGCGGGCCTCTGCGTCGCCCTGCACGCGGCCCAGTTCGCGCGCGTGCTGATCGTGACCAAGAGGGAAGGCCACGAGTCCAACACCAACTACGCCCAAGGGGGCATCGCCGCGGCCCTGGGCGAGGACGACCAGCTGGAGCTCCACGAGCGCGACACCCTGATCTGTGGCGCGGGGCTCTGCGATCCCGAATCGGTGCGCGTGCTGGTCGAGGAAGGCGCCGGGGAGATTGCGCATCTGGTCTCGCTGGGAGTCCGCTTCGACCGCGATCCCAAAGTCCCCGGCATGCTTGCGCTGGGCCGCGAGGGCGGACACTCGAGACGCCGGATCGTCCACGCGAAGGACCGCACGGGCCGCGAGATCGAAACGAAGCTCTTGAAGCTCGCCCTGGCCCACCCCAAGATCTCGATCCTCGAGAACCACATCATGGTGGACCTGATCCTCGAGTCGAAGCTCGAAGGAAGGCGGAGCTCGCCCCAGCGCGATCGCGTGTGGGGTGCGTACGTGCTGGACCGGGCCACCGGGAAGATCCGTCCCTGCGCGGCGCGCGCCACGGTGCTCGCGACCGGAGGGGCCGGGAAAGCCTATCTCTACACCACGAATCCGGACATCGCGACGGGGGACGGGCTCGCCGCCGCGTTTCGCGCGGGCGCGACCGTCGCGAATCTCGAGTTCGTTCAGTTCCACCCGACGTGCCTCTTCCACCCCGAGGCCAAGTCCTTCCTGATCTCCGAGGCGGTCCGCGGCGAAGGGGCGAAGCTGTTGACCGCGGACGGGAAGCCGTTCATGCACCGCTACCACAAGCTCGGCGATCTCGCGCCGCGCGACATCGTGGCGCGCGCGATCGATGCCGAGATGAAGCGGCGCGGAGACAAGTTCGTGCTCCTGGACATGGCGCGGCTGGGAACGAGGCTCCTCCGGAAGCGCTTTCCGCACATCACGAGCCGCGTGCTCGCCTTCGGCTTCGACGTCTTCCGGGAACCGATCCCGGTGGTGCCGGCCGCGCACTACGTCTGCGGGGGCATCGTGACGGACCTGGACGGGCGCACCACGATCCCCGGGCTCTACGCCTGCGGCGAGGTCGCGTGCACGGGCGTCCACGGCGCGAACCGGCTCGCGTCGAACTCGCTCCTGGAAGCGCTGGTGTTCGCGCGGCGATCGGGACGCGCCGTGCTGCAGCAGCTCCTCGCCGAGGGGCGGGCCAAGCCGCCGAAGCTCGCGGCCTGGCGTCTCCATGGGGCCGTGACGCCCAAGGAGCAGGTGATCTTCGACCACAATTGGGATGCGCTCCGGCGCGTCCTATGGGACTATATGGGCATCGTCCGGAGCGATGAGCGGCTGAAACGAGCGGCCACGATGGTCGGCGTGCTGCGCGACCAGATCGAGCGGGATTACTTGAGGTACCGTCTCGACAGCGATCTGGTCGAGCTCCGCAATATTGGCCTCGTGGCGGACCTCATGGTCGCCTGCGCGCTGCGGCGCAAGGAGAGCCGGGGCCTGCACTACAACCTGGACCACCCTCGAGTTCTCGACCGTTTTCGCCGAGACACCATGCTCACCCGCCGGGACGTTCGCTGATATGGCACCCGATCTGGAAAACGCGATCCTGGACGTGGCGCAGAAGTACGGGCGCTACAAGCCCAACGCGTACCGGTTCACCCTGGACGCGGTGGGATTCACCGTCCAGGAACTCGGCGAGCTCCGCCACGTGAGCGGCGAAGAGCTCCTGGAGGGGATCCGGCGTTTGGCCATCGATCGGTTCGGCCCGATGGCCAAGACGGTCTTCGAGCAGTGGGGCGTCCTCCGGACGGAGAACTTCGGGGAGATCGTCTTCCAGCTCGTGGACGAAGGGCTTCTGGGCAAGACCGAGCAGGACAAGATGAGCGACTTCTCCCGGGGCTACGATTTCAACGAGGCCTTCGTGCGAAACTACGACTGGCTCGGCCGCATCGGCAACTCGACCCCGTGAGCCGCGAGAGCGTCTCTCTCCGCCTGCTGGGTTATCTGCGCCCCTACCGCGGGCGGCTGATTCTCACCGCGTTTCTCATGGTCGGTTTCGCGATCTCGAGCGGGGTCACGATCGGGATGATCTCCCCCTTCGTGAAGGTCCTGTTCACGCCGCGTCCGGTGACCGCCGTTTCCGATTCGACCGTGGCATCGGCGGCTCCGGGCGCAAGGAGCGCCTCGCCCGGGGCCACGGAGGCCATGCTCCGCGCGATGGCGGGCGGGATGTCCGGCGGCGCCCCGTCGGCGCCTCCAGCCGGGAAGGGCATCGCGGCCCGCACGACCGAGTGGAAGCAGTCGCTTCGGACCTGGTTCGAGCACTTCTTCCTGATCGGGAATCCGCTTCGCTCGCTCACGCGGATCTGCCTGGCGCTCCTGGTGGTCTTCTTCGTCAAGAACGTCTTCGACTTTCTCACGAACGTGCTGACGGTCTGGGTGGAGCAGGCGGTCGTTCGAGATCTTCGCAACCAGCTCTACGCGCACCTCCACGACCTCTCGCTCTCCTTCTTCCATACCCGGCGCACCGGGGCGCTCCTCTCGCGGCTGACGAACGACATCTCGCTCGTCCGCGGCGCTCTCGCGGCGGGCTTCAGCAATCTCATCAAGAGCGCCCTGCTCCTCACGGTGTGCCTGTTCTGGATCTTCTGGACCTCCTGGCGCCTGGCGCTCCTCTCGCTTCTCGTGATTCCGCCATCGCTCTCGCTCATCGTCTGGCTCGGAAAGAAGCTCCGGCGCCGGAGCACGATCACCCAGGAGCGGATGGCCGATCTGAACGCGATTCTCTCGGAGACGCTCGGCGGCATCCGCGTCGTGAAGGCGTTCTCGATGGAGGAATTCGAGAAGCGCCGCTTCGCCGCCTCCGCCAACGACTACTTCCGTGCCTTCGTGAAGCAGCGGAGGATCGGGGCCATGGCCGGGCCGGTCTCCGAGTACCTGGGCGTGGTCGCGGCCACCGCCGTGCTCTGGTACGGCGGCCACGAGATCCTTCTCCAGCGCGCGCTCGAGCCGCAGCAGTTCTTCATCTTCCTCTTCGCGATGCTTCAGCTCATGAGCCCGCTCAAGTCTCTGAGCAACGTCAACGCCACCCTGCAGGAGGGGCTCGCCGCCGCGGTCCGCATTTTTGGAATTCTGGACACGAAGCCCGCGATCGTGAGCCGTCCCGACGCGCGCCCGTGCTCGGGCATCCGGAGCGGGATCGAATTCGAGCGCGTGAGCTTCCGCTACGGGAACGGTCCCGACGTGCTCCGCGAGGTATCCTTCTCCGTGCGCGCGGGCGAGGTGGTGGCGCTGGTGGGACCGAGCGGCGCGGGCAAATCGACCCTCGTGGACCTGGTCGCCCGCTTCTACGATCCCACCGACGGGAGAATTCTCCTCGATGGAATCGATCTCCGGGACTACGAGGTGGGCTCGCTCCGGCGGATGATGGGGATCGTCACGCAGGATCCGCTCCTCTTCAACGACACGGTCGCGCGGAACGTCGCGTACGGCGTGACCGACGCCGACCCGGAGGCGATCCACCGGGCCGCGATCGCAGCCAACGCCGACCACTTCATCCGCGAGATGCCGTCCGGCTACGAGACCAAGGTGGGAGAGCGCGGCATGCGGCTCTCCGGGGGAGAGCGGCAGCGCGTGGCGATCGCGCGGGCGATCTTCAAGGATCCCGCCCTCCTCCTGCTCGACGAGGCCACGTCGAACCTCGACTCCGAATCCGAGCTCTTGGTCCAGGAGGCGCTCGAGGTCCTCTTCCAGGGGCGGACGGTGTTCGTCATCGCGCACCGCCTGTCCACCATCCAGCGCGCCGACCGGATCCTGGTCTTGGACCAGGGCCGGATCGTGGAGACCGGAACCCATGCGGAATTGGTGAAGCGCCCGGGCCTCTACCAGAAGCTCCACCGGCTCCAATTCCGGCTGGCGGAGAGCGACGCGCGGGCCGCGCGCCCGGACATCCCGGATGCGCTGGCCGCGGATCAGGCGGGTTAGCCGGTGCCACATCGCCGCGCGGCGGCGGTCGTCCGGTTCTCCTCCCTGGGCGACGTGCTCCTCGCCGCCCACGTCCCGGTCTTCCTCAAGCGGGAGGAGCCGGCGCGACGCGTCCTCTTCGTCACGAAGGAGCGCCACGCCGACCTTCTTCGGGGTCACCCCCACATCGACGGTGTCTACGCCCTCCGCGAAGGGGAAGGCGCGACCGCGGCGTCCGGGGTCGTGACCGGCTCGCTCGCGGAGCTGTTCCAAGCCATGCGCGGGGAGGGCATCGAGGAGATCGTAGACCTCCACCGGAACTGGCGATCCTCGCGCGTCCGCGCGGCCTTCCCCGGGGCGAAGGTCCGTTTCTCGCCGAAGTACGCCCTCCGGAGAAGGCTCTGGGTGTACGCCCGCTGGCTCCGTCCCCGGCCCGTCCCTCCGCTGCTCCGGACCTACCGGGAGCTGGCCGGACTCGAGCCCTCCTCCGCGCTCACACCCTGGCTTCGCGACGCGCTTTCGGACACGGAGCGCGTCCGCGGCCTGGAGCGCGTGGGCAACGAGGCCCGTTCGCGCGGGTTCATCCTCCTGGGGGCGGGCGCGCGCTGGGGGACGAAGCGCTGGCCCGCCGGGCACTTCGTGCGGCTCGCGGAGCGGATCGAGCGGGAGCGTGGGCATCGCGCGCGATTCGCGCTCCTGCCCGGTGAGCCCTTAGCACCCGAGATCGAAAGACATCTCGCCGCCCGCGGCGAGGCTCCGCTCACGGTGTCCTTCCGCGAGCTCGCGGCCTCCGCCTCGCACGCGCTCGCGATCGTATCCAACGACTCGGCCGTGCTCCACCTGGGGCCCGCGCTCGGCGTCCCGGCCGTCGGAATCTTCGGGGGCACCGTCCCCGAGTTCGGGTTCGCCCGGCAGGGTCCTCGCGACGACGTGGCGGAGATCGGGCGATGGTGCCGGCCCTGCGGCGTGCACGGACGGCCCCGTTGCCCCCTGGGCCATCACGCCTGCATGCGCGAGCTATCGCCCGATGTGGCGTACGCGGCGCTCTCCCGAGCGCTCGCGTGACCGAGCGCGTTCTCATCACGAGCGCCGACGCCGGAGCGCTCGCCCGCGCGGTCGAGAGCCTGATCCAGGAGCCCTTTCCCTGGTGCCGCCTGGACGCGCCCGGCTTCGATCAGGCGACGGTCTGGTTCTGCGCGAGCGCACCGCCGGAATCGGCGCTCCGGCTTCCGAAGCTCCGCTGGATCCAGAGCGGGTGGGCGGGGGTGGACAACTGGTTTCAGCGTTCGGAGTGGACCGACGCCGTCGCGCTGACCCGCACCATCGGCGATTTCCCGCAGCGCATTGCCCAGCATGTCTTCGGGTACCTCCTCGCGCGAACGCTGCGCATCGACGAGGCGCTCCGCGAGATGGGGGAGCGAAGCTGGAAGAAGTGGATCCCCGGCTCGGTGGCCGGGAAGAATCTGCTCGTCGTCGGCATGGGGGCGATCGGCGTCGAGGTGGCCGCGGTGGCCCGGGCGTTCGGGATGCAGGTGGCCGGCGTGACGCGAGAAACCCGCGATGCGGAGCGGAGCCCGCTGGGCGCTGCCGGGAGCCGGGATCTCCCCGAGCATCTGGCCTGGGCCGACGTGGTCGTGAATCTCCTCCCGCTCACCGCGGAGACGGATTCGTTCTGGAACGCGGAGCGCTTCGGATCGATGAAGCAGGGGTCCACCTTCGTGAACGTGTCCCGGGGGGGCACCGTGGACGAGACCGCCCTTCTGCGTGCGCTCGGG
>JBGPMB010000038.1:0-18563 GCA_041486775.1 Candidatus Eiseniibacteriota bacterium | reverse complement strand
GTGGTATATGGCAGAGATCTATGAAGGAAAGCGGCCGGGAATCACCCGGTGGTTTGCGCCGCTCGAGCGCTGGACCTACAAACTCTGGGGTGTCGATCCCAATGAGGAAATGGATTGGAAAACCTACGCCTGGGCCGTGCTCTGGTCGGGTTTCATCAGCTTTCTCGTTTTCTACCTCATCGAGCGCGTCCAGCATCACTTGCCTCTCAATCCGGCGGGTCTTGGACCGGTAGCCCCGGACGTCGCCTTTAACACGGCCCTGAGTTTTCTCACCAATACCGAATGGCAGGCCTACGGCGGCGAGACCACGATGAGCTATCTCACGCAGATGGCGGGGCTCACCGTGCAGAACTTCGTCTCGGCGGCCACCGGGATCGCGACTCTGGCCGCGTTCGTGCGCGGATTCGCGCGGCGCTCCTCCGGCACGATCGGAAACTTCTGGGCCGATCTCGTGCGGAGCACGCTCTACATCATGCTGCCGCTCTCGACGGCGCTCGCGCTCGTGCTCGTCTCGCAGGGCGTCGTCCAGACGCTCCATCCCTATCAGACGGTCCATTTGGTCCAGCCCGGCGTGGGAGCGGATGGCAAGCCGGTCACGGAGCAGATCCTGGCGCTAGGGCCCGCGGCTTCGCAGGTTGCCGTGAAGCAGCTCGGCACCAACGGCGGCGGGTTCTTCAACGTCAACTCGGCGCATCCCTTCGAGAACTCGACGCCGCTTTCCTGCTTCCTACAGCTCCTCTCGATCCTGATCCTCCCGGGCGCTCTCTGCTACACGTTCGGGCGGATGGTGGGGGACACCCGCCAGGGATGGGCCATCCTGGCCGCCATGACCCTCGTGCTCGTGGGCTGCCTCGCGTGTGTCCAGTGGACCGAGGAGACGGGCAACCCGCGCCTCGCCGCCCTGGGCGTGGACCAGGTCGCCTCAGTCGGCCAGCCGGGCGGGAACATGGAGGGCAAGGAGGCGCGCTTCGGGATCGGGCTCTCGACGGCGTGGGCTGTATCGACCACGGCCGCCTCGAACGGCTCGGTGAACTCCATGCACGACTCGTTCACGCCGCTCGGCGGCCTCGTCACGATCTGGCTGATCCAGCTCGGCGAGGTCATCTTCGGCGGCGTGGGGTCCGGCCTCTACGGGATGCTGGCTTTCGCCATCATCGCCGTCTTCGTGGCCGGTCTCATGGTCGGCCGCACCCCCGAGTACCTGGGCAAGAAGATCGACTCCTACGAGATGAAGATGGCCTCGCTGATCGTGCTCCTTCCGCCGTTCCTCGTGCTCGTGGGAACCGCGGTCTCGATCGTCTCGCGCTCTGGCCTCGCCACGATCTTCAATCCCGGGGTTCACGGCTTCAGCGAGGTCCTCTACGCCTTCTCCTCGGCATCCAATAACAACGGCAGCGCCTTCGCGGGTCTCGGCGCGAATACTCCCTGGTACAACGGCGCCCTGGGTGTCGTGATGTTCCTGGGGCGCTACGGGCTCGCGATCCCCGCGCTCGGGATCGCCGGCTCGCTCGCGGCTAAGAAGACGGTGCCGGCCGGCGCCGGAACGCTGCCCACGCATACCCCGCTGTTCGTCCTCCTCCTGATCGCCACGGTTCTCGTCGTCGGAGCCCTCACCTTCTTCCCCGCGCTGGCGCTCGGGCCGATCGTGGAGCATCTGATGCTGATCGGAGGGCGGCCGTGAGCCAGCAGACCCGCAGCCGTCCCATGTTCGATCCGCCGATCGTTCGACGCGCGGCGGTCGAGGCCCTCCTGAAGCTCGATCCGCGCCAGCAAATCCGAAACCCGGTCATGTTCGTCGTGCTGGTCGTGAGCGTGCTCACGACCGCTCTGGGCGTCGAGGCCGTGCTGGGCAACGGCGAGGCCCCGACCGGCTTCATCTTCGGGGTCGCGGCGTGGCTCTGGTTCACGTTGATCTTCGCCAACTTCGCCGAGGCCATGGCGGAGGGCCGCGGCAAGGCGCAAGCGGAGAGCATGCGTCGCGCGCGTACGGACCTCTTCGCGAGGAAGCTGCGCGATCCGGAGAACCATCTCTCGATCGAAGTGGTGCCGGCGCCTTCCTTGCGCCGGGGAGACGTCTTTCTCGTGGGCGCGGGCGACATCATCCCCTCGGACGGCGAGGTCATCGAGGGGGTCGCCTCGGTGGACGAGAGCGCCATCACCGGGGAGAGCGCGCCCGTCATCCGCGAGAGCGGCGGCGACCGGAACGCGGTGACCGGCGGCACGCGCGTGCTCTCGGACTGGCTGGTGGTGCGGGTCAGCGCGAACCCCGGGGAGACGTTCCTGGACCGGATGATCGCGATGGTCGAGGGCGCCAAGCGCCAGAAGACGCCGAACGAGATCGCGCTCACCATCCTTCTGGTCGCGCTCACGCTCGTCTTTCTCTTCGCGACCGCGACCCTGCTGCCGTTCTCGATCTACGCGGTGAAGGCGGGCGGCGGCGGCGGGATCGTCTCGGTGACGGTGCTTGCGGCGCTCCTCGTGTGCCTCATCCCGACCACGATCGGCGGGCTTCTGTCCGCCATCGGCATCGCCGGGATGGACCGGCTGCTGCGCGCCAACGTGATCGCCATGTCGGGGCGCGCGGTGGAAGCGGCGGGCGACGTGGACGTGCTGCTGCTCGACAAGACCGGCACGATCACGCTCGGCAATCGCCAGGCCACGGAGCTCATCCCCGCCGAGGGCGTCGAGCCCGAGCGTCTCGCCGACGCGGCGCAGCTGGCCTCGCTCTCCGACGAGACACCCGAAGGGCGCAGCATCGTCGTCCTCGCCAAGGAGCGCTACAAGCTCCGCGAGCGGAAGTTGCAAGAATTGCACGCCGTGTTCATCCCGTTCACCGCCCAGACTCGCATGAGCGGAGTCGACATGGACGGCCGGGTGATCCGTAAGGGCGCCGCCGACGCGATCGACGACTGGGTCCGCGGTCGGGGTGGTTCCTTCCCGGAGGGCGTCAAGGCGGCTATCGAGACCATCGCGCGCCAGGGAGCGACGCCGCTCGTCGTCTCGGAGGGCTCCCAGGTGCTGGGCGTGGTGCGGCTCAAGGACGTGGTCAAGGGCGGCATCAAGGAGCGCTTCGCGCAGCTGCGGAAGATGGGGATCTCCACGGTCATGATCACCGGAGACAACCAGCTCACGGCCGCCGCGATCGCGGCCGAGGCGGGCGTCGACGATTTCCTCGCCAAGGCGACGCCGGAGGACAAGCTGAAGCTGATCCGCATGCACCAGGAGGGCGGGCGGCTGGTCGCGATGACCGGCGACGGCACGAACGACGCGCCGGCCTTGGCCCAGGCGGACGTTGCGGTGGCGATGAATTCCGGGACGCAGGCCGCGAAGGAAGCGGGGAACATGGTCGACCTCGACTCCAACCCGACCAAGCTGATCGAGGTGGTCGAGACCGGAAAGCAACTCCTGATGACCCGCGGCGCCCTCACGACCTTCAGCATCACGAACGACGTCGCGAAATACTTCGCCATCATCCCCGCGGCCTTCGCCGCGACCTATCCGCAGCTGGGCGCGCTCAACGTCATGCACCTCGCCACACCGCGGAGCGCGATCTTATCCGCGGTGATCTTCAACGCGCTGATCATCGTCGCACTCATTCCCCTGGCGCTTCGGGGGGTCCGGTACCGACCCCTCGGCGCTTCGGCCGTGCTGCGGATGAATCTCCTGATCTACGGCGTGGGTGGGCTCATCGTACCGTTCCTCGGAATCAAGCTGATCGACATGCTGCTCGTGGCTCTGCGGCTCACGTGAGGAACCATGCGAACTGAGATCCGGCCCGCCCTGGCCTTGCTCCTCGTGTTCACCCTGATCACCGGCCTCGTCTATCCGCTGGCGATCACAGGCATCGCCCACTTTGTCTTTCCTCGCCAGGCGCACGGCAGCCTGATCGTCCGCGACGGCGTGGTCGTGGGCTCGTCGTGGATCGGCCAGCCCTTCTCCGAGCCGAAGTATTTCTGGGGAAGGCTCTCCGCGACCTCACCCCCTTACAACGCGGGCGCGTCGTCGGGCTCCAACCTGGGTCCGATGAATCCCGCGCTCCTGGATCAGGCGCGCGCGCGGATCGAAGCGCTGCGCGCGGTGGATCTGGAAGCGCGCGGTCCGGTCCCGGTCGATCTGGTCACCGCGTCCGGGAGCGGGCTGGATCCCCACATCAGCCCGGCGTCGGCGGCATACCAGGCGGCGCGGGTCGCGAAGGCCCGCGGGCTCGCCTTGGAGGAAGTGCGGCGTCTGATCGCGGTCCATACCACGGGCCGGCTCTTCGGACTGATCGGCGAGCCGGTGGTGAACGTGCTCGAACTGAACCTCGCGCTGGACGCGGGGTCGGTCCGCCCCATGCTGATCAAGATGTGACACCAGACGAGATCCCACCCGGTCATCGTCCGCCCCCGATTCCCCCAGAGCGCGTGGGCGACTTCCCCGAAGCAGCGCTGATTCGGTTCCTCCGCCGCGCCGTCGAGATCGTGATCGGGCCCGCACGGCGGCTATCCGACCCTGGGCTCTTTCACAAGATCAGCTTGGCCGCTGTGCTCGCGTGGGTGGGACTCGGCGCCGACGGGCTGTCTTCCTCGGCCTACGGACCAGAGGCGGGGTTCCTCGCGCTGGGCAGCAATATCTTCCTCGCGATCCCTCTCGCATTGATGACGGCGGGCACCGTGATGATCATCGCCGCGAGCTATTCGCGCATCATCGAGCGCTTCCCGGCCGGCGGCGGCGGATACGTTGTCTCCACCAAGCTTCTCGGGCAAGGCGCCGGGCTCGCCTCGGGGTGCGCGCTCCTGGTCGACTACGTGCTCACGGTAGCGATCTCGCTGGCGAGCTGCTCCGAGTCGTTGTTCAGTCTGATTCCTCCGTCCTACCAGGTCTGGAGACTTCCATTCACGTTCGGTCTTCTCGGCGTGCTCACGGTGATGAATCTGCGGGGGGTGAAAGAGTCCGTCACCATGGTGACCCCGATCTTCCTGATCTTCCTGGTGAGCCATGTGGGAGCCCTGGCGATCGCCGTCGTTTCGCGTGCGGGCCAGATTCCCGCCGAGATTCACCAGTTGAAGCAACAATCATTCTCGGCCATACACCAGTCGGGTTGGATTCCGCTGCTGATGCTGTTGTTCCGAGCGTTCACGCTGGGCGGAGGCACGTACACCGGTATCGAGGCCGTAAGCAACGGTGTTCCTATTCTCCGCGAGCCGAGAGTGAAGACCGCGAGAACCACCATGGCGTACATGGCCATCTCTCTCGCGGTGGTGGCAGGGGGCATTCTCTTCGCCTATCTCCTCTACCAGGTGCATCCCGTTCCAGGGAGAACACTGAATGCCGTGCTCTGGTCCGCGGTATTCGGACAACTCCTGCCTCCGGGCAATCCCTGGGTCGAGCTGTTGACCGCCATTACGGTCACTTCGGCAGGTGCGCTTCTACTCATCGCCGCTCAAACGGGATATCTGGACGGGCCTCGAGTCCTGGCGAACATGGCCCTCGATCGCTGGGTACCGTCGCGCTTCGCGAACCTTTCCGAGCGGCTCGTGAGTGCAAACGGGATCTGGTTGATTACGGTCGCCTCGTTCGCTGTTCTATGGGCGACCAAGGGTCTGGTCGAGACCCTGGTCGTGCTTTACAGCATCAATGTGTTTCTGACGTTTTCGCTTTCTCAGCTCGGAATGTGCCGGGACGCGCAGCACTTGAGGCGGGAAGGTAAGCCCTGGCTTGGACCGCTCCTCCTCAGCGGGACGGGCTTCCTGGTGACCGCGTCCCTTCTCGTGGGCACGGTTTCGTTCAAGTTCGCCGAGGGAGGTTGGGCAACGCTTCTCGTAACGGCGCTCTTCTGCATGGTGTGTCTCGGCATTCGCCGACATTACGTCCGCACCGCACAGAGCCTGGAGCGGCTCGATGACACCCTGACGACGATTCCGCTCCCCCGAAGCGAGCCGACGTCCGCGCTGATGCAACGAAACGCTCAGACCGCGATCCTCACCGTCACGAAGTTCGGAGGGATAGGGATCCATTCGCTCTTGAACCAGTTCCGCGTCTTCCCGAATCTGTTCAAACAGATTGCGTTCATTTCGGTGGGTGCGATCGATTCGGGCCGATTCAAGGGCGCGGACGAAATCGAAGAGCTCCGGCGGAGCACCGAAGCCGAGCTTCAGAAGTACGTCGATTTCTCACGGAGACTCGGCATCCCTGCGGAGTACCGCTACTCGATCGGGACCGACATCGTGGATGAGCTGGAGGTGCTCTCCCTCCAAGCATGTAAGGATTATCCGCGCTCGGTCACGTTTGGCGGCCAGCTTGTTTTCCAGAAGGAAGGCGCGCTCGTGCGCTGGCTCCACAACCAGACTTGCCCGGCGCTCCAGAGGCGCCTCGCGTTCCACGGGCTGCCGATGATCATCCTGCCGATTCGGATCTACTGAGTCCGAAATGTACTAGTATCGGCTTCCAGAGGGATAAGGCCGTCCACCGGCGCTCATATCCAGGAGATCCATGCACGTTCCGGGGCGCGATCCCGAAGCAATCCTCGCGCGCATTCGAGAAGAAGAAGCCAAGGCCTCCCAGGGCAAGCTGAAGATCTTCTTCGGCGCGGCCGCGGGCGTGGGGAAGACCTACGCCATGCTCGTGGAGGCCCACGAACGGCGCCGCGCGGGAGTGAACGTGGTCGTCGGGGTCGTCGAGACGCACGGCCGTCCCGAGACCGCGGCGCTTCTCGAAGGCTTCGAGGCGCTGCCGCTCCGCGACGTGGAGTACCGCGGCACGCATCTCCGTGAGTTCGATCTCGACACGGCCCTCGCGCGAAAGCCCGGGCTCCTTCTCCTCGACGAGCTGGCGCACACCAACGTCCCCGGCTCCCGGCATACCAAGCGCTGGCAGGACATCGAGGAGCTGCTCGCCGCCGGGATCGACGTCTACACCACGCTCAACGTGCAGCACGTGGAGAGCCTCTGGGACGCGGTCGCCGAGATCACCGGCGTCCTCGTGCGTGAGACGGTGCCGGATTCCATCATCGACCGGGCCGACGAGATCGAGATCGTCGACCTCCCGCCGGACGACCTCCTCCAGCGCCTCAAGGAGGGAAAGGTCTACGTGGCGCCGCAGATCGAGCGGGCGCTCGAGAACTTCTTCCAGAAGGGAAACCTGATCGCGCTCCGGGAGCTGGCGCTCCGGCGAACGGCGGAGCGCGTCGACGCGCAGATGGAGTCCTACCGCCGGCAACACGAGACCGATCGGGTCCAGTCGGCCGGCGGGCGCCTCATGGTGTGCATTGGAAATCCCGAGACGGCGCCGCGGCTCGTCCGGGCGGCACGACGGATGGCGGCGAGCCTCAAGGTGCCCTGGACCGCGATGTACGTGGAGCGCCTGGGCAAGGCGCGCGAGACGCCGCAGGAGCGTGAGTATCTGAGCGACGTGCTGCTCTTCGCCGAGGAGCTGGGGGCCGACACGGGTGTCCTGAGCGGGCTAAGGATCAGCGACGAGATCCTGGCCTACGCGAAGGAGAACAACGTCTCCCGCATCGTGATCGGGAAACCCTCGCGCTCCCGATGGAAGGAGATTCTCTTCGGCTCCCTCGCCAGCTCCCTCATCCGGGACAGCGGCGACATCGACGTGTACGTCCTGCACGGGGAGGCGGGCGAGGAGCGCGCGAAGCCGCGCGCCGCTCCCGCGGAGCCCGCCATTCGGCCGGACTACCTGCGCTCGGTCGTCACCGTCGCGGTCTGCACGGGCGTCGCCTGGCTCATGCATCGGCACTTCGCCCTCGCGAACCTGATCATGGTGTATCTGCTGGGGGTGATGCTCGTGGCGGTCCGATTCGGGCGCGGTCCTGCGATTCTGGCCTCGGTCCTGAGCGTCGGGGCCATTGATTTCTTCTTCGTTCCTCCCTCCCTGACGTTCGCCGTCTCGGACACGGAATACCTCATCACGTTCGGGGTCATGCTGTGTGCCGCCCTCGTCATCAGCACGATGGCCGCGCGGTTGCGGGAGCAGGCGCGGGCGGCCCGCGAGCGCGAGCGGCGCACGGCGGCCCTGTACAAGTTGAGCCGCGTGCTGGCGGATTCGCAGAACGTCGAGGATATCTTGAAGGCGGCCGTTCAGGCCGTGGAGGACGTGTTCCTGGCACGGGCGGTGATCCTCTTGCCGGACGGGTCCGGCCGCGTCCGGATCCGCGCGGGGGATGCATCCCTCCTCGGCCCGGGGGACCACGACCACGCGGTGGCGCAGTGGGTCTTCGACCGCGGAGAGCCCGCCGGCCTCGGCACGCAGACGCTCCCGGCCGCGCTGGCTCTCCATGTTCCGCTCCTGGGATCGCGCGGACCGACGGGTATCCTGGGCATCCGTCCCGCCAACGTCCGCTTTCTCCTGCGGCCGGACCAATTCCGCCTTCTGGAGACCTTCGCCAGCCAGACCGCCCTCGCGGTGGAGCGCGCGGAGCTTGCCGCGCAGGCCGAGCACGCGCGGGTCCAGATCGAAGCGGAGCGCCTGCGCAACACGCTCCTGAGCTCGGTCTCGCACGATCTGCGCACACCGCTTGCCGCGATCACCGGCGCCGCGAGCAGCCTTCTCGAGGCGGCCCAGGCGCTCTCGGTCGAGACCCGGCGCGAGCTCATCGAATCCATCGCCGAGGAGGCGGGGCGGATGAGCCGGCTGGTGAGCAATCTCCTCGACATGTCGCGGCTCGAGTCGGGTGCTTTGCGCCTGAACAAGGAGTGGCAATCGGTGGAAGAGGTGATCGGCGCCGCGCTGGAGCGGTTGGGGGCGCGCCTTACGGGGCGGCAGGTGGACGTCAAGCTGCCGGCCGGGCTGGGCCTCGTTCCATTGGATGAGACCTTGATCGAGCAGGTGCTCTACAACCTCGTCGAGAACGCGCTCAAGTACACGCCCGCGGGCACGCCGATCGAGGTCCGGGCGGAATCGAGCGGCCACGAGGTTCGGATCGAAGTCTTGGACCGCGGTCCGGGCCTTCCGCCGGGCGAAGAGCAGCGGGTGTTCGAGAAGTTCTACCGCGCGCGCGAGGCGAGCCGTCCGGGCGGAATCGGTCTGGGCCTGACCATCGCGCGCGGAATCGTGGAGGCGCACGGCGGCTCGATGACCGCCGCGAACCGCGAAGGCGGCGGCGCGGCGTTCCGGTTCACCCTGCCGATCGAGGGCGAGCCCCCCAAGGTCGAGCCCGAGCCGGCCGCGGCCGAGGCGACGAGGCCCGAGCCATGAGCCTGCCCGCGCTGGTCCTCGTGATCGAGGACGAAGCCCAGATTCTCCGTTTCCTGCGCGCCGCGCTCACGGGCCACGGCTATCGCCTGGTCGAGGCGACCACCGGCGAGGAGGGTCTTCGCCAGGCGGCCACGCGCTCGCCGGACGTCGTCCTGCTGGATTTGGGGCTCCCCGACATCGACGGCCTCGAGGTGACCCGGAGGCTTCGGGAGTGGTCCACCGTTCCCATTGTGGTTCTCTCGGCGCGCGGCCAGGAGCGGGACAAGGTCCATGCCCTCGACCTGGGCGCCGACGACTACGTCACGAAGCCGTTCGCCATCGGCGAGCTGATGGCGCGCCTCCGGGTCGCCTTGAGGCGTGGAGCGAGCCCGGGCGGGAACGCGGAGCAGGGGGTGATCGAGATCGGCGGCCTCACCATCGACCTTACGCGCCGCCGGGTCCTGCGCGACGGGACCGAGGCGCATCTCACCCCGCTCGAGTACAAGCTCTTGGTCGCGCTGGCGCGACACCCCGGCCGGGTGCTGACCCATGAAACACTTCTGCGGCAGGTCTGGGGGCCCGGGTACACGCACCAGAAGCATTACCTACGGGTCTACATGGCGCAGCTGCGGCACAAGCTGGAGCGGGACCCCGCGCGTCCGCGCTATCTGCTCAACGAGCCCGGGGTGGGGTATCGGCTGAGAGAGGATTAGCTTTTCATTCCCACGGCACGGCCAGGTTGAGCTGCCGCAGCTTCGCCGCCAGCTCGTCGCGCTCGCGGTTCTTGGCCAGCCGCCCGTCGACCAGGTTCAGCATCCCCGCCGCCTTCGCGATCTCCAGGGCGCCCGCCTTGTCGGAAGCCGCCGCCGCTGCGACCACCTTCCATTCCGTGGCGGAGAGCTCGAGGGCGTTCATCGAGTAGTCGAGGAACGCCTCCCACGTGATCGGACACCAGCGATTCACAATCTCCTTGCCGATGATGTCGGCGTAGGCGCGGATCTCCTCCTGGGCGTGCGGGTCCATCCGGAGCCTCAGGAAGTGGAGCAGGTTGTGGAGGTTGGTCTTCCAGTACGCCTCGGTGTAGGTCGAGAGCGGGAGGTCCTTCCGGGCCTGCTCGCGCGAGATGCCCTCCGCCAGGCGCTCCTCGTAGATCTTCCGGGAAAGCTCGTGGAGCTCGGCTTCCTTCTCGGAGAGCCCGGCGCCCCGCGCCGGATCCAGGAATTCATCGCTCCCCTGTTTGTTCTGCTTCGACTGGAGCCGCCATTCCGTGCGTGACGTCTTCTGCGCCGCATCAATCGCGACCGAATAGCGTGTGGAATATTCATTCACGCTGGCCGTCCTGTGGCGGATCCACTGGCGCCAGCAATCCATGGGCACCCGCACGTGCAGCTTGATCTCGCACATCTCGAAGGGAGTTGTGTGGCGGTGGCGCATGAGATAGCGGATCAGCCCGCGGTCTTCGTGGATGCGCTTCGTCCCGGCGCCGTAGGAGACACGCGCGGCCTGGACGATGGATTCGTCCGACCCCATGTAGTCGATGACGCGCACGAGGCCGTCGTCCAGGACGCGAAAGGGCTTCCCGAGAATGGCGTCCAGGGCCGCGACGTGTGGACGCTCGAGGGGAGAACCGGGCTCGTTCATCGCGAGGGAATCTAACACGGGAGCGGTCGAGGGAGCAGGGCCCCGGGCGGACGCCGCGCTGGAAATCACCACTGCCACCTCATCTCCCGCTCCACCCGCTCCAGCGCGGCGTTTACCCCGCGGGTGAAAGATTCACCGCGTCGGCTTCACGTCGTCGAGAACGTTCCATGAATACACGCTCACGCCGGTTCATGGGAAGAGGCAAAAACGATTTCGCGAAAAATATTTTCGCGTCGCGCGCTATCCGACGCGAAAGGCACGCGATGCGTGCGTGTGTTCGCGAGACAGTGGACGCGGAGGACGTAATCGGCTGCGATCAGGCGACGTTCGTTGCATCGAGCCACGCCGGCAACTCGGCGACGCTGCCGAGCACGGCCGTCGGCCCCGGCGTGAAGTGCGTCGCGTCCTCCGCGCGGAACTTCCCGGTGCGAACGAGAACGCCGGACATTCCCAGCGCGACGCTCGCGGAGACGTCGAACTCGGCGTCATCGCCCACCATCACGATCTCCTCGTGGCGCACGCCGGCCTCCCGCGCGATCGAATCGAAGAGGAGCGGCGAGGGTTTCCCCAGCGTTTCGGCCTCGCGCTCCGACGCGTAGCTCAGAAACGCCGCGACGGGTCCGAGATCGGTCACCAGAGTGCCGCCTCGCTTGAAATAGCGGTTCCGCTGGAGGGTGTAGAAGGCCGCGCCGTCCAGGAGCCGCCGGAACGTGGGCTGGAGGTCGGCGAGCCTTCGATCGTGGGCCTCGGTCGCGAGGAGGACCGCCGGGCCTGCCGGATCCTCCGTAAACCACGTGAAATCCTCGCGCGCGGCCGGTTCGACGAGGAGGATGCCGCTGGCATGCCCGCGCTCCGTGAGGACGCGCCGCGCCACGGTGGCCGGCGTCACGAGCGCCGAGGGCTCCTCCAGGAATCCCTGCTCGATCAGGCGCCGCGCCAGCACGCGATGCGGCACGCTCGTCGCATTGGTCACGAGTCGCACCGGAGTCCGGCCGCGGATCAAGCGGACGGCCTCGGCGGTGCCCGGGATCGCGGGGCCGAGGATGCCGTCGGTCAGGGTGCCGTCGATGTCCAGGCAGACGAGCCGGACTGTCGGGCCCGCGCTCATCCCCCTACCTCACGAATCCCTGCCTCACGGCGTGGATGTAGTCGGTATAGGCCGGCGTGAGCCCCGCCGCGCGCAGATCGGCCGCGATCTGCCCCCGGTGATAGGCGGAGTGGAGCAGGACGTGAGTCAAGACGTCTCCCCACGTGCTGGTCCACGGCTCCCCCTTGGAGTTCGTGTAGGCCGCCGGCTGGTCGAGCCCGGCGGGGCGCATGCCCCGGATGAGCTCCTGCCAGAGCGGCGGGAGCTTTCCCGCCTGGACCTCGCACTGCTGGCGCGTCCATTCGGGCCACACGGGGAACGCCTGCTTCCATTGCTTGAGCCGCCCCAGCCAGAGCCATTCGGCCGCGAGGATGTGCGCCATGAAGCCGAGGGAGCGCTCCGGCGCGTCCGCGCACAGCGAACGCAGGGTCTGCTCGTTGGCCCACGCGTCGTAGGCGAATTGCTTCTGGAAGTGGCCGAGGAGATCCATGGCGCGGGATTCTACCAGGCGTCAGCGACGCTCGGCCCGGGGGAAGAACCGGGCGAGGAAGGCGAAGAGCGGCACGCTCTCCTCGATCCGGAACGTGAACGTGGCGGCGAGGTAGACGATGGAGGCGGTTGCGAGCCCGGCCAGGACCACGAGGAACCGCGCGGTCAGGCTCGTGAGTCCCATCGCGTGTCCCAGACCCGTGGCCACCGCGAACGCCGCCAGTGCGGCGAGCAGGGACGCCAGGAAGATCTTCCCACCCGATCGCGCCAGGACGCGCCCACCCATGGGCCCGATCTTCCTCCGGAGCATCTCGAACAGGAGCACGAAGTTCAGCACCGAGGCGATCGAGGTGGCGAGGGCCAATCCGGCGTGCTGGAGCGGATGCATGAGCGCCAGGTTCAAGACGATGTTCACCGCGATCGTCACGAAGGAGATCATGACCGGAATTCTTGTCATGCCCAGCGAGTAGTAGACCGGGACCAGCACGCGCACCGCCGAGAACGCGGAGAGCCCCAGCGCGTAGCCCCAGAGCGCCTGGGCGGTCTGCACGGAATCCTCCGGACCGAACCGGCCGTGCTGATAGAGCAGGGCCACGATCGGATGGGCCAGCGCCATGAGGATCATCGTGGCGGGGAGGGTCAGGAAGAGCCCGAACCGAAGCGAGAAGGAGATCGTGCGCTTCAGCTCCGGCATCTCCCTCCGGGCGGCGTGGCGCGACACCTCGGCCAGCGTGACGGTGGCGATCGCGACGCCGAAGAGCCCGATGGGAAGCTGCATGAGCCGGTAGGCGTAGTTGAGCCACGAGACGCTCCCCTGCCGAAGCATCGAGGCCAGAAACGTGTTCACGAAAATATTGACCTGGGTCGCCGCGAGGCCGACCGCGGCGGGCGCCATCAGTGTCACGATGCGGATCACTCCGGGATCGCGGAACGAAATGGCGGGCCGCCACCGGAACCCTTGCGCGCGGAGCGACGGCACCTGGATCAGGAGCTGCCCCAGCCCCCCCAGCAGCACACCGAACGCCATGCCCACGATCGGTTGGAGTCCGAATCGAGGGCAGAGCGGCGAGAGGACGAATCCAGCGGCGATCAGCGCCAGGTTCAGCATGGTCGGCGCGATCGCGGGGATGAAGAAGATCCGGCGCGTGTTGAGGACTCCCATCACCGCGGCCGCGAGCGCAACGAGGAGAAGGAAGGGCGTCATGATCCGGGTCATCTGGGTGGTCAGCTCGAGTTTTCCCGGCACCTGCCCGAAACCTGGGGCCATCCAAGGGACGAGGCGATCCGCGAAGAGGACGCCCAGGAGACAGACGGCGGAGACCGTCACGAGGAGGAAGTTGATGACGAGGTTGGCCAGGCGCATGGCCGCCTCCCGCCCCTCGCGCTCCTGGACCTGGGTCAGCGTCGGCACGAAGGCGGCGCTCATGGCGCCTTCGGCGAAGAGATCGCGGAGCAGGTTGGGGATCCGGAAGGCGACCTGGAAGGCGTCGACCGCGAACCCGGCGCCGAAGAATGCCGCGAATACCTGCTCGCGGATCAGCCCGAGGGCGCGGCTGACCAGGGTGGCCAGCGATACGATACCCGCGGCGCGGGCGAGCCCGGCCTCGCGGCCGGCGGCCGGCGTTGCCGGCGGCGGGGCGTCGTTAGTCACGCGGCCGCATGCTCAAGGGAGCACACCGTATTGTCAAGGGTGGGCGCCCTGGAAATGGCCCAAGGCGAACCGCGCAAAGTGCTCGGTGTTCTGATATAATAGGTGTGACCCGGGGGAGCTTCCGGGCCCGCACAACCCATTTCCAGGAGAGCCTCCATGGCCGCCCACGACCAGGACAAAGACCTCGTCGAACGTCTCATCGCGGAGACGAACCTCTCGGCTCGCATGGACGCTCTGATCGGCGAAATCTGCGACAAGCTCCGGGAATATGGGGTCTCCTCGCCGCACAAGGCCTTCAATGACCTCGTGGATCCCTTCCGCGAGTACTTCATGCTGGAGTACGAAGAGGAGCGGGGCCTCGAGGAATCCGAGGAAGAAGAAGAGGACGAGGAAGAGGACGAAGAGCGGAACTACTGAACGCCCGTCCGTCCCCGACTTCGCCTTTTTCGTCTCCCGCCCGTTTCCAACCCCCCACATTCGTGGGAGTATCCGACTCTACATTCCGCTTGAGGAAGCCCTAAGGGTGGCCGATTTTCCCATGGACGGACGCGGACCGCGTCCCGGGAGCCTGTCAGGAAGACTATGAGGGAAAAGGGGAAAGGGCAGGCGGGACGGGGCGGGGCCGTTCGCCCGACGCGCCCCGAGGCGCGCTTCTGCATGGTCTGCGGCGGCCGCATGCGGAAGATCACGGAGCACGGGGTCCGTCGCAGCGGCTGCGCGCGGTGCGGGTTCATCGCGTACCGAAATCCGGTGCCGGCGTGTGGGGTGCTGGTACGGAGTCAGGGGAAGATTCTCCTCGCGCGCCGGGGGCACGAGCCGCGGAAGAACGCCTGGGGCATTCCGGCGGGCTTCATGGAATACGGGGAACATCCCGAGCGGACCGCCGTGCGCGAGGCGCGGGAGGAGACGGGCCTTCGCGTGAAGCTCACGGGCCTCTTCGGCGTGTACGCGGGGCGCGACGATCCGCGGACGCGCGCGGTGCTCATCCTCTACCACGCGCGCGTGCTGGGGGGCAGCCTTCAAGCGGGAGACGACGCGATCGAGCTGGGCTTCTTCCCGCTCGACCGATTGCCGCGTCCGATCGCCTTCCGCTCGCATCGGGAAGCATTGCGCGACTTGCGCCGGATGGGCCGGCCAGGAAAAGACGGGAGCAAGAGCCGATGAGCGTTCGCATCCTGCATCTCGCCGACCTGCATCTCGGGGCCGCGTTTCCCTCCATGGGGGACCGCGGTCCGGAGCGGACGCGGGATTTCCTGGACGCGTTCCAGCGCGCGATCGAGTTCGCCGTGTCCCCGGAGCGGCCCGTCGACCTCGTCGCGGTCGCGGGGGATCTCTTCGACACGCACGACCCGGACGAGAGCCTGGTCTTCCAGGTCGAGTCCTGCCTCGAGCGACTCTCGAAGGCCAACGTCCCGGCCGTTCTCGTGCCCGGAACCCACGACGCCTTCTCCTACCGGCGCTCGATCTACCGCCGGCTTCGCCTCCCCGAGGGAACCTACCTCCTGGCCGAGCCTCGCCTCGCCCCGGGACCGCGCCTCACGATCAAGGACGAGACGGTGCAGCTCTACGGGGTCGCCTACGATCCCGCCGTCTCGGCGCGCCCGCTCTCGGAGTTCGCCCGCAACGGAATCGCCGACTACCACGTCGGGATCCTCCACGGCGCGCTGCAAGACAGCCCGACGTGGAAGATTCGGGCCTCGGACCTGCCGATCGACCGCTCGGAGATCGCCGCCTCGGGCCTCAACTATCTGGCGCTCGGGCACTACCACAACTTCGTCGAGGTGCGGGAGGGCGGCTCCGTCGCCGTGTATCCGGGCACCCTCGAGGGGCGCAAGTTCGGTGAGGAAGGCGCTCGCTATCTTCTGGTGGCCACGCTCTCGCAGGGCTCCGCCTCGCTGGAGCGGAAACCCTGGAACAACCGGACGCTTTCCCAGGTGTCGATGGACTTCATGAGCGCCGCGATCCACGACGAGCGGCGGCTCCTCGAGCGCCTCACGGCCTTCGCGGGCGAGCGCGAGATCGTCCGCGTGCGGCTCGAGGGCGCGGCCGATTTCGCCTTCGAGGCGGAGCGGATTCGAGGCTCCATCCGCGAGCGCTTCTTCCATCTCGAGCTCGACGACCGGACGTATCTCATGGACGCGGCCCTCCTGGGCCAGTTCAAGGACGAAGCCACGATCCGCGGCGCGTTCGTGCGGCGCATGGTGGATCGTCTCTCCCAGGCCGGGACACCACAGGAAAAGGAAACCGTGACGCTCGCGCTCCGGCTCGGGCTCTCGGAATTCCAGAATCCACGCCATGCGGTTTGATCGCGTCGAAATCGAGGGCTTCGGCCCCATCATCGGATTCACGGCCGTCTTCGAGCCCAAGCGGCTGAACCTCGTCATCGGTCCGAACGAGTCGGGCAAGTCCTCGCTGGCGGCCGCCATGGCCGCGACACTCTTCGGATTCTCCTCGCACGAAGAGGAGCAGCGCGCCAAGCCCTGGGAGAGCGCCCGCCACCGCGCCGTGATCGAGTTCGAGGCCGGGGGGCACCGCTACCGGACCAAGCGCGACTTCGGGACCCACGAGGTCTGCGTGGAGCGTCTCGCCCCCCAGGGGAGCGAGGTCGAGGCCCTGCTCTTCCAGGGGGTCGCGAATCCGCGCGGCCGCGGGCCCGAGCTGGAGCAGTACGAGACCCACCTGCGCTCCTGGTTCGGCTTCACCGAGGCTCGGTTGTTCCGCGAGTCCTGCTTCGTTCACGAAAACGCGCTGGAGACCCGGATCTCGCCCGAGCTGCGCCATCTGATCTCGGGCGCCGTCGAAGCGGACTATCAGGAGATCGAGAGCGCCCTTCTCGAGCGCCTCGAGGAGCTCACGCGCGAGCACCCGTTCGATCCGCGAAAGCAGAAGCGCACGGACCGCTCGATCGAGAAGCGTCTCGCGGCTTTGGAGCTTCTGCGCGGGCGCCTCACGCGCTCCGAGTACGTGCTCCGGGAGCTGAAATCGAATTTCGCGGAACGAAGCGCCTCCGAGGAACGCGTCGCCGGCTTGAAGGGCGACCTGGTCGCGAAGGAAAGGCTCCTCACGGATCTCGAGACCCTGGTCCGCATGCGCGAGGAGCAGCGGAAGCTCCTGAAGCGGGCTCCGGAGATCGGGATCGAGCTCAGCCGGGCGCGCAAGGCGAGGAACCGGCTACAGGAGATCGACCGCAAGGTCGGCGAGAACCTGAGCTACCTGTCCAACGCGCCGGAAGAGGTCGAGTCGGATTTCATGCGGCTGGAGATTCTCCGGACCCAGCGCGCGCGGCATACGAAGACCGCCGAGACGGAGCGCAAGCGCCTGGAGGAAACCCACGCGCCTCCGTTCCTTCTCGTGCTCCTGATGGGGCTCGCGGTGGGAGCGGCCCTGGGATTCCTGGGCTACGCCGCCTCCAAGTCCGCCGTCGCGGCCGGGATCGGGGGCGTGCTCGGCGCGGCCGCGGGAATGATCGCGATGCGCCTCTTCGGGCAGAGCGCGGAGAAGGGCCGGGCGCTCGCGGAGGCCAAGGTCCGGGTCGCCGAGGAAAACATGAAGACCCTGAAACAGGAGCTCGACGTGATCGAGATCCGCGCGAACCCCTATCTCAAGGGGCGCTCGGTCGAAACCGTGATCGCGGACTTGAAGACCTTGCGCGAGCTGGAGAACGAGCGCCGCGAGCACGCGGCGGTGGTCCAGTCGCTGCCCATTCCCGAGCGGCTCGAGGCGGAATCGCGCGAGATCGATGAAGCCGTGAACGCGATTCGGGCGAAGGAGCGGTTCCTGGTCGGTCAGACCCCGTTTCTGGTGCCCCTCAAGGAAGACCCGCTGGTCGCGGCGGAGGCCTCGGACCGTCTGAATCGCGAGACGACCGGGATCCGAACCAAGATCGAGGCGGAGCAGGAAGCCCTGGAGCGCCTCCTCCGGCGCACGGGCGGAGCCGATGCCGATGCCGAGAACGTGGAAGGGCTCACGGAGCAGATCGCGGCCGAGGAGGAAGCGCTGGAGCGGGAGCAGAAGCAGAGAGACGCTCTGATCCTGGCGCTCGAAGTCCTTCGCGAGTCCGTGCTGGACTATCAGAAGGAGCACGTGGCCCGGCTGGCCCGGACCGCCGGAAAGTCGCTGACGCACCTGACCAAAGGCCGCTACACCAAGGTGATGCTCGACTCCGACCTGAACCCGACCGTGGGTCTGGACGGAAAGCGGGACCTGGCCGTGGAATCCCTGAGCCGCGGGGCGCGCGATGCCTTCTACTTCTGCCTGAGGGCGGCGCTGGCGCAGGAGCTGGCGGCCCGCGAGCCCCTTCCTTTGGTGCTCGACGACCCCACCGCCCATTTCGATGAGGACCGCAGGGGGAGCCTGCTCGGATACCTGGAAGACCTGGCCAAGGACCTTCAGGTCATTCTGCTGACCCACGATCGCCGGGTCCTGAACCAGATCCGCGAGGCCCACGTTCTCAAGATCGGAACCGAGAGCTACGCCAGCGATTCTGCCCGCAAAATCGACGTCCGCCCCTAGCACAAACCCGTCAAG
>JBGPMB010000037.1:0-18694 GCA_041486775.1 Candidatus Eiseniibacteriota bacterium | reverse complement strand
GGATACGAAAGCGTGCTTAGTAGGACGAGTACGCGTTCATGTTCGCCTTGACGATTCCCGTCGCGGCCGTGTACTGCCATCCCCCGGCGTTGTCCACGCCGGCCGTCGTCTTCACCGCGCTCGAGTTGTTCACCGGCTCCTTCGGAACGTTGCCGTCCGCGAAGATGCTTCCGTTCAGCGTCGGGAACGTGGCCGCACCGTTCAGGGCGTTGCGCGCGTACTGGATCGCGATCGCCGACCGGATCGCGCCGAGTTGCCCCTTCAGCGTGGCGGTACGAGCCTGCTCCCGCATGTCCTCGTACTTCGGAATCGCGACCGCGGCCAGAATGCCGAGGATCACGATCACGATCACGAGCTCGATCAGCGTGAAACCGCTCTCAGAACTTCTGCGAACCATACGCGGAACCTCCTGTTGGTTTTTCCGTTCACCCCGTCCCCGGGGCTGTACTGCTGCGTCCACGATTGCAATCGGCAATACGCGCTCCAATCTTTACCGTCAGTGCCGGAAGACGTTCATGAGGTTCCAGAGGGGCAGGAACACGGCCAGGGCGGTGAAAAGAACGGCGGCGCCCAGGATGATGAGGAGTACCGGCTCGATGGCGGTCGAGAGGTTCTTGACCGCGTAATCGACGTCCTGATCGTAATATCGGGAGACGCGGAGGAGCATCTTGTCCACCGCGCCCGTCTCTTCCCCCACCGCCAACATCTTGACCACCAGCGGCGGAAAGACCCTGCTCTCCTTGAGCGGCTCGGCGAGGCCCATACCCGCCACGACCCCGTCGCGCATCTTGTCGACCTCGGCCTCCACGACACGATTCCCCACCACGCCGCGCACGATGTCGAGCGCCTGGACGATGGGGATACCGCTGGCCAGGAGCGCGGAGAGAACGCGCGAGAAGCGCGACATGATCGTCATCAGAAAAATGGGACCGAAGATCGGGACCTGGATCACCGTCCGGTCGATCTTCCAGCGACCCCGCTCGGACCGGCTCCAGAGAGTGCCGGCCAGCACGGCGCAGCCCAGGAAGAAGAGGAACGGAATCCACTGCTTCTCGAAGAAGTCGCTCAACCCGATCAGCACCCGGGTCGGGAGCGGAAGCTGGGTGTCGAACTTGCGGAAGAGCGACGCGAACCGGGGCAGCACGAACTTGATCAGGACCAGGAACGCCAGACAGAGCTCGGTGATGATGAGGGTCGGATAGAACGTGGCGGAGCGGATCCGCTGCTCCGTCTCGGCCTCGTACTCGAGCAACGTGGCGACCCGATCCAGCATCTGGGCCAGGAGACCGCCTTCTTCCCCCGCGTACACGAGATTCACGTAGATCCGCGGGAAACAGTCCGGCTGCCGCCGGAGCGCCTCGGTCAGGGTGGACCCCTGCTCGACGTCGGAACGGACGCGGTCGATCGCGGGCTTGAGCCTCGGATGCGTCGTCTGCGCGTGAAGACTCTCGAGCGAGGAGAGGATCGGCAGCCCCGAGTCGAGCATCGTCTCGAGCTGGCGCGTGAAGAGGATCAGGTCGCGCGGGGCGACCTTCTTCTCGAGGAACGAAAGCCGGCTCGCGCGGAGCTTGGATGCGCCCTGGGGCTCCAGGCGCACGGGGACGAGCCCCATGTTGTGGAGACGGTCCACCGCCTGATCCAGGTCGGAGGCATCGAGGAGTCCCTGCTGGGCCTCGCCCGCGGGACTCAGGGCGCGGTAGCGGAAGGCGGGCATCGTCTACTTCCGGACCGGCAGGACGTCTTGGTCCAGGTCCTGGGTCGTGAGGTTCTTCCGCGTGACCCGGATCACCTCGGACAGGCTCGTGATCCCCTGGGCGGCCTTTCGGACCGCGTCGTCGCGCAGGGTCGCCATGCGGGAGCGACGCGCGGCGCGCGCGATGTCCTCGGTCGACGCGCGGGAGACGATCAGGTCGCGAATCTCGTCGGTGACCACCAGCACTTCGAAGATCCCGAGCCGGCCCCGGTAACCGGTCTGGCCGCAGGCCATGCAACCGGCGCCGACCACGAAGTTCCCCTGCGCCGCCGTGGTACCGAGCTCCGCGAGGGCCTCGGCCGGGGGGACGCTGGGTTTCTTGCACTTCTCGCACACCCGGCGCACGAGACGCTGCGCCACCACCCCCAGCATCGCCGAGGAGAGGAGGAAGGGCTCGATCTTCATGTCCAGGAGCCGCGGAAGCGCGCCCGCCGCGTCGTTGGTGTGCAGGGTCGAGAGCACCAGATGGCCCGTCAGCGCGGAGCGGACCGCGATCTCGGCGGTCTCCGCGTCGCGGATCTCGCCGACCATGATCACGTCCGGGTCCTGGCGCAGGAGCGCGCGCAGCCCGCGCGCGAAGGTCAAGCCCGCGTCGGGATCCACCTGCGTCTGGCGGATCGAGGGGATGTGGTACTCCACCGGATCCTCCAGGGTCACGATGTTCCGCTCGACGGTGTTGATCTTGCCGATGCAGGAATAGAGCGTCGTGGTCTTCCCGCTTCCGGTCGGGCCGGTCACGAGCACGATCCCGTTCGGACGCTCGATCATCCGCGACAGCGCCTCGAGAGGCTCGGGCGCCAGCCCCAGCTCGGAGGTGCCGAGCAGGGCGCTGGTCTTGTCCAGCACGCGCAGCACCACGTTCTCGCCGTGAATCGTCGGGAAGGTGGAGACGCGGAGATCGTAGTCCTTCCCCGAGATCTCGATCCGCGCCCGCCCGTCCTGGGGGAGCCTCCGTTCGGCGATGTCGAGCGAAGCCATGATCTTCACGCGCGACACCACGGAAGCGTGGATCGACTTCGACTGGACCGACGCCTCGCGAAGGATTCCGTCCACGCGGTAACGGATCCTGAGATTCGACTCGTCGGGCTCGAAATGGAGGTCGGAGGCCCCTTCGCGGACGGCCTGATGCACGACCGCGTTCACGAAGCGGATGACCGGCCCTTCCTCCTCGGTCCGGACGACCGTCTCCTCCCCGACGGCGCCCTTCTTCTGCTCCCGCACGAGGAGCTCGAGTCCGCCCCCCAGCGGATGGTAGCGGTCGATCGCCTCGCGAATGTGGGGCTCCGGAGAGACCACCACGTCGACCTCGAGCCCGGTCGCCAGCTTCACTTCGTCCAGCGCCACGATGTCGAGCGGATCCACCATCGCGATGGTGATCGTGTTCCCGATCTTGAAGAGCGGGACGAGCTTGAATTGCCGCTCGATCCGCTCCGGCACCAGCCGCACGATCTCCGGCTCCAGCACGTAGGTCGTGAGATCCATGCGCGGAATGCCGAGCTGCTCCTCGTAGTAGTCGAGGATCGCCTCTTCCGAGACCAGCTCGAGCCGGAGCAGCACCTCGCGGAGCGCCTGCCCGGTGCGGCGCTGCTCCTCCAGCGCGCGGGAAAGCGCCTCGCGCGTGAGATGCCCTTGCTCGACCAGGCTTTGTCCGAGTGGCTTTCGCCCGCCGGCGGCCATGAACGCTCCTCGTGAGGGACCGAAGGAACTCGTGAGGGCCGAAATGGATCTACGGCCTTCTTCGACGCACCTATCGGCTCGAGGGGAACCGATCTGGAGGGATTTGGGGGTGGAGCGGGCCTGCCGGGGGATGCTCTAGGGGGCGCTACTTGATGATGTTCCGGGGCCTCGGGGTGGACTCCTGTGGTGCAGGTTCGGGGACCTGCGTGATCTCCGGAACGGCGTCCCGCCCCAGGTCGATCAGCGTGGCCTCGGCTCGGTAGAAGGAGGTCTGATTCGCGGCGCCGGGTTCTCGCCCGGCCGGGGCGACCGTGCCTGCTCCCGCCGTATCGGCGGATGCCGCGGAGGCGCCGGCCGGGCCGCGGGCGGCCGAATCGGGCGGCGAGGCGGCGCGAACGGGAATCCGCTCGGTGGACACCTCGACCACCAGGCGCGCGTAACCGGTCACCGGGATCCACGGGTTTCTCCAATACGTGCGGCTCATCACGGCGCGGTTCACATAGGTGGTGTCGTCCCCCTGCCAATCCTGCGTGCCGGAGCGACGCACGCACCGCACGCGGCAGGGAATGACTTTGCGGCCGGCCCGAAGGGTGTCGGGCGCCAGCGTGTCGGCGCTCCCGCGCCCGGAGAACTCGAACATGTCCATCGCCGAGACGTCCTCATCGGCCAGCGGGGCCCCCTCCTCGTCGACCGCGTACTCGTAGAGCTTTCCCTCCGGAGTGAGCCTCTGATACCGGGCGAGCTTGAGCTTCGCGGGCGGGGAGGAATGCGAAGCGCCCGCGGTCGGCGCGGCGACGGACGGAGCGTCGGATACCGGCCGCTCGTCGGTCGCGGGGGCATCGTCGACGAAGCTCGAGTCCACGGCATCCCGCCCGGCGTCCGGCGGCATGAAGAATCCCCGTTCGATGCGCGCCTTGCCGCTCTCGATCGTCTTCAACTCCACCCAGGCGCCGGCTTCGGCCCCCGTGCCCTCTCGGGACACCACCGCCAGCCGCTGCGTGAAGCGCCGCGGCGGACGATTCTGGGACGTGACGTTGACCTGATAGGCGACCCAGCTACCGGCCGCGACGTCGGGGGGGAGCCGGAGCGAGGAGAGCTTGAGGCTTTGAGCCTCGGAGACGCCGGTGGGGAGGAGAAGCCATGCCGCCGCGGCGAGAACCGCCGGGAGGCGAAGGCTATTGATGCCAGTGCACAATGTGCGTCAGCGCCTGATCGTAATCGAATTCCGGGTTCTGCTCGTGGGTATGGCAGGTGAGGCAGACCTCGGGACCCACCACCGCGGCGTTCCCCTTCTCCGGGTGCTTGGTGCCCATGCCGTGGCAGTTCTCGCACTGCACGTTCACGAGGTCGGGCGTGGTCTGCTTCGCGGAGAATCCGCCCGGCTGGCCGTAGCCGACGACATGGCACGGCAGGCACTCGGGGGACGAGTCGCGCTGGTTCTTCGTGAGGGTCGCGAACGCCTCCGCGTGCTTCTGCGCGGAGTACATCTCGTATTCGGCCTCATGGCACCGGCGGCAGTTCTTCTCACCCAGGTAATGGTCCCCCGCGAGCGATGGCGGGTTGGCCTGCGGGTTCGGCGGGGGCGCCTGGGAGAAACGCCGGTTCATCTCGTCGTTGAAGGCATCGACCGAGCGGTTCATGTCGTCGTCGGCGGGCACCTTGTCGTCGAGCGTGACCACCTCGCCGTCGTAGGAGGCGAGCTTTCCGTCTTCCACGACGAGGTGGATGCCGGGGATGTACTGCCCGCGCTCGCCGGAGCGCGTGTTGATGACGCCGTTGGTCTTGGTGATCTCCCGGAAGAGGCCCGGCTGGTGCCCGAACACCATCACGTCGATGCCCGGGACCTCCAGGGTGAGCTTCTGCCCTTCGGTAAGGCCGATGTGCGAGAGGAGCACGATCACGTCCGCCTTCTTGCGCAGCTCGGGAACGAGCGCCTTCGCGGTCGCGACCGGGTCCTGGATCATGAGGCCGCGCTCGCTCGCGAGAGTCCGGAGCTTCACGTCGGTCCCGATCAGACCGAAGAACGCGACGCGCGCGTTGCACATCTTGCGGATGACGTAGGGCTTCACGAAGGGTTTCTTGGTGTCCGCGTAAACCAGGTTGGAGGAGACGACGTCGATCTTCGTCTTCTTGAACGCGCCGAGCAGGAACGCCTGTCCGAAATTGAACTCCCGCTCGCCCAAAGTGACGACGTCGTACCCGAGCTTGTCCATGGCCTGGACCATGTACTCGCTCTTCAGGGAATCCTGGTCCCCGGCCATGCCGAAGAAGTCACCCGAATCCACGCGGAAATGGTTCGGGAACTTCAGGGCGCCCACCTTGAATTGGCTCGCCCTCCGGGCGAGTCCGCCTAGCGGATGAGCGTGTCAGCCACAGGGAGCGAGTTCGCCGTACACATCCGTGGTGCTCTGAATCAGGATGTCGCATGGCGTACCCTTCCCCATGAGCCGGGGGCTCAATGCCGCAAGACCAGCGGCGACAAGGAGAAAGAGTAAGGCCCGAAACCGCGTCAGTGAATTCACCTCCATCCTAGTCCGAGGGAGAACGCTGGAAACTATACCCCGCAAGAGCCTTCGGGTTCAACATTTCGGCACGGGACGGGGATTTCGTAATCCGAATAGAGAAGGAGCGGGTAGCCTGAGCTGCCCGCTCCTTCACAAAGCCGATTGGGGGGGTTCCCTACTTCTTGATGCGGTCCTTCAATGCCTTTCCCGCGTGGAACGCCGGGAACCGGGATGCAGCGATCTTGATGCGCTCTCCGGTCTGGGGATTGCGACCTTCACGGGCTTTGCGCTTGCGGGTCTCGAAGGTCCCGAATCCGGTGATCTGGACCTTCTTCCCGGTCATGAGAGCGGCCGCGATCAGACCTTCCTTGCCGGGAGAGAAAAGCGTTTCCACGGCGGCACGCGCCTCGCGCGCCGAGAGGCCGGTCTTCTTTGCAACGGTGGCGATGAGTTCCGTCTTGTTCATTCTGTGTCACCTCCTCTCGTATGAACAACGGGCGTGAAGTTACGACGCACCCCAGGGGGTGTCAAATGGATTCCTGATGCGGACGCGGGTTCTTCGATCAGAATTGGTTCTGAATCCCGCCGAAGCCGCGCAAGCCCTTCGAGCCTTGCTCGTAATAGACCTCCGGCAGATTCTTCACGTTGATCTTGAAGTAGTACTCGGTGATTCCCCCGGAAAAACTCCGCGTGAACTGCGCTTCCCAGCAGTGAAGGTCCCGTTTCACCGAATAATTCCAGGAGATCAACTTCCGACCGTCGATGTCGAACTGCGCCGAATAGTCCACCCTCCAATGGCTCGTGGGGTTGATGCCCACCGAGCCGTTCGCGGTCGTCTTCGAGCTCCAGCGAGAGTACCCGCCCGTCGGGAGCCGACCCGCGGAGCCCGTGTGGCTCAGGGAAAGGGAGGCCGTCCACGGGAGATCCGACGGGAGGAGGCCCGGTGGCGTCCAGCCGGTCGGCGCCTGGACCGCCCGCGCCGCGGGATCCATTTCCCCCTGCTCCTGCTGGAGCTGGGCCCGCCGTGTTCCCTGGAAGAAGAGGCCGCTGGAGACGCCGAAGTTGAGCAGCTTTCCGTCGTAGGGGTTGTGCGCGAAGTTCATGTCCACCGATCCCCGGCTCCACGGCTGGACGCGCAGCACGCTGGACAAATCGGAGAGAGGTTTCTGCCCCACCCGGTCCGCGAGGAGGTTGTAGCTCCCCGTAGTGGTGAGCTGGATCAGGTTGTTGAGAATCTTGGGCTGGGCCGGGTCCCCCACCTTGGCGTGGATGTCGTTCCGAAGAGAGAACGTGAGATAGCGCGCTTCCGACGCCGAGAGCGAGATTCCGCTCAGGCCGGTGAAGCGGGCCCGCCGGATCCCGCTCGCGTCCACGTAGTTCAGCTTGGGGTACGCCGGCTGGTAGACGAGGCCCACCGAGGGGGTGATGACGTGGCGGATCGCCCGGAGCGGCCCGAGAGAGGGACGGAAGGTGCCGTAGATCGCGGTGTTCGCGTTGAGCCCTCCGCTCCACACCCCCGCCCGCTGATTTCGATTTCCGGCCGCGTCCCTGCTGTAGAAGATCTCCGAGTAGCTCATGCTGGGGCTCACGCGGAGGAATCCGAACAAGGTCCGGACATCGGTGAGCGTCAGGTCGTGCCGGGCCGCGACCTGTGTGATCTTGGTGTCCACCGAGGTGACCGTCGTGTCCGGCACGCCGAGCGTATCCAGAACCACGGTCGTCTCGGGATGCGCCTTGAAGAACTCGTCGTGCTCGCCCAGGAGCGTGGACCTGAAGCTGAATAGAGTCGAAGAGAGCCCGGGGAGCCGGGCATTTTCCTTGCCGCGCGCGGGATGGCCCAGAGGGCGCGAGGACAAGGAGAAGCTCACGGACGGGAGCTGTTCTTGTAATCGGAGAGCGCCCGGGTCCGGGTCCAAGTCCTGAGTGCGCAGCGCGCCGATATTGAGCGAGGCGCCGCTCCAGCTCTTGCTCAAGGAGAGCTGAGAGCGAAGGTCCCGCTGCACGCGTAGAAGGACCGAGCGGCCGATGGTTTGATCTTTCAGGTAGTCCTTCGAGTTCGCGAAATTCCCCTGTCCCGTCAGGGTGAAATTCGGGCCCAGGACCTGGTAGTGCCGGCCGAAGAAGTCCCACTTGTCGGAGCCCCGGAGCCCCAGGGTGTGCTGGAAGGATGAATTGATCTCCCCCGACCACTTGTACCGCTTCTGGTAGCGCGTCTGCGAGTGCGCGATCCAGCTCTGGTCCTGGTAGTAGTCCCCCCACAGGGTGGCGTCCAGATAGTCGTTCACGGCCCAGTAGTAGCCCATGTTCCGAATGAATCTCCCGCCGGTGCTCGAGGATCCGAAATCCACTTGCGGAAGTTGAAAGCCTGAATGCCGTCCCGGGCGGATCGGGAAGACGTAGAACGGGAGCGCCATGATCGGAATGTGCTTGATGTAGAACACCACCGGGGCCGCGATCACCTTGTCGCGCAGGAGCACCTTCATCTTGCTGCTTCCGAAGTGATAGTGGGGCTCGTCCAGCTCGCAGGTCGTGTAGCTCCCGTTCCTCACGTCGAGGACGTCGTCGGAGACCTTCCGGATCTGCTCCCCGTAGTAATAGCCTTTCTCGTATTCGGTCTTCCCTCCGTAGATTGTGCCGCGACGGATCGTGAGGTCGTAGGTCATGGCGTTTCCCACGATCTTGTCCTTCCCGTCGTAGAGGATCGGCTTTCCCTCCGCGCGCATCCGCTCGGTCTTGGTGTTGAACGTCACCTTCTCCGCGTTCAGGCGCAGCTCCTTGTAGTTCACGTCGGCGGTGCCCAGGACGTCCACCTCGTCTTGGTCCACGTCGTAGATGATCCGCGAGCCGCGGTAGCGGACCCGCTCCGCCTGGTTCACGCGGTTCGTGTCCCCCTCCGCCGCCATGTAGTAGGTGCCCTCGCTTTGGCCCACCACCGTGGCCTTGCGCGCCCGCCCGTTCGCGAACTCCACGAGGATGCTGTCGCCGCTCGAAACGTTCCGGCCGCCCTGGGCGCTGTCCGCGCTGCTGGGCCAGTAGGAGCTGCGGGCGTGCCCCACGATGACGGCGCGCCGCGTCTCCTCGTCGGGATTGAAGAGGGTCACCGTGTCTCCGACGGCCTCGTTCCGCTCGCCGCGCCCGTGCTCGCTCGCCGCCTGGTACTTCACCGTGGCGTGGGGGCGCACCTGGACGGAGGCGACGCGATGCTGGGTGAAGCGAATCTCCAGCGTGTCCCCCTTCACCTCGCCTTCGTCGTCCCAGGCGTGCGGATGTCCCACGAGGAGGGCTCGGTTTTCGTTCCCGTAGAACTCGCCACGGTCCCCCTTCGCCTGGAGCTTGTCGCGCTCCACGAGCACGTCGCCCAGCGCCAGGACCGCCTTCTTCGTATTGTCGAATTCCATCGCGAGCCCGTGAATGCGCGTCGATTTCCCCCCCGATTCCTCGATGGTGAGAACCGGACTCTGGGTCGCCCAGGCGTAGTTTCGGGTCCGGTCGTACCGGACGCGGCCCGCGCGGACGGTGGTGCTCTCCGCGCGGTCCACCGCGATCACGTTTCCCATCGCCACCACCTCGTTATGGCCCCGGTCGTAGGTGATCTGGTTCGCGGTCAGAGTCCGCGTGGAATCCATCATCTGCGGGCTCCCCTCGATGACCGAGAGATTCTGGTTCCGGTAGAAACGCGCCTCGCGGCCGGTGATTCGCGCCGTCCCCTCCTGGATGCGCACGTTCCCGCGCAGGGTCGCCACGCGCGTCTTGCGGTCGTAGGTGGCGTCGTCCCCCCACATCCGGGTCGATCCATCCACGATCATCACGTTGCCCATCACCTCCACCTGCTCCCGCTGCCGATAGACGTGCGCGGAGTCTCCCGTCACCGTGGTCGTCCCGTGCACCACGGTGACGTGGATCGCCGTGTAGACGTCGTCGTTCGCCCCCGCCGACCCCTCGAGTCGATCCGCCTTCATGTGGTAGGTGTCGTCGATCGCCTTCCCGGCGGACTGGGCGCCCGCGAGCCTTGGTGAGGCCGAGGCCATGGCAAGGGCGAGAGCAACGGAGACCACGAGAGGCAGAACGAGGATCGGGCCGGCGTGCCGGCCGTCAAATGGCATGGGGTACGGGAGCTCCCAGGTGCGGCAGGGCGCGGGCGAGGAGGAAGAACGATCCGGCCACGACCACCACGCCCCCGGAGCCCCGGGCCCAGGCGACGGCGCGATCGAGCGCCTCGGGGATCGACGGGACCGCCTCACACGAAAGGTGCCCGCACGGGGCGGAGGCGAGAAGCGAGGAGGCGGGGGTCGCGCGCTCCCCTTCGAACTCGGTGAGGTAGAAGCGCGCGGCCACGGAGCCCAGGCGCCTCAGGAAATCCACGTGCGCCTTGTCGCGCGACAGCGCCACGACGAAGGCCACGCTTCGGCCCGGGAAGAGGGCGGCAACGGTTTCCGCGAGCGCTCCGGCGCCTTCGGTGTTGTGCGCGACGTCGACCAGCACCGGCGGATCCTCGCGCACCAGCTCCGCGCGCGCCGGCCAGCGGGCGCCCGAGATCCCGCGCTCGATGGCGGCGGCGATCTCGGCCCGGGGCTTCCCCTGAAGCCACGTCTCCGCGGCCAGCGCCGCCAGCGCCGCGTTCCTGGCCTGATGTTCTCCCAAGAGCTTCGTGCGGAGCCTCCCTGAGAACGAGGATGTTTCGAGGTCGAGCTCGGTTCCATCGAGGCTCACCCCGCGGGTCTGGTACCGCGCGGAGGTGCCGAGCCAGCTCACCTTGGCTCCCCGTTCTAAAGCCGCGGCCGCGATGGCCGAGCACGCTTCCTCCCCCCGGACCCCGCAGACGACCGTGCCATGGGGCTTCACGATCCCGGCCTTCTCGGCGGCGATCCGGCCCAGCGTTCTGCCCAGTATCTCCTCGTGGTCGCTGCTGATCGTGGTGATCACCGAGATCCGCGGGGTGAGGATGTTCGTGGCGTCCAGGCGCCCCCCCAGGCCGACCTCGACCACGGCGACGTCGAGGTCGGACGCCGCGAAATGGTCGAAGCCCAGCGCGGTCGCCGCTTCGAAGAAGGATGGAGCCAGTTCCTCGAAACGGGGCCACCAGCGCTCGAGGAGCGCCTCCAGGGCCTCGTCGCCGATCTCGCTTCCTTCGACCCGGATGCGCTCGTGGAAGCGGAGGAGATGGGGCGAGGTGTACAAACCAGTCCTGAGTCCCGCCGCGCGGAGGATGGAATGGAGGAGCGCCGCGGTCGAGCCCTTGCCGTTCGTCCCCGCGACCAGAATCGAGGGAAACGCGCCATCGGGACGGCCTGCCGTCTCGAGCAGGCGCTCGATTCCGGTGAGGCCCGGGCGCATGCCGCTCCTCTCGAAGCGGTACATCTCATCGAGGCGCCGGGTCAGGGTGGCGCCCGCGGGCGCCTTCATTCGCGGATGGGTATCTCCTGATCGGCGGGGAACGCGGCAGAGCCGCCGGGCTTGGGCTCGGCGGCTTCTTCCGGCGCCTCCGAGGGCTTCGCGTCCGGATGCGGGACCGGCGAGCCGTTCGGCCCGGGCGTGAGCGCAGGCTCGAAGGGGGCGCGGGACCCCGCTTCGACCGGGACCTCGTCCGGAGGCTTGATGGGCGCGGGCGCGGGCGCCGGGGTCGAGGCGATCGGGCCGCCGACCGCGCGGAAGCGCGCCAGAGTCTCGCCGGCGCGGCGGCGCGGCTTCTGCGGCAACTGCGCCGCGGCCGCGAAGAACTGGAGCAGCCACCCGAGGGTCTTCCGGAGCTCGTTTCGATGGACGATGCGGTCCACCATCCCCTTCGCCAGGAGAAACTCGGAGCGCTGGAATCCTTCCGGGAGCTCCTGGTTGATCGTCTGCTTGATGACGCGGGGGCCGGCGAACCCGATCAGCGCGCGCGGCTCGGCCAGGATCACGTCCCCGACGGAGGCGAAGCTGGCCGTGACGCCGCCGGTGGTCGGATGGGTCATGATGGAAATATAGGGAACGCCCGCGTCGCTGAGCCTCGCCAGGAGCGCGTTCGCCTTCGCCATCTGCATCAGGGAGAGAATCCCCTCGAACATCCGGGCCCCGCCCGAGGAGGAGAGGAGCACGAGGGGGTGGCGTTTCTCCAGCGCGAGAAGGATGCCGCGGGCGATCCGCTCTCCGGACGCCGAGGCCAGGCTTCCGCCGAGGAAGGCGAAGTCCATGACCCCGATCACGAGCGGGCGCCCCTCGATCGTCCCCTCGCCCACCAGAATCGCCTCACTCAGTCCGGTTTCCTCGCGGGCCTTGCGGAGGCGGTCGACGTAGCGCTTGGTGTCGCGGAACTTGAGCGGATCGGTGGAGACGACCTCGGAGAAGCGCTCCACGAAGGATCCTTCATCGAGCAGGATCTTGAGGTAGCTCCGCGCGGATATCCGGAAATGGTAGGAGCACTTGGAGCACGTCCAGAGGTTCCGCTCGAGTTCCTTGTGATACAGGATCTCGCCGCATTCCTCGCATTTCGTCCAGAGGCCGTCCGGCAGCTCCCGTTTCCGCTGCGTCGTCTTGAGCCCTTCTTTGGACTTCTTGAGCCAGCTCATACGCTCGGATCCTCCGGGAGGACACGATACATGACGATAGCATCCTCCACCGGGCTCCGGTAGTAGTTCTTTCGGATCGCGATATCGATGAAGTTGTTCTTGTAATAGAACTTACGTGCCGTGTGGTTGGAGGCCCGAACCTCGAGCGTCACCCGGGTCACCCCCGCAACGCCTGCGTCCCGCGCGAGCTGGTTCAGAAGCTCCTGGGCGACGCCCTGCCCGCGTTCGGAGGGAGTGACCGCCAGGTTTCCGATATGGGCCTCGTCCGGGATGATCACGGCGAAGATGTATCCGATCAGGCTCCGGTACCTCACCGCTCCGCGAGCATAGCCCCGAGCCTCGACGTCGAGCTCCGATTCGAACATCCCGCGGGTCCAGGGATCGGTGAACGAGAGGCGCTCGATCGACAGGATCTGGTCCAAGTGCTCCCGCTGGAGGGGCACGATGCGGAGGGATTCGGTTTCGGTCAAGGCGTCGGTTTCCGCGCGTTGGGCGATCGTCCGTAGGCCGGGGCGGACCGGGCGAGGTCCGCTTCCTCGCCCGCGAGCAGCATTCGATCCCCGATCTCCGCGACCGCCGCGGCGGTCGGCGGCGCGTCGGCGTCGGCGAGAATGCGAAATCCGGCCTCGCGAAGCGCTCCGAGCACCTCCTGCTTGAGATCGGGCCCCGCGACCGCGATCGACGTCCCGATCACCGCGGCGGCGGCGGCCGCGGCGGCCCGGAGCGATTCGACCAGGTTACCCTCCGGCACGGATTCGGGGCCCCAGACACGCACCAAGCTCTCGCCGCCCGACCACAGCGCCGCCTGCGCCTGGCCGCGCTCCCCCGAGAGCACGGTGGCGATCCAACCCCCGAGGTACCGGTGGCGGTAGGCATTCGCGTCGTGGGCCGAAACGAGCATCAGCTTCGCGGGCGAGCCGAGACAGATCCCTTTCGCCCAGGCGAGGCCGATCCGAAGGCCGGTGAAGGAGCCCGGACCGCTCGACACCGCGACCCCCTTGAGATCGCTCCATGCCAGAGTCCTGCCGCTCACGATGCGTTCCCCCGCGCCCGAAAGCCCGCTCGAGTGCTCGCCGGGAGCGAGCGGCTCCCAGGCCAGAGCCGATCCGTTCTCCGCGAGCGCGATCGAGCCGAAACGGCCGGCCGTGTCGATCCCCAGGACGAAGCGCGCCCCGTTCACGCCGGTTCGAGCGCGCCTTGGTCGAGGAGGGTCCGCCAGCGTTCCCCCCGCGGCTCGATCCGGATCTCCCGCGCGTCGGGCCCCGCGTATCGAAGCGTGAGCTCGAGCCGACTCTCCGGAAGCCGGCCCGCCGCCTTGTCGGCCCATTCCACGACGACGATCGCGCCCCCCTCCGCCAGATCCTCGATCCCGAGCGTATCCCACTCCTCGGGCGCATCAAGACGATAGAGGTCCGCGTGGACGATCGCGGGGGCTCGGCCGTACACCTCCACGCGCACGTACGTGGGGCTCTTGCTCCGCATGCCGGGATGGATCCCTTCGACGATACCGGATACGAGCGTGGTCTTTCCCGTTCCCAGGTCCCCGTTCAGGGCCACCCAGTCGCCGGGAAGCAGATGACGGCCGAGGCGGCGGCCCCACGATCGCGTCTCTTCCGCTCCGCGCAGGAGCGAACGGCGGGCCGGGTCCACGAGATCTACCCTCGAGGCGTGAGGGTGGCCGTGGGAAGGATCATCTCTTCCAGGGAGATGCCGCCGTGCTGGAAGCTCCCCCGATACTTGTTCTCGTACTCGTGGAAATTCGTCGGGTACACGAAATAGAAATCTTCCTTCGCGATGATGTAGTTCTTGTTGCTCCCGTCCGCCGGGAGCCGGAAGCGCGCCGGATCCTTGACCTGGGCCGCGAACTTCGGGTCACAGGCCAGGTTCGAGCCGAACTTGAAGCGCAGATTCGTGGAAGTCTCCCGATTCCCGTACACCAGGGCCGAGCGCCGGCTCAGGATCGCTCCGTGGTCGGTGGTGAGGATCACCGTGCAGTCCTGCTTCGACATCCATTTCAGCGCGTCGAAGAGCGAGGAGTGGAGGAACCAGGAGCGCATCACCGAGCGGAACGCCGATTCGTCCGGGGCCAGCTCGCGGAGGAGGTCCGACTCCGAGCGGCCGTGCGTGAGCATGTCGAGGAAATTGAACACCAGCGCGACGAGCGGGATGTTCTGGAACGTGACCACGTTCCGACGCACGTTGTTCGCCTCCTCGGCGTTGTAGATCTTGATGTACTTGGGCGGGGACAGAAGGTCGATGCCCAACCTCTTCAGATTGAGATCGAGGAGCTGCCGCTCGAAGCGGTTCTTGCTCCGCTCGTCTCCCGCTCCCTCGTGCCAGTACTCGGAGTGCTGCTTCTGGATCGCGTCCGGAAAGAGTCCCGCGAAGATCGCGTTCCGGGAGTAGGGCGTCGCCGTGGGCAGGATCGAGACGTGATGGTCCACCGTCACGTCGAAGAACTCGCGGACCAGGGGCTCGACGGTGAGCCACTGGTCGAGACGCATGCAGTCCACCACGATGAAGTAGACGTGGCGCTTCTCCCGAAGAAGCGGCGCCACCCAGCGCTCGATCACGTCCACGGAGAGCGGCGGCGAGCTCTCTCGCGCTCCGCCGACCCAGGAGGCGTAGTTCGTCTCCACGTACTGTCCGAACTCGACGTTCAGCTCGCGCCGCTGGTCCTGGTGCGCCTGCCGGAGCCCCACGTCCTCCACGCGGTCCAGCTCCACGTCCCACTGCGCGCTCCGGACGTAGAGATCGACCCAGCCGCGCCAATCCAGCCCTCCGGTCGATTCCGCGCGCATCCGGTTCAGCTCCGCCACGTAGTCGCGCGTGCGCTGATTATCTTGTAATCGGTCGGATTCCAATAATCGCTTCAGGGCCAGGAAGATCTGCGCGGGGCGGACGGGCTTGATGAGATAGTCGTCGATCCGCTTTCCGATGGCCTCGTCCATGAGCGACTCGGCCTCGTTCTTCGTGACGAGCACGATCGGGACCAGAGGATCGCGCTCCTTGATGGCCTCGAGGGTCTCGAGGCCGCCCAGCCCCGGCATCGACTCGTCCAGCAGCACCACGTCGAATTTCTCGCGCGCGGCGCACGCGACCGCGTCGGTGCCGTTCGAAACCGAGGTCACCCGGTAGCCCTTCGATTCCAGGAGCAGGATATGGGGCTTCAGGAGATCGATCTCGTCGTCGGCCCAGAGAATCTTTCGGTCTTGGGAGGCCATGGCGTTGGCTCTTGGGGTCAGGCGGAACCGGCGTTCGAGGAAGGCGCGACGGGCAGCGCCACGGAGACTGTGGTCCCGCGGCCGGGCATGGATTCCACGATGGAGATTCGGCCCTGATGATACTCGCGCACCACGCGCCTCGCAAGCGCGAGGCCCAATCCCCACCCGCGCCGCTTCGTGGTGAACCCCGGATGGAACGCGCGGCGGCGCTCCGAGGCGGTCATCCCACGGCCGTTGTCCTTCACGAGAAGCTCGACCTCGCGCCGCTCGTGGCGCCAGTTCAAGGACACCTCGATCGTGCCCCGCGGCTTGTCGCTCGCGTCGATCGCGTTCCGGATGAGATTCTCGAGAACCCACTCCATCAATTCCGGGTGGTAGGCGACGCGCGGAATGGGCTCGTAGCGCTCGAGGATCTCGAGCTCGCTTCCCAAGTGCGGGAGCCGGTGGCGGAAGTAGCTCACCACGCCGGCGACCGTCTCCGTCAGGTCGCCCTCCTTCCGCAGGGGAACCGAGCCCACCTGCCCGAAGCGGGACGCGACCTTGTTGAGCCGTTCCAGGTCGAGATCGATCTCGGCGGCGATGGCCTCGACCCGCTCCGGAGTCGTCTCGCCGCTCACGGCCGCCTCGCGCAGGTGCGCCGACCATCCCAGGAGCGAAGAGAGCGGCGTTCCCAGCTGGTGCGCGGTCTCCTTGGCCAGCGCGGCCCAGAGCAATCGCTGCTCGCCGTCCGCGATCGCGCGGAATCCGAGGAATCCGAACACGAGGAGCGCCAGGACGACGCCGAACTCCATGTAGGGCACCCAGCGAAGCTGCGCCACGAGCGGCGGCTCGCCGTAGTGGACGTAGCCCAGCACGCCGCGGTTCCCGAGCCTTTCCACCTCGATGGGCGGATGGCGGCGGTCCATGGCCTTGGCCCGCTCCTGGATTCGCTTCACCAGCGGGGGCACCACGCCCGTTTCCGCGGCGAGCTGGAGCACCGTGTCCGGCACCGCGGAGGGCGGGATCCCGATCAGCTTCCACGCGCGCGGGATGCCCCGCGTGTCGGTGAGGATGAGCGGGAAATTGATGTTGCCCACGACGTCCCGGAAGATGGAGTTCAGGCCCGGCTCTTCGGCAGCCTGGAAGGTGGAGACGGCGAAGAAGCGCGCGAGCACGGTGCAGAGACTCTGCGTCTCGTTGTTGAGGCGGCCGATCAGGTAATTGGAGTGGAGCACCAGCCCGGCCATGAGCAGAACGACCGCGAGGAAGAGAACCATCTTGTAGGAAAGCGGCCGGACCATTCGCGGCGTTGCTTCACGGCCGGATACAGACATGGCGAGCCTTAGAGGGGCCCGATCTCTCGATCGCCGTCCCAGTAGGGGAGGAGTGCCTCGGGAAGCCGCACGGTTCCGCGCTCGGTCTGGTGGTATTCCAGGAGCGTGGCGTAGGTGCGCGGAAGCGCCAGCCCCGACGCGTTCAGCGTGTGCACGTACTCCACCCGCGCGCCGGCCTCGGGCCGGAACCGGATGCCCGCGCGGCGGGCCTGGAAATCCTCGAAGTTGGTGCACGAGGAAACCTCGAGCCAGCGCCCCTCGCCGGGGGCCCAGGTCTCCAGGTCGTAGCACTTGGCCCCGGCGAAGCTCAGGTCACCGGCGGCGAGCAGCGCGACCCGGTGCGGGAGCTCGAGCTGATCCAGCACGGCCGCGGCGTCGGCGAGCAGCAGTTCGTGCTCGTCGTAAGAGGTCTCGGGACGGACGAGCTTGACCAGCTCGACCTTGTCGAACTGGTGGACCCGGATCATCCCGCGCGTATCGCGTCCGTAGGAGCCCGCCACCTTCCGGTAGCTCGCGCAGTAGCCGACGTGACGGATGGGAAGCTTCGCTCCGTCCAGAATTTCCTCGCGATAGATGTTCGTGATCGGCACCTCGGCCGTGGGGTTCAGGAAGAGATCCTCCCCCTGGATCCGGTACATGTCCTCTTCCAGCTTCGGAAGCTGCCCGGTGCCGAAGAGACATTCGCGCCGGACGAGATGCGGCGCCCAGACCTCCGTGTAGCCGCGCCGGACCGCGAGATCGATCATGAACTGGATCAGTGCGCGCTCGAGTTTCGCGCCGCGCCCCGTGAAGAGGAGAAATCCGGCGCCCGCGACTTTCCCGGCGCGCTCGAAGTCCAGGAGTCCCAGCGATTCCGCCAGCTCCCAGTGCGCCTTCGGCTTGAAGTCGAACTTCCGGATCGCGCCCGCTTCGCGCACGATCACGTTCCCGCTCGCGTCCTCGGCGCGCGGGACGGAGGGGTGAGGCAGATTCGGGATCCATTCGGCGATCTTCTGGAGCTCCGACTCGAGGTCGGCGATGCGCGCGTCCAGCTCCTTGATCCTCTCGCCGACCCGCTTCATCGCCTGGACCTTGTCCGCGGCGTCCTGTCCCGCCTTCTTCAGGCGGCCGATCTCCTCGGAAGCGGCGTTCCGGTCGTGCTTCAATCGCTCGGTCTCGACCAGGAGCTCGCGCCGCTCCTCGTCCAGGAGGAGGTAGCGGTCCAGATCGGCCTGCGTTTTCTTGAATGCGATCGCTTCCCGCACGCGATCGGTCTCGGTGCGGATCCGCTTGAGGTCGAGCATGTTCCCTAGTGGGAGCTTTCCGCCGGGGAGAGGAGGGCGCGGGCCCCGTCGAGAAGGAGCCGGCGCGCGAGCCGCACCCCGATCTGCTCTTCGTCCCCCGCCTTCCCTTCTTCTTCGTCGCGGTAGACCTTGACGCCATCGCGGTCGGCGATCACGCCCTCGAGGCGCAGATGGGCGCCGTCCAGCTTCGCGAGCGCGCCGACCGGCACGGAGGGATCGGTCGTGATCTCGCGCTGGAACGCGCGCTCCGCCTCGATCTCCACGCGTGCGATGGGGTCGTCGAGATGCTTCACGGCCTTGAGCAGATCCTTCGACGTCCGGGCGACCTGGATGCCGAGGGCGCCCTGGCCGGGCGCGGGCACGACGACTTCGGTGGTGAACACTTCGGTCACACG
>JBGPMB010000036.1:0-18913 GCA_041486775.1 Candidatus Eiseniibacteriota bacterium | reverse complement strand
GGTCTCCTGCGCGATCTTCCGCGCTTGCTCCTCTCCGTGCCGCAGCGCTTCGCGCACACGCTCGGGGTGCGCCGCCAGCTCCTCCCGCCGCTCCCGGAAGGGCCGGAGGCTCTCGGCCAGGATGGCGGCCAGATTCTTCTTGTCCACCACGCACCCCAGCCGTCCCGCGCGGCAGTCGACGCCGATCGCCTCGGCGTTGCCCGCGTTGAACGCGTGGTGGTAGGCGAACACCACGCACCCGTCGGGATTCCCGGGATCGTTCGCGCGGAGCTTCTTGGGATCCGTGTACGCGGACCGCACCTTGGCCGCGATCTCCTCGGGAGAATCCGAAAGATAGACGGCGTTGTCCATAGACTTGCTCATCCTCCGCCCGTCGAGCCCCGGAAGACGGGCGAATTTCGTCAGCTTCGAGTCCGGCACCGGAAAGATCTCCCCGTAGAGGCCGTTGAACTTCCGGGCGATCTCGCGGGTGAGCTCGACATGAGGGACCTGATCCTCCCCCACCGGCACGAGATTGGCCTTGTAGAGCAGGATGTCCGCCGCCTGCAAGACCGGGTAGCCCAGGTGCCCGTAGCTCACCGAGTCCTCCAGGTGGAGGTCGCGGACCTGCTCCTTCACGGTGGGGTTCCGCTCCAGGCGGCTCGTCGTCACGAGCATCGAGAACAGGAGGTGAAGCTCCGCGTGCTCCTTCACCCGAGACTGGATGAAAACCGGGCTTCTCTCCGGGTCGATGCCCGCCGCGAGCCAGTCGATCACCATCTCGATGGTGTTGGGCTCGATCTGGTCCACGTGCTCGTAGTCCGTGGTGAGCGCGTGCCAGTCGGCGACCATGTGGAGATTCTCGCTCGTCTCTTGCAGCGCGACCCAGTTCTGGAGCGCCCCGAGATAGTTCCCGAGGTGGAGCTTCCCCGTGGGACGCATGCCGCTCAGGATGCGGGGCTTCGAATGGCCGCTCACAGCATTCCTCCGGTGAAGAAATTTCCCAGCACCGTGATGACCGGATAGACCACGTAGCTGAAGAGATTGAATCCGGTGGTCATCCCCAGCACCACGATCCCCAGGAGCAGAAACGGACCCACGCGGTCCATCTCGCGGTAGCGCTCGGCCCACGCGCGGCTCAGGAGTCCCGTCAGGATCCGCGAGCCGTCGAGCGGGAAGATGGGGATCAGATTGAACGCCGCGAGCCCGAGATTGAAGACCACGCCCGCTCTCACCATGGCCAGGAGAACCGCCTGGGTGATGCTGGTCGCGGGGTGAGGGGCCGCGAATCGAACGATCGTGCCGAACACCAAGGCGAGCGTCACGTTCGAGACCGGACCCGCGAGCGCGATCCACATGATGTCGCGGCGCGGATGATGGAGATAGCGCTCGTCGATGGGCACCGGCTTCGCCCAGCCGATCCGCTGCGTCATCACGAACACCAGCGTGCCCACCACGTCCAGGTGCGCGATGGGATTGAGCGTGAGCCTTCCGAGGAGCCGAGCGGTGGGATCACCGAGGCGCGTCGCCACCAGCGCGTGGCTGTACTCGTGGAACGTGAGGGCGAACAGGAGCGGCGGGATCATGAGGAGGATTCCCGTCACATCGCCCACCGACCCTCCTCCCTGTGCGTCCCAGCGGGGGGCTGCCTTACGCTAGAGCTTGCTCTCGCCCTTGACCGGCGCGATGACCGACTCGCAGGAGTGCGTGAACCAGCGCTCCGCGGCCGCCCGGACGCTCTCCGCATTCAACCCCAGCAGGGCCTGCTCGAACGTGCGGAGATAATCGTAGCCCGCGCCCGCCACCTCGAATTGCGACATGGACCGCGCGCGGACCAAAGGATCGCTCTGGTTCGCGAACGTTCCGTTCTGCACCCGCTTCAGCTGCTCCGCCCACTCCCCGTCATCCAGCGGTTGCGTCTTCAGACGCCCCAGGACGGCGGCGACGGTGTCGCGCGCGGCCGCAATCCGGTTCGGGGCCGCGGTCAGATAGACGGCGATGCTCGACCGCTTCGGATACGGCGCGTAGAGAACGCCGACCGAGGCGGCGAGGCCGGTCTGCGGCATCCAGAGCGCGATCGGCGACCGGTCGGCCGCGGCGAGATAGGACTCGATCATCTTGAACGCGGCGAAGTCCGGCTCCAGATAGCCCGGCGCCGCGTATCCGAACGTCATCACCGGCGCGAGCATGTCGCGCTCCGCCGTCAAGGTCGTGTCGGCGGCGAGCGGGACGGGGTCCCCGGGCACGGGATCCAGCTTCTTCCCGGCGGGGGTTGCGGCGAACGCTTTCTCCAGCCGCGCCATCACCTTCTTCCCGTCGAAATTCCCCACGAAGCACACGACCATGTTCCCGCCGACGAAGTACTTCTTGTAGAGAGCCACGACGTCTGTGCGCCTGCAGCCGGCGAGCCCCGATACCGTTCCCGCCACGGGCCGCGAGAGAGGGCTCCCGCGGTACATGGAGCTCAAGAACGTGGAGTAGGACGCGCGGACCGGGTTTTCGTTCTGGTCGGCCGCGGCCGTGAGCGCGCGCTGCCGCGTGGCGTCCACGGCGGTGTCGGGGAATGCGGGGTGAAGCACGACATCGGTCAGTAGATCGATCGCGGGCTCTACCTGCTCGCGCTTCGTCGAAATCGTGATCTGACCCAGGTCGGCATTCGCCCCCGATTCGAGCTGGGCGTCCGCGGCCAGGAGCCGGAGCGCCAATTCGGTGCCGCTCTTCGTCTCCGTGCCCGCGGTGATCGTCTTGATGAGGATCTGGCCGCGGCCGGCGTCGTCGTCCGTCTCGTACACGGTGCCCATCCGGACCGCCACCGCGCCGGCGACCCGCTCGCTGGTCCGCTGCTCTTGAACCAGAATGGTCAGCCCGGATTTCAGGACCTTCTTCTGGACCGGAGCGCCGGCGTCGTAGATCGGAACCCGCGGGTGGGCCTTCGGGTCGGGAAACACGCGGTCCTGGGCCAGGGACAGGCCCGGGCCGAGGAGGACGCCGAGGACGATGGCCCAAAGCGGCCAAAGTCCGCGAATCGATAGGTACTTGCGATTCTCAAGGGGCATGTGAAATTAGCCTATCAGAGGGGTTGGGCTTCGTCAATGCGCCCGCGGCATTGCGCGACATGCGAAATGAGCGAAAGGGCCTAAGTTCCCCGCCCTTTCGTCCGATATTTATACCAGGGACCGCTCGGGGCGGTTCCGAATCGGAGAATCGCAACATGCAGCACCCACGGACATCCGCGACAACGCGGCATGGAAGTGTCTTTCTTCCCGCGATGACGCTCGCGATCGTGCTGACCGCAACCACGCCGGGGATCGGGAGCGGCGGTTCGCGCGACGACGGGCCGAACTTGCAGGGGCTGGTGCGCGAGTTCAACTCGATCTGCGGGGACCTCCAGAAGGCCCGCAGGGACCTCGAGGGGCGCGTCCTGGACGACGGCTCGTTCGGGGACCGGATTCTCGAGCTGTTCGTCCGCGCCGACAGCGTCACCATGCTGCTCGACCAGCGCGTCCCGCCGCCGAGACGTCTCGGACCGGCCTTCGCGCTCGAGTGGGCGCTCCGGCACCTGCGTGAGTCGTTACGGGAAAACTACGAGGGGATTGTGGAGGGGAACGGCTACCGGTTCGTGACGGCCGATCTCGCCTTCAAGGCCGCGGAAGCATGGAAGGGATCGCTTGTCGAGGAACCGGTCAGGATTCCGTAAGAAAGAGTGGAGCTGGGGGGGATCGAACCCCCTACCTCTTGACTGCCAGTCAAGCGCTCTCCCAATTGAGCTACAGCCCCATTTCCCCGGACAACCACCGAAACAAGCTAAAGGCAGCGGCCCATCGCGTCAATCGCGTTTGGATACCGTGCGTGCCCGGCGGAGGCCGCTGTTGACGCGGCACCCAGGGAAAGGGAGACTCGGCTCGTGAAGTCCCTCGCGGAGAAGCGCTTTCACTTCAGCGGTGTCGGCGGCAGCGGGATGGCCCCCCTGGCTCAATTCGTCTCCCTCCTGGGAGCGCGCGTCAGCGGATCCGACCGAAACCTGGACCGTGGGCTGGCCCTGCCCATCTTCGACGCGCTGATCGAGGCGGGCGTGGCGCTCGTGCCGCAGGACGGCTCGGGCATCCGGTCGGACCTCGACGCCCTCGTCCATTCCACGGCCGTGGAGCCCACGAACCCTGATTTCTTGCGCGCGGGGGAGCTGGACGTGCCCCGCGTTCGCCGCGGCTCCTTCCTCGCGCAGCTCGCCTCGGAGCGCCGTACGATCGCCATCGCCGGAACGAGCGGCAAGTCCACGGTGACCGCGATGATCGCGCACATCCTGCTCGAGGCCGGCTACGACCCCTCGTTCCTGGGTGGCGGCGCCGCGGTGGACCTCCTGGGATCGTTCCCTCCCGGGAGCCTGCGCGTGGGCCAAAGCGACTGGTTCGTGGTGGAGACCGACGAGAGCGACGGAAGCGTCGCGGAGTTCTCTCCCTCGATCGCGGTCCTCACGAACCTCACCAGGGACCACAAGGAGATCGACGTCACGACCCAGATGTTCGGCCGCCTGCTCGAGCGGACCCGCGAGCGCGCCGTGGTGAACGTGGGCGACAGCGCCCTCTCCGCCGTTCCGCGCCCGGGCCATCTCTCGTTCCTCACCGTCGCGCTGGAGAGCGACCACGTCTGGATCACGGAAGACCTCGTGGCGCGCTCGATCCGGCTCGACCCCAACGGCGTCCGCTTCGCGATCGAGGGCACGCCGGCACGCGTCCCCTTCCCGGGAATCCTCACGGTGCAGAACGCGGTGCTCGCCATCGGGGCGGCCTACGCCGCGGGCATTCCGGTCGCCCAGGCGGCCGGGTCGCTCGAGCGGTTCGGAGGCGTGCGGAGGCGGCTCGAGCGGATCGGGGCGGCCGACGGAATCGACGTGTTCGACGACTTCGCGCACAACCCGGTGAAGATCCGCATGGCGGTCGAGGCTCTGAGGCCGGGCGGATCGCTCTGGATCTACTACCAGCCACACGGCTACGGCCCGACGAGGTTCTTCCGCGACGAGCTGATCGGAACGTTCCGCGAAGTGCTGCGACCCCGGGATCACCTTCTCCTTGCGCCCATCTACGACGCCGGGGGTACCGCCGAACGCACGATTCGCTCCGAGGACATCGCCGAGCCGCTGCGCCGCGCGGGGATCGCGGCGCGTGTCCTCCCTTCCCGCGAGGAGGCGCTCCACGAGCTGATCGAGGGGGCGATCCGAGGCGACCGCATCGTGGTCATGGGCGCGCGGGACGACACCCTCCCCACCTACGCGCGCGACATTCTCGCCGGCCTACTGGCGCGATCGGGCGAGCCCGCGACGGACCGCGCCCACCGCTAGACCGCCCAGAAGAAGCGTCACGCTCGCCGGCTCCGGAACCGCGGCCGGGGTCTCGGTCACGGGCGGGGGCGCTTCGATCCTGGGTCCCGAGCAGCTCCCCGTCCACGCGCCCGTCGTCACCGAGATTCCTCCCGAGTTGAACGTCGGAAGGTCGAACCCCAAGGCGAACCGCGCATCGTCCACCGCGCGATGGAACGCGGTGATGGTCGCGAAGCCCGGCACGTCGATCCATTCCCCTGGATTCAGGGTTCTCCCCGCGAGGTAGCTCGAGAGCGCCTCTCCGGAGGCCCCCTGGAGCGCGATCCAGTTCTCGGCGACCGCGGTCCCCGCGCCGCCGCCTCCGCCGTTCGAGACCGTTCCCGGAGTTCCTTCCACCAGCAGGTCGTACGTGGTGTCCAGCACGGTGCGGCTGATCGCGCCGTCCGCTCCCGGGAGATCCGTCTTCCCCGCCGCGCCTCCGGCCCCCACGTTGAGCTTCGAGGAATAGCCGGGAATGGAGTTGAGCCCGCTCAGGACCGAGACGCCGGGCAGAAACTCCGGGAAGAGCACGGCGGCACTGGACGTGTTCGTCACCCGCACGGTGAGGCTGGTCAGAAGGTCCATCTTCGGATCGAAGAGGAGGGGCGTGCCGAGCTGCGCGAGCGTGGAGCCGGAAAGACTCTCCTGACCCACGGGGTCCGGGATGTCGGTCCCCCCGAGCAGGTCGGTGATTCCCGAGATGACGGAGAGCGAGAGCACGCCCGCCTGGACGGGTGTGCCGGCGAGGAACGAGAAACATGCGAGCACGATCAGAAGCGTGGAACGGAACATCGGCATCACCTCCGGATGGACGCGACGGGGCGTGACGTGGAGACCGATGCCGTATTGCGCGGATCGTGCCCGGGAGAGCGGCGAGGCGGGAGATTCCGGAAACGGCGGCGCGGCGCGTAGGTTAGCCGCGCGGGGCGGGAAGACGGCGTGGGCTCCGGGAGCTCCCGCGCGTCAACGGGCGTCGACGGGAGGCGACCGCTGTTACCTCGGCGCTACCCCACGTATTCGGCGATGGACTTGGCCTGGAGGAAGAGCCCCAGGTAGTCGCGCCCGCCTGCCTTCGAGTCGGTGCCGCTCATGTTGAACCCGCCGAAGGGGTGGATTCCCACCAGGGCGCCCGTGCACTTGCGATTGAGGTAGAGATTGCCGACATGGAGGCGGCGCTTCGCCTCCGCGATGCGCGCGCGGTCGCGGCCGTAGTAGGCGCCCGTCAGGCCGTAGATCGTGCCGTTCGCGATGGCGACTTCCTCCTCGAAGGAGCGCGCCTTGGTCACGGCGAGCACGGGCCCGAAGATCTCCTCCTGGGCGATCCTCGCGTCGGGCTTCACGTCGGCGAAGACGGTCGGCTTCAGGAAGTAGCCCGGCCCCGAGTGCTTCTCCCCGCCCGAGATCAGCCTTCCTTCGCGCTTCCCGATCTCCATGTACTCGAGGATCTTCTTCTCCGCCGAGGCGCTCACCACCGGCCCGAGAAACACGTCGCGCTGCTCGGTGGGACCGATCGTCGTCTTCTCCGTCCGCACCCTCAGCTTCTCGACGAACTCATCGTAGAGCTTCTCGTGCACGATGGCGCGGGAGCAGGCGGAACATTTCTGTCCCTGGAACCCGAACGCGGCCGCGTAGACACCCGCCACGCCCGCCTCGAGGTCGGCGTCCTCGTCCAGGATCGTGAAATCCTTGCCGCCCATCTCGAGGATCGCGCGCTTGAGCCAGATCTGCCCCTTCGGAACCTTGGCCGCGCGCTCGTTGATCCCGATCCCGACCTCCATCGATCCGGTGAACGCCACGAAGCGCACGCGCGGATGCTCCACCAGCGCGTCGCCGATCGTTCCTCCGGGGCCCGGGAGGAAATTCAGAGCCCCCGCAGGAACGCCCGCCTCTTCCAGGATCTCGAACACCTTCCAGGCCGTGAGGGGCGAGTCGCTGCTCGGTTTCAAGATGGCGGTGTTGCCGGTGACGACCGTCGCGGCCGTCATCCCCAGGGCGATCGCGCAGGGAAAATTCCAGGGTGGGATCACCACGCCCACGCCGAGCGGAATGTAGGAGAGGTCGTTCGACTCGCCGGGATTGGGAACGAGCGGGTGAGGCCCGGCCCAGCGGATCATCTCCCGGGCGTAGAATTCGCAGAAATCGATCGCCTCCGCGGTGTCTCCGTCCGCCTCGGGCCAGCTCTTCCCCACCTCGAGCACCATGGTCGCGTTGATCTCGTGGCGCCGCCGGCGCAAGAGACCCGCGGCCCGCAGGAGCACGTGGGCGCGCTCTTCCGGCGAGATCGAAGACCAGGCCGGAAACGCCTTGTCGGCCGCGGCCACCGCCTGGTCCACGTGCTCGAGCCCCGCCTTCGAGAAGTTGCCGACACACTCGGAGGGGTTCGCGGGGTTCTTGCTCTGGAACGTCTCTTTGGTGGTGATCCGCGTCCCGCCGATCACCAGCGGATACGTGGCGCCGAACTTCGAGCGGACCCGCTCGAGCGCCTCGCGCATCCCCGCCTCAGCCTCCGGGCGAGCGTAATCGAGCATGGGTGAGCTGTGAAACTCCGGGAGCATGGACTTCTCCTTCCGAGGACGGGACGAATCCGCCTATACTGCGCGGCGACATGATACCCGCCCTGGCGGTCGCTGTCATCCCGGCCCTCGTGCTTCCCTCGCTGCTCCTTTCGCTCGGCCAGCCCATCCTCTTCGCGGTGCTGCCGGTCCTGCCTCTGGCCTATGTCTACGCGCGCGCGATCGCGGCGCGGAAGCCGGGCAAGGCCGCCGTGCTCGCGCTGGCGTGGGCGGTCGCCGTGACGGTGGCGACGGTGGCTTCGGCCGCGCACTCGCCTCAGGCGGTCCCGAGAGGAATCTGGCACGCGGCAAGCTACCGCGACGAAATGGTCCGCTGGATCTCGACGGGAGTCGGCGCCGAAGGAAACATCGCGCGGTTCCTCCCGCGCGTGCTCGCGGAGTACGTGTTGGTGCTCCTCCTGTCCTCGGTCTCCGTGGGCGTGCTGGCGCTCCTGCTCGGATCGGTTCTCCTGGGATACATGAACGGCTATGTGGGCTGGGTGATCGCGAACGCGGATCCGAAGGCGGGACCTTTCCTGGCCGCCTTCCTCGCCTGGCCTCCGTGGCCGATGGCGCGTGTCGCCTCGTTCATCCTGGCGGGCACCGCCGGCGCCTCGTGGGGCCACGCATGGCTCTTCGATCGGAATCGCCCCAGGCCGAACACGCTGCCGCTCTTCCTGGGCTCGCTGGTCCTGCTTGCCTCCGACATCCTGCTCAAGTGGACGCTCGCTCCGGAGTGGAGGCTTTTCCTGCGCGCGCTGCTCGGCTCCAGCGCCGGCATCGACGCGGGGGGAAGCGGGTAGCTTCGTGGGGAGGTGAGCGGCCGGACCGTGAGGCCCGGCCGCTCGCTTTGCAGCAGACCGAGTTTTCGCTCGGGGTGTTACTTCAAGATGATCAGCGTGCCGGCGGACTTCGCCGTCGGCGTCGACGCGCGATAGAAGTACTGGCCGGACGGGAGCGTCTGTCCGCTCGCGCTCTTTCCGTCGAATTTGTAATCGTGCACGCCGGCCGGGGTATCGACGGCTTCCAGCACGGTCCGCACGAGACGTCCTCTCAGGTCATACAACCGGATGCTCAGGACTTCCTGCGTCTCCAGATTGACGCGGATCGTCGTTTCCGGGTTCATGGGATTCGGCTGCGCCCGGACCACGAGCTTCCGCTCGGGCTCGACCGCCCAGCCCAGGGTGGCGCGCACCGATCCGCCGCCCAGCAGGTCCGCCGTGACGACCATGGTCGCGTTCATGTTGTCGGTCAGGTTCGAGAACAGGGAGCGCAGGTCGTCCTTCGCGAAGTCCATCGCCACCTCGGCGACATGGTTCCGGTCGAAGTCTCCGCCGACGATAACGCTGCCCGGAATCGGGGTGATGAACGGGACCGTTCCAAGGCCTTCGGGGCCGTAGAGCTTCAAGCTCGAGACATCGACCGAGGACACCAGGAACGAGCCGCCCACCGGCTCGAGGAACACCGAATTGCTCGGCTTTCCGGTCTTGAGCCGGATGGTGCTGTGATCGGTGAACGCGCGCGCCAGGAACGCGCTCCGCGCGTCCGCCGAAGTCGTGTTCGAGTCCGAAAGCGTGCCGTCGCTGACGGTCACCGTGACGTCGTAGTGCCCCGCCGCCGAGTACGTGTGCGAAACCTCGCCGCCCGAGCCCGACCCGCCGTCACCAAACGACCAGGCATAGGTGAGCGCGTCGCCGTCGGGATCCGAGGATCCGGTGGCGCTCATCGCCATGGCGGTGCCGACGAGGCCCGAGTACGGACCGCCCGCCGAGGCGACCGGGGCGCGGTCGACCGAGACGACCGTCACGGACACGGAAACGTCGGTCGAGAGCGACGGGTTGACCGCGTCCTTCGCGCGCAGCATGAGCGTGTAGCTTCCCGCCGCGTCGAAGCCCGCGGCCACATGGAGAAGGCCGTTGCCTCCGCCCTGGTCGGTGAAGGTCACGGTGAGCTGGGCGGGCGCGCCCGTGCTCAGGTACCAGAGCGTCGGAGCGCCGCTGCCGCACGAGGTCTGATCCGGATCCGAAGCGTGCACCGTGACGTCGCCTGAGTTCCCTTCGTTCATTGAAACGGTGTACCCGCCGTTCGGCGGATTCCACGCCGGGGCGCGGTTCACGTCGGACACCGTGATCACGAAGGTTTCGTTGTCCGTCAGGGTGCCGTCGCTCACGCCGATGCTCGCGGCGTACGTTCCGGCGTCACAGTATCCGGGCGCGAGCGCCATGGTTCCGCTCGCCGAACCCGGCGAGCCGCCGGTCGGCGTGAACGTGGCCATACCGGGCAGCGATACGGTCCAGCTCAGGGACTCTCCGTCGATGTCGGTGGCCGACACGCTCACGTTCTTCGTGGAACCTTCCGCGACGGTCTGATCACCGATGGCCGAAAGGACCGGCGCGTTCCCGCTGTCGGTCGAATAGACCTGGATCGAGAACGTCTCCGAGGACGTGAGGCTGCCGTCCGAGAGCGAAACCGTCATGGAGACGGTCGTGGGCATCATGCTGAGCGGCGGCGCGAGGCCCAAGGACGCGCTCCCGTCGCCGTAGTCGGTGAAGGATCCCCACGAAGGCAGATTCGTCGTCGAGAAGCTCACGGCGTTGCCGTCGGGGTCCGCGCCCGAGATGAAGATGCTCATCGTGGAGCCGCGCTCCACCGAACGATCGCCGATCGGATCCAGGACCGGCGCCTGGTTCACATTGTTGACCGTGATCGGAACGCCCTTCGAGTCCACGCCGCCGAACGTGTCGTCGACGATGAACGTGGGGCCGTAGGTTCCGGCCTGGGTGAAGCTCGGGGTCCAGGAGAAGGAGCCCGTATTGTCATGGAGGTCGCGGAAGGTCGCGCCCGAGGGCATCCCGGCGGCGCGGAAGAAGAGCGGCTGGCCGTCCGCGTCCGTCGCGGTAACGACGAACACGAGCGCGACGCCTTCATCCACCGTCTGCGGGCCGGGAACCGTGATCACCGGAGCCGCCGCGGGTGACGCGAGCGACGGCGACGGCGTGAGAACAACGCCCGCGCCCACGCCGAGTGCTAACACGAGCGATGTCGTGAGGAGACGGATCATGGCACGATGCATGGCAACCCCCTCTTACTACGAAAGAGGCGGATCCGCGACTTTCGCGGATCACCGCCGCGTCTTGTTGAGGGGGATTAGAGCAAGGAAAAGGCCATCCGCCGGGTCACCGGGATGGCCATGCGACGTGTGTCCTTAGCGGGGAATGGCTTAAATCACCCGCGGCCTCTGCCCGTTGCAGGACGCACCCGCCAGCGCAATGCGCGGAATCGACCGCGCGCGGCTGGATTCGACCTCAGTTTTTCACTTCCAGCCACCGCACGATCTTCCAGGTCGTATCGGTCGGCGACGTGCTGTCCGGTGTGGCGGGCGCGAACTTGAATTCCATCGTGAGGGTCGACGGATCGACATGATAGGTGGTCGGACCGTCGTTGACCTCGATCGCCCCGAGCGGATTCTGGATCGTCGCCCAGCCGGGCGGGTCCGCGCCGTCCCGGAACCGGGCCAGGCTCGGATAGAGCTCACAACTCACCGTGGTTCCGCCGCCGAGGCGTCCCAACCCCGCGACATGCGCCACCTCATCGGCCTTGGTGAACGCGAGCGTGTCGTTCGGGGAGATCGCGGTCAAATCGACCGAGAGCCCCTGGTAGGCTCCGTCGTAGACGAGGCCGGTCTCGGCGGCGTCGCGCCTCACATACGCCAGCACCATCGCCTGGATCACGGCCTGCGGCGAGGTGAGCGCGGGATAGGCCAGCACCGCGGGCCCCATGATGGTCTCCTTCTTGCCCCCACAGCCTTCCCCCGCAAGCCATAGCACCGCGATCACGCCCACGACCACGAGAGCCGCGGGCCGGCGGTTCAGAAGGCGACCTCCGACCAGCCGACGATCTTCCAGGTCGTGTCGGTCGGCGAGCCGCTGGCGGGCGTGGTGGGGACGAACTTGTACGTGAGGGTCTCGTACGAGAGATAGACGCTGTACAGGGTCGCCCCATCCTCGACCTCGACCGAGCGTATGGGATTCTGGAGCGAGGCCACTCCCGCGGGATCCGCGAGATCGGTGTACCGCCGGATCACGGGATTGAGGTTGACCGAGACCTTCGTGATCGACGGATCGTGGGCGAGGGCCGCGACGTGCCGTACCTCGTCCGCCTTCGTGAAATTCAGGGCCACGGGAGCCCAGTCGTCCGTGTCGATGGAGGTGCCCTGGTACGCGTCGTCGTACACCAGCCCCAGCTCCACGGTGTCGCGGTTCGAGTAGGCGCGGATCATCGCGACCAGCGTGTTCTCGGGCGTGGTGAGATCCGGGTACCGCGGGCCGGGCTCGGGCCCCGTGAGGGTGGACTTCTTGGACCCGCAGCCCAAAACCAGGACGGAACAGCACGAAAGAAGGCAGATCAGAAGCGCCCGGGCATGCCGCCGGCGGGTGATCTGGATGGGCGACCTCATGGCCTGGATATTATAGACTCATGTCCTCTCCCGCCAGGGTCCAGCCAGGGCCCGCGCCGGGGTGCCGACATCCCCGAAAGGTGGCTTCTTACATGAGATCCCGTTGGATCGGCCTCGGCGGTTTCGCCTTAGCGCTTCTCGTTCTGGTCCCATCGTCCTCCGCCCAGTACCTGTACTTGGACTCGAACAGCGACGGCGTGCACACGGCCGCGGACGTGCTTCACGCGGTCGGGCCCACGGTGGTCGATATCTGGCTCGACATCGGACACAACCGCGATGGGTCGGTCGCGACGTGCAAGGCCTTGGCCTCCGAGCCCTTGAACATGTTCGCCTATGTCGTCGATCTCAGCGCCACGGGTGGCGCCGTCAGCTACTCGGCCTACACGAACCGTATCCAGGAAATGGGACCGGTGGGCTCGCCCCGGCCTTCGGACGGCACCAATTTCTCCACGGGTCCTTTCTTCACGGCGGGGATCGCCGTGCTTCCTCCGGGCAAGTATCTCCTCGGAACGTTCACCGTGTTCGCGGCTTCGGGTACGCCCTCCATTCAGGCCGTTCCGGGCGGGGACTTCAACGTCTTCGGAGACAGGACGGCGTTCGGATCCCAGTGCGACGGCACGGATTTTCCGAACACGATCGCCCTCGGGACCGACTGGTTCGACACCGATGGCCTGGCCTTCGAGGCCGGCGGCACGGAGAACCAGAGTCCGAGCCTCGTCCCGCCGGCGGGCATGGCGGCCAACTCCGGGGAGAACGCGACCCAGACGCTCACGGCCAGCGACCCCGAGGGACAGCCGCTCATTTTCTCGAAGGCATCGGGCCCCGGATTCATGTTCGTGACCACCACCGTGACGGGATCGGGATCCGCAAGCGGAGAAGTACGCATCGCTCCCTTCGTGTCGGACGTGGGCTCCACGACGGCGGACGTGAGCGTCACCGACGGAGCCGCCTCGGATCATGCGGACTTCGCGATCACCGTCTCCCGGGGAGCCAACCACCCTCCCTTCCTGCCTCCGCTTCCCCGGATGACCGTCGCGGCCGGTGAGGTCTCGAAAATCTTGCTCACCGCCGGTGATCCCGATGGCGACGCCATCCATTTCACGAAGGTCTCCGGGCCTTTGTACCTGAGCTTGCGGGAGCTGGCGGGTCGGCCCGGCGGCGCCTCGGCCGTCGTGACGCTCGCGCCGGCCATCTGCGACGCCGGCACCGCCACGGCCACCTTCTCGGTGACCGACGGCGTCGCATCGGTGGAACGATCCGCGGCCATCTCGGTGGCTCCCCCACCGGTCGACCCGGGCGTGGCCATCCGCCATTTCAACGCGGGGTTCATGAACGGAATCGCGATCGCGGATCTCAACCGCGATGGGAATCTCGACGTGGTCGCGGCCGAAGAGGACCAGCGATCGATCCAGGTCCTGCTGGGCGACGGGACCGGCAATCTCGGTCCCGCGGTGCGCTATGCGGTCGCGGGCCAGAATGCCGCCATCGCCATCGCGGACTTCAATCGCGATGGAGCCCCGGACGTCGCGGTGACGAACCCGGCCGACGGAGGCGTCGAAGTACTGCTCGGGAGAGGCGACGGGACTCTGGTGCCGGACAGGAACTATCCGACCGCCGCCGGCGCCATCGGGATCGCCGCGGTGGACCTGAACCGGGACGGCGTACCCGATCTGATCTCGGTGAACCAGGAAACCAGCGCCGCCTCGGTTCTGATCGGCGTCGGAGACGGGACGTTCGGGACGAAGCGCGACTCGCCCGCCGGGTTCACCCCCACGGCATTCGCGATCGCGGACTTCAATCTGGATGGACGGCTCGACGTCGCGGTGACGAATCCGGTCCCCGGCACCGGCACCGGCGTGTTGACCGTCCTCCCCGGCCTCGGGGACGGGACGTTCGGTGACGGAACGCGGACCCCGTTCGTCGGGTTCAGTTTCTCGCTCATGACCGGCGACTGGAACGGGGACGGGCTGCCCGATCTCGCCCTCGTGGACTCGGGCAACGGGACCGTTCAGGTTTTTGCGAACCTGGGAGGCGGCGCCTTCGGCCCCGCCTCCACCGTCGCGAGCGTACCGGATCCCGCGTTTCTCTTCGCGGGCGTAGCCGCCGACTTGAACGGCGACGGGAATACGGATCTGGTGGCGAGCGACGTGAATACCGTCCGGCTCGTCGTCCTGCGTGGGAACGGCGCGGGCGGGTTCGCCGCTCCGATATTCCTGGCGAATCGGTTTGCCGAAGGGCTCGCCGTGGCCGACTTGAATTCGGATGGGCGCGCGGAGCTCGTGGGCACGGGTCAACTCTCCGTCGATGTCTTCATGAACACGTTCCCCGCTCCCGCCACCGTCGACGCGCAGGCGTCCATCTCAGGTGGAACTCACGGCCCCGCGAGCACCGAGAACCTCTGCGTGCGGATCGAGCTGCTCAAAGGTCACGAGGGCGGCCCGAACGCGCAGCCTACCCCGCTGATCGATCCCAGCACGGTCACGATGCGCTCGGAAGGCACCGGCTCCGTGAGCGAGATCCACAGCCTCGCCGCCAAGACGGTGATCGTGGCGGACACGGATGCCAACGGGACCGCCGAGGCCGACATTTGCTTCGCGAGGCAGGATGTCGACGCGCTGTTCGACAAGCTCACAAAGCGGACGCGCGTCACGGCGCAGGTCTCCGGGGCGACGGTGGACGAGAGCGGTTTCTGCGCCGCGATCGATTTGACCGTCGGCGGAAAGGGGGCGAAGTCGCTGCCTTTCTTCGCGCCGAATCCGCTCAATCCGGTGAGCCGGCTCGCCTTCTCCACCAGCCGCGCGGGCCCCGCCAAAGCCCTGCTTTTCGACATCAGCGGCCGCCTGGTGCGGAGGCTCCTCGACACGCCACGGCTACCGGCGGGTGAGCATGCGTATCTTTTCGATGGAAAGAGCGACCGCGGCTTGGCCCTCTCCTCGGGCGTCTACTTCTACCGTGTTCAGTCCACGGAGGGAACGGCGGATGGACGGGTTGTCATTTTGAAGTAGGGGCGGGGGCTCGATCTACGTCCGGCGCGCCCTGATTCGCATGACGATGAGAACAGCGGCGTACATCGCCAAAGCACCCAGCAGGACCACTGCGGCCCCGGCGGCCAAATGTCCGCTGAGAAGAATCTCGGTCCCCGAGACGAAGAAGAGATTCGCGATCAGAAAAACAACCACTGCCACGAGCCATCTCATGGCTTGCCTCGCCCTAGTCGCCCACCCGCTGCCCACGCGGACTCAGTTCTTGACCTCGGTCCATCGGATGATCTTCCACGTCGTGTCGGTGACCGACGTGGGATCCGGCGTGTGCGGGATGAACGTGAATTCCATGGTCTCGGTGGCGAAGTCGACGCGTCGCGTGGCGAGCGAATCGCTGATCTCGAGCGACGTCATTGGACTCTGGATGGTGCTCCATCCCGGAGGGTCGGCGAGGTCGTGGGATCGAAGCATCGCCAACGATGGGAAGAGGGACACATTGAGAATCGAGGCGTCGTGCGCGAGCGCGCTGACGTGCCTCACCTCGTCGGCCTTGGAGAAGATCAACAGCGTCGGCGAGGGATCGGTGTGATCGATGGACGTGCCCTCATAGCTGTTGTCGTAAAGAAGCTTGATCTCGGTAGTGTCCCGCTGCACGTACGCGGTGCGCAGCGCGTCCATGACGGAGTACGGGTCCACGAGCAGCGGGTAGATGCGGGGAGGAGGAGGCGGAGTACCGCCCACGACGAGTTTGTCCTTCCCACAGCCCCCAGCTGCGAGCGCCGCAACCAAGACGGCAAGGAAGCACGCTGGTCTCAGCGTCACGCGGATACGAACCCTATCATCGTACAGGCTTCCCGAGCGCGCGCCTCAGCATCGCGATCTGGCCGGCGTGGTAGAGGCTGTGTTGAATTTGCCCGTGGATCAAGACGTTCCATGTTTGATCCATCTTGGGCCGCCGTCGGCCTAGCTTCGCGATTGGGAAACGCTCGACTTGGCTCCGGACCCGCGCCTGCGTTCTCGCCAGACGCCGCAGCGTCGCCTTCCATGCCGCGGGCGTGCGTTTTGAGATCGGAGGGAAATTCGTCTCGTCCGTCACCTTGGGAATCTCCCCGCCCATCCGCTGCGCAACGACTTCGTTCCACGTCGCCACGTGCTCGACCAGCTCCCAGATCGAGTGGGCCGCTTTCGGCGGGCGCTTGGCCGCCAGCGCTGCGTTCACACCCTCGAGGGTCTCCAGTAATGCCGGTCCGTGCCACGCCGTTCCTTGGTAGGCGCGGTCCAACAGGTCGAGAATCCTCTGGCGTTCACCCATTTGGACCTCCTTCCCCATGCGAGAACCAGCACGGGGGACTTGAACCCCCCACTATAGGTCGGGATGAGTCTAAACCCTTGCGAATCCTGCGCGATACTCCCCTTCCCCGTCACATGACCCAACGCGACCGGAGGTGGGGGTAATACCCATCCGGGGACCTGTTCACACCAACTCGGCGGGAGTATGATTAACGGCTACTATAGGCTCGCCAGGGATGGCCTCGACGGTCTCTCCTGATCTGAGGATACGACATGAGACCAGCACCGATGCTTCCGATCTCCCGCCGCCTGTTCGTTCCATCGCTCTCCCAGCTGATCCTGGGTCTCCTGATCTCCATCCCGATGTTCGCCGGCGCGGTGAGAGTGGCATGGGGCGAGCTGGCGTTTGCGACGCATGTGGACTACCCCGCCCCGGAGAACCCTGGGGCCATGGTGAGTGGAGATTTCGACCGCGACGGACATCCCGACCTCGCCGTGGCGAACTACTCGGGCACTGTATCCATTTTTCTAAACAATGGGGATGGGACGTTTCGGCCCGGGCAGGACTACAGTACAGGCGGCCAGCCGCGGAACCTGTACCCCGTGTTGTCGATTGCGACCGCGGACCTGAACCGCGACGGAATCCTCGATCTCGTGGTAGCGAATAGCGCGCCCAACAACACCGTTTTCGTCCTTCTTGGAAACGGGGACGGTACCTTTCAAACGAGCGTCGGCTTCGGGACGGGAGCAGGTCCCGGTTTCGTCGCGATCTCGGATTGGAATGGCGACGGCAGGCTCGACCTGGCGGTCACGAACTCCACAGACAACACGGTCTCCGTGCTGCTCGGTAACGGCGCGGGAGGTTTTGGCTCGAAGACCGACTTTGCGACCGGGATCAATCCCGTCTCGCTGGCGGTCGGAGACGTGAACGGCGACGGTGAGCAGGACTTGATTGTATCGAACGTAGGTGCGAGTCGACTACCGGGAGTCGGTCTGCCGATTGGTACCGTATCTGTACTCCTGGGCCGCGGGGATGGGACCTTCCTTGGCAAGACGGATTATCCAGTCGGAGTCAACCCGAGCTCGGTGGCCACCGCCGATCTGAACCGAGATGGCAATCTCGACCTCGCTGTGGCGGATACCGGGAATGGCGGGACGGTCAACGCGGTGTCGATACTCCTCGGGAATGGGGATGGATCGTTCCGTGCCGGGGCGTATTACGACGACGTGATACCCAACCCGACATTCATCGCCATCGGGGACCTCGATGGGGACGGACTTCTCGACCTCGCGGTCGCGATGGTCGGGGGGGTTTCGGTCAACGTTTTCCTCGGCAACGGGGACGGGACCTTCCAGTTCCCAAGGACCTACCTGACCGGTGAAGGTGAGACATCCGTGGCGATCGCCGATCTCGACGGCGACGGCATGCTCGATCTGGCGGTCACGAATAGTTCCGACATTCTCAACAGGACCCTGTCGATCCTGATCCAAGTTCCGGCGGCCGCTCGGGCGTTCACGACGATCCCGTACCGGACGATTCGCCTCGAATCGGACCGAGCTTCCTGGTGCGCGCAGATCGAGCCGGTGGATGGCTCCTTTCTCGTCACGGAGGTGCTCGCGAACACGATCGTGATGAAATACGGGTCGGGGTCGATTCCCGCGGTGCCCGGCAAGCGGACCGCTACGGCGGACACGGACGGGAACGGGATTCAGGAGCTGACGGCTTGCTTCGCCAAGGCGGATCTTCGAGCTCTGTTCGCCGGCCTACCCAAGGGGACGAACACGGTCCCGGTCACCCTGGAGGGGAACCTTGGCTCGGGCGGGAAATTCCGCGCGAGGCTGACAATCGATGTCGTGAGGAAAGGTACCGGCCTAGTGGCCCATGTCTCTCCGAATCCACTCAATCCCGTGGCGACGCTCGGGTTCATGACCTCTCGCCCTGGCTTTGCAAAGGCGTCGATTTTCGATGTGAGCGGGCGATTCGTTCGGGTGCTGCTGGACGAACCCTCGCTACCCGCCGGGTATCACGCCCTGCGAATCGATGGCCGTGGCGGGCCCGGGGAACGCCTGGGGTCGGGAGTCTATTTCTATCGCATCGAGTCGGAGGGGGGCGCGGCCACTGGTCGTTTCGTGATTCTCAGATAGGTTGGGAGAGCGTCGCCGGCCCTATGGTTTCAGGCGGTAGCTATCGCCCAGTTTTCCCGCTGCCTGCAGGTGTTTTCGCGCTCTCACCAGCTCAGCGATCTGCCGGATATGTCCCAGATCGTGCATGGTCCACTCATGCAGCATTTGTTGCAGGGTG
>JBGPMB010000035.1:0-19214 GCA_041486775.1 Candidatus Eiseniibacteriota bacterium | reverse complement strand
GGTGCGCCGCGGCGAGACGCTTTCGCAGATCGGAAAACGGTACGGGAAGGAGCCGGCGGCGCTCGCCCGCCTGAACCGGCTCGACGATTCCGCCCAGCTCCGCGCGGGCCAGAGACTCCGCATTCAGTAACGCCGCAGCGCGGCTCCGAGCCGCGGTCCGGCTAGTGCGCGACGTTCAGCTCGCGCTCCATGACGCCGCCGCTCGGGATGGCCTCGCCCGGGAAATCCTCCTCGATCAGATTCGCCGAGACCCGGCAGTTCCGCCCGATCGTGGTTCCCTCCGGGATGCGGGTCTCCTTCCCGACGATCGTGATCCCCGAGCTCAGGTGCTCGGGGCAAGAGCGGTTCGGCGTCATGTCGTTCCCGAATCCCACGCGTGCCCGCGGTCCGACGTGGACGCGCTTGTCCAGGATCACCCGGTCCAGAATCGCGTGGGGCCCCACCCAGGTCTCTCCCATGATGATCGAATCGCGGACCGTGGCGCCTTCTTCCACCACGGCGCCCGGGAAGAGGACCGATCGCTCGACCCGGCCGTTCACGATCGAGCCGTGCGTCACGATCGAGGATCGGACCTCCGCGCGCGCGCCGAACCGGGCGGGCGGAAATTCGGTGCTCGGCGTGAAAACCGGCCAGCGGGGATCCTCGAGGGGAAAGGGAGGGTTCGGCTTCAGGAGGTCCAGATTCGCCCGGTAGTACGAATCGAGAGTGCCGATGTCCTGCCAGTACCCTTCGTGTCGATAGCCCAGCACGCGGCCGCTCCGCACCATCTCCGGGAGGATGTTCCTGCCGAAGTCGTGCGCCGTGTCGCGCTCGGCGTCCTCGCGCAGCACCGCGTGGAGCGCCGAGGCGCGGAAGACGTATACCCCCATGGAAATGGTTCCCGAGAGGGGTGACGCCGGCTTCTCGATGAAGCCGCGCACGACACCCTCCCCGTCCAGATCCACGATGCCGAACCCGCGCGCTTCCTCGCGCGGCACCTCGGTGACCGCGATCGTGGCGTCCGCGCCGCGCGCCAGGTGCGCCTCGATCATGGGCCGGTAGTCCATCCGGTAGACGTGGTCGCCGGACAAGACCAAAACATGCTCCGCCTCGCGCTCCTGGACGCGCGTCCAGTTCTGGTAGATCGCGTCCGCGGTCCCGCGATACCAGTCCGTTTCGGCCCAGCCCTGGAAGGGCTGCAAGAGCTCCACGCCTCCCCGCTTTCGGTCCAGATCCCACGGACGCCCGATGCCGATGTGATCGCGCAGGGAGAGCGGGCGGTACTGCGTGAGGATTCCCACGTCGAACATCCCCGAGTTCACGCAGTTCGAGAGGGAGAAGTCGATGATGCGATACTTCCCTCCGAACGGCACGGCCGGCTTGGCCCGCTTCTCCGAGAGAATGCAGAGGCGGCTCCCCAGACCTCCGGCGAGAATCATCGTGTAGGAGACGAAGCTCATGGACCGCCCCGCGTCGGTCCGATCCTCGAGCCCGCCGGGATCACCGAGCCCTTGCCCACGACGCAGAGCCCTTCCCCGCCGGCACCGTCCTGCCCCAGTACGGCCCCGCGGCCGATCGTCACACGCTTGTCCACGATCGCGCGCCGCAGGCGTGCGCCCGGCGCGATGCGCGCGTCGTGCATCACGATCGAGTCCTCCACCACCGCGCCGACTCCGACGTGGACCCCCGGGAACAGCACGGACCGATGCACCGCCCCCTCCACCCTCGCGCCGTGCGAGACCAGGCTCTGGGTCACCGCCGCCTCCGGCCCCACGACGGCGGGGGCGCGGTCCTCGCTGGGCGTGTAGATGAGCCAGTCGGGATCGTAGAGGTTCAGGGGGGGCACGGGACGGACCAGATCCATGTTCGATTCGTAGTAGGAATCCACCGTGCCGATGTCCCGCCAGTAGCCGCGGTGGGGATAGGCGAAGACCGAGGCCCCCTCGGCGATCATGGGTTGGATCACGTCCCGCACCAGATCCGGGCCCCCCTCGGGACGGCGCAGGCGGTCCATCAGGTCGCGCGCGCGAAAGACGTAGATGGCGGCCGAGACCACGCGCCCCCCCGGGCGCTTCGGCTTCTCCTCCAGCGCCGTAACCCGCCCGCTCCGGTCCGCCCGCACGAACCCGTAACGATCCGGCTCCTCGCTCGGGGCCTCCACGGTGGCGAGGGTCAAGGCCGCGTCGCGCTCCTCGTGGAATCGGATCAACTCGGCGTAGTCCATCTTGTAGACCAGGTCCCCCGAGAGCACGAGGATATGCCGCGCCTGGGCGTCCTCGATCACGTTCCGGTTCTGGAGTAGGGCGTCCGCCGTGCCGCGGTACCAGTTGGTCTCGCGCTGCCGCACGTAGGGCTGGAGCAGGCGGATGCCGCCGTCGCGGCGGTCCAGGTCCCAGGCGCGCCCGATCCCGATATGTCCGTGAAGGGAAAGGGGCGCGTACTGGGTCAGGATGCCGATTCGATTCAGGCCCGAGTGAACGCAGTTGGAGAGCGTGAAGTCGATGACGCGGTACTTGCCGCCGTAGGGGAGCGCGGAGGCGGTGCGGATGCGTCCCAAGGCGTGCAGCGCGTCGCTCCGACCCCCCGCGAGCACGAGGGTCAGGACCGGAGGGATGGCCGTCATGCCGCCTTCCGGGCCGCGGCGCTAGAAGCGGTAGGAACCCGAGACGCGATGGCTCGCGTCGAGATCGCGATGATCCAGGTAGGCGTAATCGAGGCCGAACTTCCGGTACCGAAGACCCGCGCCCGCCGTGAAATTCTGCGCCTCGAATCCGGCGCGAAGCGCCAACCGCCGGTCGTACCAGTATTCGAGACCGGGGTGGAATTCGAAGGTGACGCCGCCGAGATGGGCCTGACTGGAGAGCCGCTCGTCGGAGAATCCCACCTGTACGTCGAGAGCTCCGGTGACGAGGTGCCTCCGGTCGCGGAACCCGCGCGTCTTCGCGGCGCCGAGGCGCAGCGACGGAGCGATGAACTCGCCCGTGCCGGTGTTCCAGAGGATCCGGGTCGTCGTCGCGTCACGAAGCGTCGCCCCCATGGAGAAACCGCCGCGTCCGACATAGAGCACGCCGAGGTCGATGCCGAAGCCGTTCGAGCGGAGACTGTCGCCGAGCCACTGCCGGATGTACTTGAAGTTGCCGCCGAGCGAGAGACCGGGCCGGATGTCGCGAGCATAGCTGAAAAGGAGTGCGGCGTCGTTATCGCTGTCGAAGACGAACCGGCTCTCGTCCACCACGAGCAGGTCCTCGGGGTAGTCGAACTTTCCGTTCCCGTTCTGGTCGATGATGGTGAGTCCGCGCGTGTCCGGGATGTCGCTCACCCCGAGCCGGACCAGCGAGACCGCGATGGCTTGGCGCGGCTTTCCGGGGGCTCCGACGGGCATCACGTAGGAGAGGAAATCGTACTGAACGATGGAGCCGAACTGCTCGGCGTGCATCGCCGTCAGCTCGTGCCCGGACAGGCCCGCGAGCCCCGCGGGGTTCCAGTAGGAGGCGGTGCCGTCGTCCGCGAGCCCCACGAAGGCGCTCCCCATTCCCAGGGCGCGGGCGCCGGCCCCGATGCGCAGGAACTCCCCCGCGTAGCGCGTGGCCCACGCGGGATGGGGCCCCAGCGGTACCAGGAGCGCCGCGGTCAGGGCGAGCAAGAGACAGGGTTTCGACATGGAGCTGAGCCGCATCAGGCCCCGCCGGCAATGAGAGGGAAGTCCTGGATCGGGACGACGGGTTCTACCCCGCCTAAGACCCCGGGGTTCCTGCCCTACCCCCGGTCCACGGACCCTCAATGGGCGGCCGACCTCCGCTTGGCCGGAGCCGGTGCTACGGACTCGGCGGACCGCGCGGTCGTCACCCGGCGCATGGACCGCCACACCACGTACTGTTCCACCAGCTCCCGGTCCTCTTCGGTCATGTCGGTGAAGCAGCAGGCCAGCTCGAACTTTCGTTTCTGACGCGGCGCCTCGATCTCCGCGGCGCGCACGATGACGCCCTGACATTGCACGACACGACCGCGCCTGAGCCGTCTTCCGAACGGAGGCAGGAGCAGCGTGAGGGCGACCCGGGTCAACGGCTCGAGCAGAACCTTGCTCTGGAATTGCAGCCCTCCCCCGGACAGATTGATGCTCTCGGTGGTGAGCACCGACGCATCCTCGCCCACGCCCGCGATCTGCATCGCGAGCTTGGCGACGACTCGAGGCGCTTTGCGCCGCTCCTTCGAAGACTTCGGCATGATCGTCACCCTCCCCCGGCGGCCCTCAGGCCGCGCCGTTCAGCGACGCCTTCCCCGACCCCCGCGCGCCTTCTTCTTGTTGCGAACCGGCCGCTTCGACCGTCGCTCCGCGCGCGTTCTCAGACTCAGCTCGATTTCCCTGCGCTCCAGATCCGCGCGGGCGACCACCACGTCCACGGGGTCGCCCAGCCCGAACCGATGCTTCGTTCGCTTCGACCGAAACGAGAATCCGTGCTCCGCCAGCGTGAGCGACGGATCGCCGATCGCCCGCTTCGGCAGAAAACCTTCGATGTTCCATCCTTCGAGGAACACGAAGAGCCCGCCGGGCGTGAGTCCCACGATGGTCCCGCGCGCCTCCTCGCCCAGGCGTTGCAGCGCGTACCGCACGGCCTTCATCTTGACGACCGCTCGCTCGGCGTCGTCCGCCGTCATCTCGGTCGCCGAGATGTGCGACGCTACGGCGGCGCTCAACCATCCGCTCGCGAACGCCCACGGGTCCCCGTGCTTCACGCCGTCGAGGAGATAGCGCTTCACGATTCGATGGTTGGCGAGGTCGGCATAACGGCGGATCGGAGACGTGAAGTGCGCGTACCCCCGCATCCCCAGCCCGAAATGGCCGACGTCCACGAGATCGTACCGCGCCTTCTCCATCGCCCGAAGCAGGTACAGATTGACGATTCGGTCGCGCGTCGTTCTCCCCGGCGTCGTCCACCGGCGAAGCTGCTTCGCCTCCGTGATGAAGGGGGCGGCGCCCGAGCGACCGAGGTAGCGTGCGGCCTCGAAGAACGCGCGCAGCTTATCATACCGGGGTCGCTCGTGGACCCTATAGAAAAACGGGAGCTCGCGGGCGAGCGCGCGGCCGCCGACGATCCGGTTCGCGAGCAGCATGAATTCCTCGACGAGCTCGTGCGTGGGAAGGCGCTTCGTCTCCTCGAATACGCGCGGCTCGCCGCCGGGGTCGAGGCGCGGGCGGACTTCGGGGAGGTCCAGATCCAGGCCCCCTTCCTCCATGCGGCGGCGCCTCAAGCCGCGCGCGATCCGGTCGAGCTGGGAGAGCACGGCCGGAACGCCGTCGCCCCCCTCGCGCGCGAGGCGCGCTGCCTCGGGATACGATAGGGACGCAGTACTTCGCACGATGCCGCTCACGATGCGGCTCGGACCCACGTTGCCTTCTTCGTCCAGATCGACCACGACGCTCAGCGTGAGCCGGTCTTTCCCCTCGACGAGGCTGCACAGTCCTCCGGAGAGCGCCTCCGGCAACATGGGGTACGTGGCATCCGCCAGGTAGGCGCTGTTCCCGCGCGCCTGGGCCTCTACGTCCAGCGCCCCGCCGGGCGCCACATAGTGGCTGACGTCGGCAATGTGGATCCCGACCTCGAGCGCCCCGTTCTCCGAGCGACGTACGGAGAGGGCGTCGTCGTGGTCCTTGGCGTCCTCCGGATCGATGGTGACGGTGAGGTCGTCGCGGAAGTCGGCCCGCCCCGGTACCGCATGGGACACGGAGGCCTCCTCGAAGGCGGCCGCCGCCGCCAGAGCCTCGGGGCCGAATTCGACCGAGATCCCCTCCTCGAGGGCCACGACGTAGCTGTCTTCCCGCGGGTCGTCGTCCCCGAGCACGGCGGCCACCCTGCCCTGCAATGGCTCCGGCGGGGTCCGCTCGAGGCGCACCACGGCCCTGCGGCCGCGCGGCACCGTGGCCCGGCCGTGCAGCGTGAGGAGGATCTCACGCGGGTATTCGGGGCGCTCGGGGAGAAGCAGGGTCTGGCGCCCGCGCGGCTCGAGGCGCCCGACGATTCCCGCCGGGGAGCGCTCGAGCACTTCCACGATCTCGTGCGCGTCCCCTTCCCGCCGCGATTCGAGGAACGTCGCGACGACGAGATCGCCGTGCAGGGCCGATCCCATCGCGAACGGAGGGATGAACAGGTCGTCCTCGCCCTCGCCGACCCTCACGAACCCGTAGCCGAATCGGTTTCGTTCGAGACGGCCGACGCGTGGACGTGTCGTCACGGGCGGTGAGGGACGGAACGGGACCTGTGTGTCTGGGGCCTAGCGGTTCTTCTTCTTGTGGCGATCGCGGCGGAGGCGTTTCTTCCGTTTGTGGGTCGCAATCTTCTTACGCTTGCGCTTCTTTCCGCTTCCCATCGCTCTCCTTCGGGTGCGGGCTCACGCTCAGCCGCGCACCGCCCCTTTGAGTTCGTTGGACGCCTTGAAGACGGGCACCAGCTTCGCGGGTACCATGACCTCCGCCCCACTGCGCGGGTTGCGCGCCTTGCGGGCCTTGCGCTCGCGAACCTTGAACGTGCCGAACCCGCGTATCTCGATGTGCTTTCCCTCGCTCAGCGCGCGTGAAATTGCGTTCAGCAGTTGATCCACGATGGTGGCTGTCTCGCTCTTGGAGATTCGAGTCTTGCCCGAGATCTCATCCACCAGATCTGCCTTCGTCACGGGCTCCTCCTTGGCGGCTTCCTACCGCCGGGTCGTCGAGGGCGGCACTCTAGCACCGGCCCGGCGCACCCGTCAATTAACGCAACCGATACTCGAGGCGCGGGCCCGTTTCGGATAGGCCCGGCACCAGACGCAGCTTGTCCTGGAACAGATCGAGGACGGACACCCTCCGGCGCTCTTTGCGCACCACGACCGGGCGGCCTTTGATTCCGGCCATGGTGCCGGCGAGCTGGATCGCGTCGTTCAGGTCGCCGAGGCGGTCCACGAACCCCAGATCCCGTGCCTGGTCCCCCGAAAAGATCCGCCCGTCGGCGTAGGGAAGGATGTCGCTCTTCTCCATATCCCGTCCGTCGGAGATCGCGTTCACGAACTGTTGGTAGACGTTCGACAGGACGCCCTGGAGAAGGGCCTTCTCGTCCGGGGTCATCGCGCGGGAGAGCGATCCGATGTCCTTGAACTTCCCCGTTTTCACGACCTCGAATCGCACGCCGACCTTCTTGAACAGCTCCTCGGTGTTCGGGAAGCTCATGATCACGCCGATGCTCCCGGTCAACGTCCCCGGATTGGACACGATGGAGTCCGCCGCGCAGGCGATGTAATAGGCGCCCGAGGCGGCGACCCCTCCCATCGAGGCGATGACCGGCTTCCCCTCGTCGCGGACCTTGCGCACCGCTTCGTAGATCTCCTGCGAGGCGGCGACACCCCCGCCGGGGCTGTCCAGCCGCAAGACGACTGCCCTCACGCTGGAATCGAGGCGCATGTGCTCGAGCTGATCCACGACGCTTTCGGAGGATTCGATGTCGCCGACGATCTCGACCAGCCCGACGCGCTTGCCCAGGGGCCCCAGGGCCAATCCTTCATTTTCCAGGGAGAGATTTACGACGAGAAAGGCGAGGGTCACGGTGGCGAGCGTGCCCACCACGAGGACGATGCAGCCCACCAACCAGCGTTTGACGGCCATTCAGTCTCTTTCGGTCCCGCTCCGGTCCACCGTTGAGGAGGTTGGCGAGTACGCTAGCAAAGCGCCCGCGGGAATTCAATCGACGTGCCGAGAAGGGCAAGAAAAACGGGGCGTCCGATTTCCCGGACGTCCCGTGCCGGCCTCAGGGGCCGAAGAATCTGTTCCCCGCCTGTGTCGCGCGCCTAGTACCAGTGAAACTGCGTCGTCTCGTCGAGGGGATCAGCTCAGGACCAGGCGATCCTCACGTGCACCGCAGGGAACATATCGAGCAGTGCGTATGTACACATGAATCAAAGCAATCGGTGTACCCGCAGGCTCGGCCGGGAGGGAAAGCGGAGGTCAAATCGTGGGCAAAATAGAGAAGCGTGTAACCTACATAATGATAGCTATTTACTGACGTTTCTTCGAGTGTCTCTCGCGCCCTCCGAACCCCCACGGGGGCTCTCGGACACCCCCTCGCCCGTCCGGATCGCCGGCGGCGAGCACCGTCTGGGCGGGAAGCCTCAACTTCGGGGGGGAATTGCCCCAGCGGTTTCGGCGAGCACGAGCGATTTCCCGTCCATTTCCTTCGGCACGGGAAGCCCCATGATCTGAAGGAGCGTGGGGGCCACATCCGCCAGGATCCCGCTTCGAATCGGGTAGAGCCCCGGTCCCACGACCAGGACCGGGACGGGGTGCATGGTGTGGGCCGTGTGCGGCCCGCCCGACTCGTAGTCGATCATCTGATCCGCGTTCCCGTGGTCGGCCGTGACGATCACCGTTCCCGACCTCCGCCGCACCACCTCGATCAGGCGACCCAGGCACTGGTCCACGGTTTCCACGGCCTTGACGGCCGCTTCGATCACGCCGGTGTGCCCCACCATGTCCGCGTTCGCGTAGTTCAAGACGAAGAATCCGTACGTGGCGTCGGAGAGCCGGCGCACCGCCTCGTCGGTCAGCTCGTTCGCGCTCATCTCGGGTTTCAGGTCGTAGGTGGCCACCTTGGACGACGGTACGAGGACGCGATCTTCGAGGGGGAACGGCTTTTCCTCGCTCCCGTTGAAGAAGTACGTGACGTGGGCGTACTTCTCCGTCTCCGCCATCCGCACCTGCCGGACCCCGGCGCCGCTGACGACTTCTCCCAGCGTGGCCCGGAGCGGCTTGTCCTCGAAGAGAACCGGGTACGGAAAAGTCTCGTCGTAGGAGGTCATGCAGACGTAGTCCGGCTCCAGAGGCCCGCCCGGCCGCTCGAACGCGTCGAAGGCGGGATCCGCGAGGGCCCGGGTGATCTGGCGCATCCGATCGGGACGGAAGTTGAACGCGAGCACCGTGTCGCCGCGGGCGATGGTAGGGTCGTCTCCGGGCCGGACCACCACGGTCGGCTTCACGAACTCGTCGTTCTCGCCGCGCGCGTAGGCCTGCTCGAGGGCCTCCAACGCGCTGCCGGCTTTATAGCCCTCCCCCTTGGCCAGCGCGCGGTAGGCCAGCTCGGTGCGCTCCCAGCGCTTGTCGCGGTCCATCGTGTAATAGCGCCCGCTGACCGTCGCGATGCGGCCCCGGCCGATCTCGCGGAATACGGACTCGGTGGTCTCGAGGTCGGCGCGCGCGGAGCGCGGCCCCACGTCGCGACCGTCGGTGATCGCGTGCAAAAGGACGCGCTCGATGCCCGCCTGGACCGCGATGCGGAGAAGAGCGTGGAGGTGGCGAGTGTGGCTGTGAACCCCGCCCGTGGAGTGGAGCCCGAGGAAGTGGAGCCCGGTCCCGCGTTTCCGGGTCCGCTGGAGCGCGTCCTGGAGGACGGGATTCTTCGCGAGCGAGTCGTCCTGGATCGCGCGGTCGATCCGGGTCAGATCCTGATAGACGACGCGCCCGGCTCCGAGGTTCAGATGTCCCACCTCGGAGTTCCCCATCTGGCCGGGCGGGAGACCCACCGACTCCCCCCACGTGACCAGGGTCGCGTGCGGGCACGCCCGCGTCAGCGCGTCCATCACGGGCGTGCGCGCCATGAGGACGGCGTTCCCTTCCGCACGCGGATTGAGACCCCAGCCGTCGAGGACGATCAACCCGGCCAGGGGCACCGCGAAGCGAGTCATGCGGCGACAGTATCACAGCGCGCGCGCCCGGTCGGTCGCAGAAACGGCTCTGCGGCCGGGCCCGGGAGCGCTTCGAGGAGCGGCGCGGTCAGACCTTGGAAACGTTCGCCGCCTGCGGCCCCTTCGGTCCCTGGGTCACCTCGAAGGTGACTTCGTCTCCCTCCTTCAAGCTCTTGAATCCGTCGCCCACGATCGCGCTGTAATGGACGAACACATCGGGACCGCCGGACCGCTCGATGAAACCGAAACCCTTCGCCTCGTTGAACCACTTCACCTTCCCTGTCTCCGCCATCGAACTCAACCTCCTCTTCGGGATAAGACCTGCGCGCACACCGCGCAGGAAAAGGCCACCAGGCAGGCGGCCCACACGGGCGCCACCCACGGCCGGGGCACGAGAAACACCACATCCAAGTCCTGGTACCGCGAAGGGAATCCCGTCAGGAGACGCAGAAACCCGTAGTACAGCAAATCCCACAGGCCGAACATCCAGAGCCCGCGCGCGAGGGCGATCCGGAGCTTGGGCCGCCCCAGGGCCGCCACGGCCGCGATCATCACGAGGGTCGCGACCTCCCGCCATTGCTCCATCCGGAGCCCCGAATCCGGAATGGGATGAAACGGAGCCGCCCAACCCTCCGGGAAGTAGAGCCGCTTCAAGCTCACCACGCACGCCGCCTCGACCAGCGCCATCGCCGCGGCGAACACCGTGAGCGCGACATACCCCGCGCGCCCGCTCACGGGCTCCCCATCTCCACGACACTTGCTTCGTGCGCGATGCCCACCTCGTCGAAATCCGCGTCGGTCCAGGCCGCGCCGAACCGCGCCGCGATCTCACCGGCCAGCCGTTCCGCGATCGCCTCCCCGAGGGCGCCCGGGTCCGCGGCCTCCCGGCCGAGCCCCAGCAGCTCTCCCAGCGATCGCGCGTTTCGCTCCAGCGCCTCGCTCTCGCCGCCTCGCGCGAGGCGGAGGCCCGCGATCGAGCGCGAGCGTGCGGTCAGGGGTATCGAGGCGTGGCACAGGGCCCCCGCGCGGGCGAAGCGCGACGCCAGGCCCGCGACCTTGTAGCCCTGAGCCAGAACCTCGCCCGGCGCGCTTCGCGCGAAGCAGAGCGTCTCCGGCGCGCCGGACCGGGGCCGTCCCGCCTCTTCGACCTTCGATCCCTGCACGCCGCAGGCGGAGAGGGTCCGCGAGAGCGCCTCCGCCGCCGCGAGCGCGAATCCCCGGGGGGTCAGACCCCAGGGGCCCGGGATGCTCGCCGCGAGCGCGAACGTGACCTCCTCGGTATGAAGCACCGCGTTTCCGCCCGTCGGACGGCGCACGACCTCGATCCCGGCCCGGGCGATCGCCCCCACGTCCCACCCGTCCGGATAGGGCTCGCTTCGCCCGAGGCTCAGGGTCGGCCGCTCCCAGGCATACGTGCGGAACACCACGCGCGAGGGGGCATCCGACACCCAATCGAGGAGGGATCGATCCGCGGCCATGTTCCAGGACCCGGACGCGGCGCGGTGCGGGAGGCGATAGAAGAGGCGCGGCGAAGCCATTGCGGACGACACTCCCGCTACAGGTGGAGAACCCCCAGCCAGTCATGGAGGAGAAACATGACACGTCCGATCAAGAGCGAGATACGCGCCATCACCGTGTATCCGTACGAGGCGCCGAAGCTCACCATCAGGAAGTACACGCCGACGCGCGCGGTTCCTCCGAGCGCGCCCTTGTGCTCCTTCGAGAAGAAGAAGAAGATGAGGGTCGTGAGCAATCCCACGATGAGAATCCAGTTCCCCACCGTCGCGCCGAAGTCGTTCGCGACCCAGAGCGGCAGGATGGTGCCGTGGATCTGCTCCACGAAGTCTCCCTGCCCGAAGCCCGTGATGCGAAGCGCCGGGTAGACGCCCAGGATCAGCGCGATGGACCAGCGGGAGAGCCAGTCCCCTTTCGGGAAGAATCGCGAGAAGAGCAGGATGCCGAGCAGGAGCGGAATCACGAGAAGGAAGTCGCGGTGGCCGTTGACCCCGAGGAACAGGGGATCGAGGAGGTTCGGCTTCACCACGGAGTAGTACGTGAGCACGACGTAGTATCCGGCCGAGACCCCCACGAAGAGGTGCTCGCAGAGCTTGTAGGCCGGGTTGTCCTTGTACAGGAAGCTGAAGATCCCGAGCGTGAGCAGGGCCGCGACCCAGACGCCGAGACTTGCGCTCACGTGCATGGCGCTACTTCCTCCCCGTCGACGAGCGCTGGGGAAGCGCGGCCAGGTTTCCGAGAAGGATCATGAACGCGATGAAGATGTGCGCGAGGGATTGCGCGTCCATGCCCCGCGTCGCGAGGGCCGGATGCCCGACCAGAACCTCGTACTCGGCCGCGCCCGCCATGCCTCCGAGAAGGCCCTGCAGCTGCCCCGCCTGGAGGTACGGATAGTATTCCGGCGCGCTCACCGCGGTGACGCCCGCCACCATCGGGACGTGGTAGCGGGACACGACCTGCTGCACCCACTCCTTCGTCCCCGGATAACCCGCGCTGATGCTCACGAGCAGCGCGATCTGCCCGAAATTCTCGACCCCCTTCATGACCGGGATCCGGTTGACCGGGACGCCGCTGCGGTCGGCGGGGAACGTGACCGGGATGCTGCTCCCCATCTGCGACATCACGACTTCGTTCCCCGACTTGAATCCCAGATTCACGTAGTCGACGCGCTCCTGCTTGTGGAATTCCTCCCCGGCGATGTGGAGCACGCGATCGGCCAGCGGCGGCCCCCCGGGATAGAGCTCGACCGCGATGATCTTGATGTTGCGCGACATGAGGTGGCGGACGGCGGCCAGGTGCATGGGATAGTTCTCGGCGATGGTGCCCGGGTCGTAGTCCCCCGCGAGGACCACCGTCGAGCCTTCGGGCACGCGCTGCACCGCGTCGTAGAACCCTTTCGCCCGCGCGCTGGGCCGGACGGGCGCGATGTGGAACCCCGTCAGGAGCGGCACCACGACCAAAAGCCCCACGGTGAGGAAGATCCAGCGGCGGTCGAGCCGGTGCAGCGCCGAGAAGATACTCATGCGCCACCGTCCGAGCCGTACGTGCGCTCGATGCCCAGGATGATCCTGAAGCCCGTGGCCATCACGCCGAGCGCCGCGCCCATCAAGATTCCGCGCTTCGCGGCGTTCTGCGGCACTTCCATGAGCCAGTCGGCCACCTGCGGCAGGGCCGGATGGATCAGGCTCCCGATCGGGACCCGTCCGAGCATGAGGATGAAGGCGGCCACGGCGAGAAGGAGCGCCTCGACCGTCCGGACGCGAAATGCCCGGAAGGCGGCCGACGCGATGAAGAACGCGAGCAGCGAGAACATCGTCGCGGACATCGCGGAATACATGTTGTTGTAGATCCAGGAGAATCCGGTGTTGTCATCCAGGTACTTCGTTCCCTCCGAGAACCCGACCGCCATGGTCACGAGGATTCCCGCGACCAGCGCGACCTTGTACGGCCAGTCCCGCGAGCGTTTCTGGATCTGCTTGACGTTGAGGTGGAGCACGTTCGCCATTCCCAGCACGTACGTGAACGCCACCACGATGATCACCCATTGCTGGATCTTGTCGTAACCGGTCCGGATGGCGGGATGCGGAACGAAGAAGCCGATGAGCACGAACAGGCCCGCGGCCATCGAGATCAGGAGTGGAACTTCGCGCTTCACGCTCTCGTCCTCATTGGGTGGCGAAGAATTCGGCCAAGCCCCGCTGCCCGAGGGTCAGGAGAATCGCACCCAGGGCGATGGTGATGACGAGGAGAACCTTGACCGTGTCGGAGGCCTTGAGGCTCCCCAGGAGCTTCGCGTCCTTGGAGAGATAGGCGCTGGCCGCGTAGTACTCCTCGCCGATCAGCGTGTAGTCGCACGCGACGACGAAGAACGGAAGCTGATGCACGTTGGCGGTGCCGGCGATCTGGATGGCCCCGATTTCGTGGCCCGTCTCGGCGAGCAGGAGTGACTCGGCGAAGAACGCGCCCAGAAGGAGTATCGCCGCGGGCCGCTCGCGGAGCATGATCCCGTTCACCGCGGCCACGTAGGCGAACTGCTCGGTGGTGATGTAGCGGACCTGGTCGGAGCGGTAGGCGTCGAGCCGGCCCACGTCGGAGTAGGCTCCCTTCACGACCTCGTCGGCCACGGTGTAGACGGCCGGAGAAGGGGTCGGGACATTGAGCGGGGTCTCGTACTTCGCCGTCATCCGGGCCACGTTGCCCAGGATGATCATGCTCGCGATCGTCTGGATGTCGTCGATGTCCTGAACGCCCGGGACATAGAGGACGCCCTTCCCCATCTCGGTGGAACGGCCGATGGCCTCCTCGATGGCGGTTAGCCCCGCGATCGAGCGGAAGCCCCACTTCTTGCCGCGCTCCGCCTGGCGGATGTAGTAGAGCACCAGGCTCAGGAAGAGCGCGGTCACCAGGAAGACGTTCAGCTTTCCGGTATCGAACCAGCTGGCGCGCGGCACGACGGGATCCGAAACGTCGGAGAGGAGCGTGGCGTCCTCGGGCAGCGGGACGAGACGGTACCGGTAGGTGATTCCGTTCCGGACCGCGTGGCCCGCCTCCTCCTTGTCGGTATATCCGGTCAGCTCCCCGCCGATGGTGTCGATGGGAGCGAAGGCCTTCCCCGGCTCCGCGCGATAGATCGCCCATTGGGTAGGTGGGTGCGGAGGCGCCGTCCAGTGCAGCGCGACGCTCGATCCGCCGTCGTTGGGCGTATCGGCCGCCTGAAGCGGGAAACCGGATGCATGGGACGGGAGAATGCCGAGGGAGAGGACGAGAATCCAGGCTGCGGATTTCACGCAGGCACGTTCCTCATGGGGTGGTACCGGCAAGTCTTTCGAAGCGGACGGTAGGCTCAGGCTGGACCGATGTCAAGCCGCAAGCGGCTCAGGACTCGATCATTTCCACGTTCGCTCGGGGGAGGAGGGCCGTGGCCCCGTTCCCGAAATCCACCTCCAGGACCCGGACCTTGGCCTCGGTCTCGAGGGGCATGAGCTCCGGTGGCAGTGACGTCACCCGGCCGATCCGCCCGAAATAGGGCTGGCGGATGACTCGGACCATGTCGCCCGCCTTGAGCCCCGACTCCACCGAGCCGTCCCGGCCGCCCGGGGATCCAGTTCCCATGGGACTCGGGGCCACGATCTCCGGCCGAAGGACGCCCGCCCGGATCTGGGTCGCCCCGCTGACGGAAACCCGCCGGCCCTCGCAGGAGCGAAGGAGCTCGAAGGTCCGGGCCGCCATGGGAATCGAGCCGAACCCCTCGGTGACGATCAGGGTGATGCCCAGCTCCTCGGAGCCGGTGATGGCGACGCCCAGGTCGTACCCCAGGAGCTCGCGCAGATCGTGGTCGTCGAATCCCCCCACGACCACCGCCTTGACTCCCTGCTCGACCGCCTTCCGCAGGGTGGCCGCGGTCACGTACGCCCCGCCGACCAGGATTTTCCCCCGGGAAGAGGCGTCGATCGCGCGCTCCTCGAGGGGCTCGGCGGGGCTCGAGACGGCCACGTGAAGCGCGCCGCACGTCTCTCCTCCCACCCCGAAGATCCCCTGGATGAAGGCTCACACCGTCTCTATGGTCACGCCCGATCGGGGATGCACCTCGACGACGGTGCCGTCCACATAGGCGTCCACCTCCACGGGGATCGGCTCCTCGCGGAGGAGGACCTGCCCGGTGATCTTGGAGACACTCTCGATCGTGCCTTTCACGGGAGCGTGGCACTTCGACCGGAAGAGCCCGAAGAAGGAGCGGCTCTCCGCGAACGTCTCCCCCTTCTCCACCTTCGAGCCCACCGGTTTCGTGAGGAACTCCTCCACGTCCTCCGGAAGGGCGCCCAAGAGATTCGCCGCGTTCACGCTCTGCACGTTCCCGGGCAGCTCGGTGCGCGCCACGATCGTCTCGGCGGTGACCGTCTGGCCTTCCTTCACCAGCACGTCGCCCGGAAGGGGAAGCTTCCGCTCGCGAAGGAGCTTCGTCCAGGCGGTGACCTTGAGGCCGGGTGTGTAGGAGTGGGCCATGGGTCAGACCCTCGCCGCGAGAGGTCGGAGCTCGGCCGTGGAAACCTTCGCGGTCTCGCGCGGCGGGTAGATGTTCAATGCCTCGTTCCATTGGTTCAGCTTCGCGATCCGCGCTCCGCGCTCCTCCGGGAGGCGGAAGGGCCGCCGGCCGCGGCAGTCGAAGATGAGGCCCACCACGCCGCCTTTCAGCGTGACGACGCGCTCCTTGCCCTTGCCCTCGCCCACGTCGAAGCCCTTCTCGGGGCGGAGGGTGGCCTTCGCGGTCTCGCCCAGATCCAGCGGCACGAGCCGCATCGATCCGTACGCGAGCGAGAACTCGTCGCGCTTGCCGCCTGGAAGCTCGAGGGTCACCCTCAGGGTGGGAGCGCCCTCCTTGCCGGGCCCGACGGGGGCCACCGTGCTCCCGAGGCGGACCAGACAGTCCTTCTCGAAGACCTCCTTGGCCGCTCGCGGGTGCACCGTGGAGAGCACGCCGAGCTGCGGCATCATGAAGATCGAGTCCACCGAGAGCTCCGTGATGTGTTCCGGCAGGAACGCGTCCAGCATCATGAGCGCGGCTTGCGCGCGGCGCGGGGCGTGCGACAGCACGCCGCCGCTTCCCACCAGCAGATCCAGGTGGTCGAGCCGGACGAGGGTCTCGCCGCTCGCGGTCTGCTCGAACGTGTCGGAGATGGTGCGCTCCTGCTGGACCCCCTTGAGACCCACCGCGAGCGACTTGTGCTGCTCGAAGGCGAGCCGCAGGGCCTCGCGCGAGATCGCCTGCTCGATGATCAGCTCCTCGAGGGATTGCGGGATGGTCGTGGGGCGGATCATCTTGTTCTTGATCCGGTTTCGAAGGTCCCGCTCCTCGATGTCGAACGGCACCCAGCGCATGATGTTCGCCAGGCCCGCCTCCGCGAGGACGTTGCTCACGCTGTAGCTCATGCCCAGATTCGCGCTGACCGTGCGGTTGAAGACCCCCTGGAAGACCGAGAAGACGTCGGTGGTGGCTCCCCCGATGTCCACCCCGATCACCTGGATCTTCTCCTCGCGGGCGATGGTCTCGATGATGAGCCCGACGGCGCCGGGGGTCGGCATGATGGGGACCGGCGACCAGGTCATGAGCTTCTTGTACCCGGGCGCGTGCGCCATGACGTGCTCCATGAAGAGATCGTGGATCTTGTCGCGGGCCGGGCCCAAGTTCTCGCGCTCGAGGACGGGACGGAGGTTCTCGGTGATCACGAGCGCCACCTTCTTCCCCAGCCGCTCCTTCACGATGTCGATGGCGTTCTTGTTGCCGGCGTAGATGACCGGCAGCTCGTAGCCCGCGCCGAGGCGGGCCTTCGGGTCCGCCGCGGCCACAAGCTCAGCCATCTCCGCCACGTGCGAGGTGGTTCCGCCGTCGATGCCGCCGGAAAGGAGGATCATGTCGGGACGGAGGTGGCGGATGCGCTTGATCTTCTCGTGCGGAAGCCGGCCGTCGTTGCTCGCGATCACGTCCATGACGATCGCTCCGGCGCCCAGGGCGGCGCGCTGCGCGCTCTCGCCGGTCATGCTCTTCACCACGCCCGAGACCATCATCTGGAGCCCGCCTCCGGCGCTGGACGTGGAGATGTAGAGGTCCACCCCCTCGGTGCCCCGCTGGGGCGTGATGATGCGCTCGCCGTCCAGGATCTTCCGCCCGGCCAGCTCCTCCACCTCCATGATCGCGTTCAGCACGCCGCGGGTCACGTCCTCGAAGGGCGCCTCCACCGTGGTGGGCGCTTCGCCGCGGACGATGAGGCGGTACTCCGAGCCGCGGCGCTCGATCAGGACCGCCTTGGTCGTGGTGCTGCCGCAGTCCGTCGCGAGGATCGAATTCAGCTTTTCGGGATCGATCGTGCTCACGAAACTCCCTTCCGGTGCTTGCGCTCGTCGCGCTCCGAGCGGTCGCGATCGCGCCGCTCCTTCTCCTCACGCCGGTCCAAGTCGTCGCGCTCCTCGATCTTCACGAGGAGTGTTTCGAGATTTTCACGACGCTCCATCAGGAGCGCGAACCGCTCGTAATCGCGCACGGGTAGAAACGCGTGGACCAGCGGCTCGAAGAAATGCATCGCCTGGCTTCCCACGAAGGAAAGCGGCTTCATGCTCTCGAGAAAGAAGATCGCGGGCACCGTCATCCGATGACGCACCGTGAGCGCGGCCAGCTTGTCCAGCAGCGCCTCATCCTCCGGCGATAGCGCCGGAAGAGCGGCGGCCTTTGCCCCGGCGGCCCGCTTCTCCTCCTCCGTCTTCGACGAGGACGGGGAGCTTCGTTTCCACAAACGCCACGACTTGATCTCGATTTCCTCCGAACGGCAGCCTGACGCCGCGATAGGCCTCGAGCCAGCTCCGCTTCTCGAACGGGCTCAGGAAGATTCCGCCCCGATCGAGGGTCGCGCGCCGCATTTCCCCCCACGGCCGCGCCCGGGACACGCCCAGCGCGCGGACCTCGATCGATTCGGACGTGAGACGGTAATGCGTCCGCGCGACGAACGACCCGACCGAAACCAGGATGAAGGCCGGCGCCGCCACCCCCAGCACCCGGTCCCCGGTTCCTTCCGCGATCAGCACTCCCAGCACGAGAAGGGAGGCCAGGAGCACGGCCGCGGCCCAGGGCCGATCCCGCGCCGGCCACACCGACCACTCCAGAGTCTCCCGCGCGTCCTCGGCCGGGACGCCCGCTTCACGCGTCACCACCCTCGGCCCCGAGGTCCCGCCAGGTCAACGTCAGCTTCCGCGCGGCGCGCGCCTCGTCCAGCCGCCGCACCGGGGTCTTTGTCGGCGCCTGCTTCACCCGCTCCGGGTCCTCTCTCGTCTCGCGATCGATCGCGAGCAGGACCTCCGCGAAAGCATCCAGGCTCGCCTTGGTCTCCGTCTCCGTCGGCTCGATCATCAGCGCCTCCTCCACGATCAACGGAAAGTACGTGGTGGGGGCGTGCATGCCGAAGTCCAGGATCCGTTTCGCGATGTCGAGCGCGCGAACGCCACGCGCCTTCTGCCGCGAGGCGGAAAGGACGAACTCGTGCATGCAGAAGCCTTCGTGCGAAGGCGCGTAAGCCGAAACCAGCATCGCCTTCAAATAGTTCGCGTTCAGGACCGCCTCGCGGCTGACCTCCGCGAGCCCGGCGGCCCCCAAGCTCTTCACATAGCAGAGCGCGCGCACCAGCATTCCGAAATTCCCGTAATAGGAGTGAACGCGCCCGATCGAGCTCGGCCGGTCGTAGCTCCACCGATACCCTTCTCCAGACCGCTCGAGGACCGGTGTCGGAAGATACGGAGCGAGCTCCTCGCGGACGCAGAGCACGCCTCCGCCCGGCCCGCCGCCGCCGTGGGGCGTGGAGAAGGTCTTGTGGAGATTGATGTGCGCGAAATCAAATCCCATCGCTCCGGGACTCGCGAGCCCGACCAGCGCGTTCAGGTTGGCGCCGTCCAGATAGAGGAGCGCCCCCTGATCGTGCACGATCTTCGCGATCTCGCCCACCTGGCGCTCGAAGATGCCGAGCGTGTTCGGATTC
>JBGPMB010000034.1:0-19419 GCA_041486775.1 Candidatus Eiseniibacteriota bacterium | reverse complement strand
GCCGCGGCGGTCGCGACGTTCTGCACGAGCACGCCAACGGCCGAAGGAAGCGCGCGCGGCGGGACGACCCGTCCCGTGAGGGCGGTCACCAGCTGGCGCTCCGCTCCTTGCGGATAGCGTACCTCGCACGGGACGACCTCCACGCTCGTTCCGTTCCGGGAGGCATCCGCGGCCGCGCGCCGCAGGCCATCGAACGCGCCGGCCTTGTCGATCTCGATCCCGATCGATACCCGGCCGATGCCCAGAATCCGAGCCATCGCGAGCGCCCCTTCCACGATCTCCACCGGCGCGCTCCTCATCAGCCGGTAGTCGGATGTGAGGTAGGGCTCGCACTCGGCCCCGTTCACGAGGAGGATGTCCACCCGGACGCCCGCAGGCAGCGTGAGCTTCCGGTGCGTGGGATAGGCGGCGCCCCCCAAGCCCACGACGCCCGCCTCCCGGATCCGCGCGAGCGCCTCCTCGGAAGAGATCGATCGCCATCCAGGATCTTCCGGAAATTCCAACTCCTCGGGGTCTTCGGTGCGGGCGATCACGATCGATTCGGTCGTGATCAGCGTCGGATGCGGGCGCTTGTCGATCGGCTTGATCTTGCCGGTGATGGTGGCGTGGATCGGAACGCCGCCGTCCTGCCCCTCGGCGATTCGCTGCCCGCGAACCACACGATCCCCTTTCTTCACGAGCGGTGTCGCCGGAAGTCCGATGTGCTGTTGCAGAGGAAACCAGACCTCGGGCGACGGAGGCTGGATCGGTTCGATGGGGCGCTCCGCCGTGTGTTCCTTGCTCCCCGGCGGATGAGTCCCGCCGCGACGGAATGTGCGCAGGGGTATGGAGGTCATGGCCTACCCGACAAAGTGCGTGCTGAGGGCTTCCGGCCACCCCCGAAAGCGATCCGGACCCAGAAGAAAAGCCGTCGTGGAGAGATAGTCGGATTCGACCCCGGTGCGCGCCTGAACGCTGGCGCTCAGGTGGCCGTTCGAGGGGCGGCCCCGCCGCGCGTCGAAGAGGTGCCCCACGCGCATCCCGGCGAGCACCTTGAACTGCTCGGTATTTCCGCTCGTGGCCACGGCCGACTCACGCAAGCGGAACAGATGATCCACGCGCCCGGTGACGGGATGGACCACGGCGACCGGCCAGCCCTCGGGTTCCTCGTCGGGCGCTCCCAGTCCGTAGACGTTTCCCCCCACGTCCACGAGGGCGGTCGAGATACCCTCGGCCCGGAGCGCGTCCACGGCGCGATCCAGGGCCCATCCCTTCCCAATCGACCCTAGATCCAGGGCCGTCCCGGCGCGGTCGAGGCCGAGTGTTCTCGCCCCGGAGTCGAGGACGACATGCCGCCAGCCGACCCCATCGAGTGTGGCGCCGATCTCCCGGTCCGATGGGTAGTGGTCCCGCGGCGAGCCATAGAATCCGTAGAGGCGCATGATCGGAAGGATCGTCGGATCGTAGATGCCCTCCGAGCGGCGCGCCACGCCGGTTGCCATCGCGATCACGGTGGCGACGGCCGAGCTGACCGGCACCACACTGCGACCGGCGGCCGCGTTGGCGCGGCTCACCTGTGTCTCCGCCCGATGGATGCTCATCTCGTCGTCAACCAGGCGGATGGCGGCGAACGCGCGCTCGATCGCACGGTGCGATCGGGAGGGGTCGGCGCCCCGGGTCGAGATCCGAACCCAGGTGCCGAGCGCGGGTCTGGCGATTTCGAGCGCCCCGCGGTCGGCGGGGACGAAGCGGAGGAGCGATCCGGCGATTCCACCACCGGCCAAGAGCCCCAGGGAGACGAGAAAGCGCCTGCGGCTAAGCCCTTCTTTTTCTAGAAGCTGCGCCGCGATCGAGTGATGCCGATCGGATCGGAACATCGAAACACTCCGCGCGTTGATGCTGGATTCTCGCCTTGCTCCCACCGGTACGCTAGTTCATATATAATTCATGTAGTTATCTATCGGCCATGGTCTCAGGAATTCGCGTCGCGACAATAGTCATCCCTTGGTAGCACCCTGGAGGGTCCGAATGGGAAGTATCCCGCCGTTCTTCGTCGAACCCGATCTGTGCACCGAATGCGGCGATTGCATCAAAGCGCTGCCGATGGCGTTCCGGAAGGTCGAGGACGAGGAGGTCGCCGAGGTCTACAACGCGGACCTGGATGACTCGAAGCTCCCGGCGCTCAAGAAGATCATGACCGAGTGCCCGGGGCACGCCATTCTCTGGAAGAAGTGAGCGGGTCTGCGGGCGGGGCCCGGGCAGCCTCAGATGGTTGCCCGCTCGGGCTCGACTTCGGCCAGGCGAGCCGTGAAGTGGCGGAGAACCGGAGCCTCGTGCGTCAGACGCAGGCCCCGCATGGAATCCCGGCGTCCGAAGATCTCGATCACCGACTGGGCCACGTAGCGCATGTGCTCGTAGGTGTAGACGCGGCGGGGCACGGCCAGCCGGACCAGATCGAGCTTGGGATAGACGTCCTTGCCGGTATGGGGATCCTTGTGCCCGAACATCAGGCTTCCCACCTCGACGGCGCGAATTCCAAAGTCGCGGTAGAGCGCCACGACCAACGTCTGGCCCGGAAACCGTGATTGAGGAATGTGGGGGAAGAACCCGCGGGCGTCGACGTACACCGCGTGGCCTCCCACAGGCCTCACGATCGGCACGCCCCCCTTCACCAGCATCTCGCCGAGCCCGCGCACCTGGTTGACCCGGAACGCGAGGTAATCCTCATCGAGGACCTCGACGAGTCCTAGCGCCATCCCTTCCAAGTCGCGGCCCGCGAGACCGCCGTAGGTCGGGAACCCCTCGACGCGCAGGAGAAGGTTCACGACGGTCTCCTCCAGGGCGTCGGCCTGAAAGGCGAGAAACCCGCCGATGTTCACCAGCCCGTCCTTCTTGGCGCTCATCGTGCAACCCACCGCGCAGTCGAAGAGCTCGCGCGCGATCTCGCGCACCGATTTCCCGGCGCATCCGGGCTCTCGCTCCTGGATCAGGTAGGCATTCTCGGCGAAGCGGCACGCATCGAAGAAGAGCGGGACGCCGTGGCGATCGCAGATCTCGCGCACGGCGCGAGCGTTGGCGAGCGAAACCGGCTGCCCACCTCCCGAGTTGTTGGTGATCGTGAGCATCACCAGGGGCACCTTGGCCCTTCCCTCCCGGGCGAGGAGCGCCTCGAGGCGAGCGAGGTCCATGTTTCCCTTGAAGGGATGGTCCGCCGTGGGATCCAGCCCCTCCGCGATGACGAGGTCGAGCGCCTCGCACCCCTGGGCCTCCACGTTCGCGCGAGTCGTATCGAAGTGGCTGTTGTTCGGGACGATCTGACCGGGTTTCAGCACCGAGGAGAAGAGGAGATGCTCCGCCATACGTCCCTGGTGCGTGGGGATGACGTGCTTGTACCCGGTGATCTCCTGGACGGTTCTCTCGAGCCGATAGAAATTCTTGCTGCCCGCGTAGGACTCGTCCCCGACCATCAACCCCGCCCACTGGGCGTCGCTCATGGCCGATGTCCCCGAGTCCGTGAGGAGATCGATGTAGATCGAGTCCGCTGGCACGCCGAAGATATTCAGACCCGCCCCGTCCAGGAGTCGCGCGCGCTCCTCCCGGGAGACGTAGCGGAGGGGCTCCACGACCTTGATTCGGAAGGGCTCTGCGGGAAAACGCATGGAGTGAGGGTATCCGGTCGGCGGCGGGCGTCCCCATGGTCCGGACGTAGCACTACCCGGCTTCCACCTGCGGCGCCATGCTACACTACGTTCGAGTCGCGATCGGAATCCGGAACGGGAGCCGGGTCACGGCTCCCACGATCCTCGAACTGCTCACTTGCTCAGGAGGAACACGATGCGAGGACACGTCTTGAGATCCCGATTCGCCCTTCCTGCCCTGCTCTTGCTTCTCGCCGTCTTCGGCTGCTCCAAGAGCTCCACCGCCCCTGGATTTGGAACGATCAGCCTGAGGATGACGGACGCCCCGGGTGACTTCCAGGAAGTGAATCTCGCGATCACCCAGGTCTCGGCTCACCTCGAGGGTGGCGTGGCCGAGTCCGACTCCATGAACGGCTGGCAGGTGCTCCGCTCGGAAGCAATCGATGTCGACCTCCTCACGCTTCGCAATGGCGTCTTCACCACGTTGGCGCTTGCCCAGGTCCCGGCGGGGCACTACACGCAGGTCCGGCTCAAGCTGGCAGCCGGATCGAACGTGGTGATCGGTGGAGTGACCTATCCCTTGACGGTGCCGAGTGGCATGCAGAGTGGATACAAATTGGTGGGATCCTTCGATGTGCCCGCCAACGGTCTGCTCGATCTCGTGCTCGATTTCGATGCGGCGCGCTCGATCGTGCTGACCGGTTCCGGCAAGTACCTACTGAAGCCTACCGTCCGCGTGAGCCCCGTCAGCACGGCCGGTTCCATCACGGGCCACGTGCTTCCCGACAGCGTTTCGACGGCGGTCTATGCGATCCAGGCCGCCGACACGATTGGAAGCGCCCTGACCTCGGCCGGCGCCTTCACCATCAGCGTGCTCCCGCCGGGAACGTTTTCACTCGCGTTTCATCCCGCGACGGCCTACCGGGACACGACGCTCGACAACGTCATCGTGAACCCCGGCGCTACGACGAACATGGGCGCGGTTCAGCTCACGCCACAGTAGAAGGGTCGTTGTCGTAGGCACGCTGTAGCTCCCCGATGTCGATCTTCGTCATCTTCAGCATCGCCTGCATGACGCGGTTCGACTTCTCAGGGTCCTTGTCGGCCACCAGCTCGCCCAGAATCGTGGGGACGATCTGCCAGGACAGGCCGTACTTGTCCGTGAGCCAGCCGCATTGGTTCGTCTCCCCACCTCCCGACAGCTTCTCCCAGTACTCGTCCACTTCCTCCTGCGTCTTGCAGTTCACTACGAAGGAAATGGCCGGCGAGAAGGTGAACATCGGTCCGCCGTTCAGGGCTATGAATTCCTGCCCGTCGAGCTGGAACTTGGCGACCATGACGGATCCCTTGGGCCCGGGTCCCGCGTCTCCATAACGGCTGATGCTTGTCGCCTTGGAGTTCTTGAAGATCGACACGTAGAACTTCATGGCCTCTTCGGCCTGGTCCTTGAACCACAGGAATGGAGTGATCTTCTGCATGGTGGGGCTCCTTATGAGGTCCGTGGAGACAGGGCCGAGCGTATCAGCCGCAATGGAAGAGCGGGCGCCTGGCTGCTGCGCCCGCTCCCAGTCTACCCGCGATGCTACGGTGACGCGACGGCCTAGTGGCCGCGCCCGCCGCCCTGCTGATCACGGTTTCTTGAATTGCCGCGGCCGTTGCCATTGCCGTGGCCATTGCCATTGGAGGCCGGGGTCTGGTTCTGCTGTCCCCACGCCGCCGGATAATTGTGCCACTGCTCGCGTGGAACCCTGGTCAACTCGGTCGGCACCGAGCGATCGTCGATCACGGTGAACTCACCTCGATCGCGAGGAGACGAGTACCACCGGTTGCTGTCGTAGGCGTAGTAGGTGCCGCCGTAGCGGAACACGTCGTAGTTGGGGCGCTCCGCGACAGGAATCATCTCGACGCGCGTCCCATAGACGCCCGTCCAGTGCGGCGTGTTTCCGAAATTGACCTGGAACGTCGTGGAAGAGCCGCCCGATCTCGGGTCACCGCGATCCTCCCAGGCCGTCGGATAGTTCCGCCAGTGGTCGCGCGGAACCCGGCGCAATTCCCTGGGGACGGAGCGATCGTCGATCATGAAGAATTGGCCGCGCGCGCGGCGGGACATGTACCACCGGCCGTCGGCGTTGTTGTAGGCGTAATACCTGCGACCGTACTGGAACATATCGTAGTCCGAGCGGTCTTCCCGGCGGATCTCCCTCACCTGCGTACCGCGGACGCCCACCCAGTGGGGCGTGCTTCCGAAGGTGATCTGCAGAGATGCGTTCGCGGCCTGCGCGCTGCCGGCCACGGCCATCCCGAGGGTCATGCTCAAGGCCAGCACGGGAATCAACAGGTGCTTCTTGGGACGAAGGATCATCCGGTCTCCTCTTCCTGAACAGCGCTCCAGCGAATGCGATCGTCGCACCTCGGGAGCGGGCCGGGGACTCCGGATCTCCTGACCAAGGTGCGATGCGCTCATGTACGCCACGTTAGCTAACATTGCGAATACGGTCAAGGATTAAGTGCGGCGCGCCCCCTAAGCCGGGGAGTCTCTCCCCTTCCGGGCTTCCCTCGGGCACGCCGGCCGCGCGGGGATGGTGGAGCGCCTAACGCTATGGGGTGGGTTCCCTTGAAGCGGTAGTGAGCGGGCCGGTGCGCACGAGCGGGAAACGCTCGTTTCGGGGGAAAACTCAGGAGTTCTACTCGAAACGCTCGCCCGCTGATTCCCGGGCGTCTCGCAAACGTCTCTGCCATCGTCTCGCGTGCGTCTTCACGGACGTCTCTTGAGAAACGCTCCCGGAGGGGGGGAGAGGGGGAGCCCCCCCCCTCTCCTCTACCCGGCTCGTTCCACCGTCACCGTGGCCGTGTATCGGTCGCGGGCGCCGGCGAGCGTCTCGATCTTCAAGGCACCCGTCCAGGGTTTGCCATCGCGGCCGCGGAATTTCCAGTGCCGTTCCGTCCGCGCCGTGGCGGTGCGGGACGCTGCCGCGTTCACCGGCGTCCACTTCCCCTCGGACTCGAAGATCTTTCCAATGCGATCCACCGCTTCGGCCGGGCTCCGGTTGGAGCTCCAGTGGAAGACCACCTCCCAGCGGTCGGTGCTCCCCTCCGTGCTGACGAGATCCCAGGTTCCGAAGTCCTTCAGGTCCACGTCGGGTATCTGGCGGTCGGCCAGAGCAGCGCGCGCGTAGCCGGAGGCCGGGCGCCAGTTGTACTCCTGGTCCAGCGCGACCTGCTGCGCCTTGCCCATTCCCTGCAACTTGGAGATGACGTGCAGCGCCCCGTCGATCCCCGCCGAGAGCCCGGCGGCCGTGATGATCTTGCCGTTGTCCACGACGCGCTGGTCCTCCAGCACGCGCGTCTTCGGAAACGCGACCCTCATCCGATCGATGTTCCCCGAGGTCGTCGTCGCCTTGAGCCCGTCCAGAAGGCCCGCGCTCCCCAGGATGAACGAACCGTTGCATACCGACATCGTGTACTGGGTGTGGGCGTTCATGTCCCGGATCCACTGGAGTGTCGGCTCGCTGTCCCGGGCCCCTTTCACGCCCCCGCCTGGAACCACGAGGACATCGGGCTGCGGCGCGTCCGCGAAGCCGTGCTTCGGCACCACGGTCATTCCCATGGCGGTCGTGATGGGTTGTGTCGTCTGGCCGACGGTGTACACGTCGTACCCGGCGTCCCCGAACATCTCGTACGGGCCCGTGTAATCGATGATCTCCACCGCGTTGAAGACGAGGATGGCGACCTTCAGCCTCGGCTTGGCGTCGGCGTGAATGGAATCCCTGTCGACCAGCGTCATCCCGCACTGGGGACAAACGCCGGGCTTGTCGAATACCAGGGTGTCGCAGGGCGCCCCGCAGGGCGGGCAGACGTAGTGTCTCGTATTCGCCTCACCAGCCATCGCCGGAGAAGCTCCAAGGTAGAGCACCAAGCACAGCACAACAGTACCTACGGCAGCTGAGAACACTTTCATGGGCCATCTCCTCGTCTAGGTGCCGGTCCGGGCGTGCGTGCCGGTCCGGCGGGTGAAGCGTTCCCGGTATTGGCCGGGTGGAATGCCGACGATCCGAACGAAGGCGCGTCGCATGGATTCGGGCGTACCGAGCCCGCTTCGGGAGCAAATGGCTTCGAGACTCTCCGAGGACTCTTCGAGAAGTCTCCGGGCGGTCTCGACGCGATTGGACAGGACGAATTTCGCCGGCGTGGTTCCGATCTCACGCAGGAACACCCGGGCGAAATGGCGAGGGCTCAGGGACACGCGGCCGGCGAGGGTCTCGACGGTCAGATCGGCGTCCGGATGATCGAGGATGTAGGCCTGGAGGTCGCGCAGCGGCTCGTGCTCGGCGAGCTGCACGGCGAGCTGCGCGCTGAATTGGGACTGGCCGCCGGGGCGCTTGAGGAACACCACCAGCTCGCGCGCGGTCGCCAGGGCGACCTCGCGGCCGTGATCCTCCTCCACCATCGCCAGGGCCAGGTCCATGCCGGCGGTGACCCCGGCGGAGGTGTAGATCGACCCTTCCCGGACGAAGATCGTGTCCGGCTCGACGGACACGTGCGGGTAGCGCTTGGCGAGCGCGTCGCAGGAGCGCCAGTGGGTCGTGGCCCGGCGCCCCTCGAGGAGGCCCGCCTCGGCCAGGAAGAAGGCGCCGGTGCAGACCGAGGCGAGACGCCGCACGGAGCCGGCCTGCTTCCGGATCCAGGACAAAAGGGGCCGGTGCGCGACGTAGCGCTCCGTCCCCATGCCGCCCGCGAGGAGCAGGGTGTCGATTCCGGAACCCACCTCGTCGAAGCGACGATCGGCGTAGAGACGGAGCCCCGATGAGGCGCGGAAGGCGCCGCGCTGGATCCAGATGATCTCGACGACGTAGGCGTCGTCCGACCGCTTCCCGTGGTCCTTCAGCCAGCGCGAGGTGCGCGAGAACACCTCGAGCGGCCCCACCACGTCCAGGATCTGCGTCCCCGGATAGGCCAGCATGGCGATCCGAAGAGTTCCCCGAGGGGTACCCTTGCCGCCCTTCCCGTCCCGGTTACCGTTGCGCGCTCTCATGGAAGGAAGCATGCCTCAGGACGCTTCATGGCAACAATGACAATGTTCCCACGTTTTCTGCCATGCTACGCTGGGGTACAGTACGCACCATGGTTCTCGAGACCGAGCGCCTCGTCCTGAGACGCTTCACCCTGGAAGACGCGGCCTTCGTGGTGGAGCTGGTGAACGATCCCGCCTGGCTCGCAAACATCGGCGACCGCAAGGTCCGAACCCTCGAGGACGCGCGCGGCTATCTGCGCCACGGGGCCCTGGCCATGTACGAACGCGTGGGCTACGGCATGTACGTCGTGACGTTGAAAGGCTCCGGGGAACCCATCGGGACGTGCGGACTCATCCAGCGGGCCGAGCTCACGGACGTGGACATCGGCTTTGCGTTTCTCCCTCAGTACCGCGGGCGGGGATTCGCGTTCGAGTCGGCCGTCGCCGTGCTCGAGTACGGCACGAGGGTCATCGGTCTGAAGCGGATCGTGGCCATTGTCACGGCCACGAACCAGCCCTCGATCCGCGTTCTCGAGAAGATCGGTCTACGATTCGAGCGAACGATTCGGTTTCCGGGCGACGCGGAGGAGATCCCGCTGTACGCCTACCCGCCGGCTGACGCGAGCGTGGGCTGAGCCTCGTCGGCCGGACGGTCGCGGTAGGCGAGATTCACGTACTCGAGGAGCATGCGCTGCGTGTTGAAGAACGAAGCGGTGAACGCGATCGTGCTCCGCATCAGGTCGACCCAGGCGTCCGGCTTGCCGTAGTAGAGAGGCAGAACCTTGTCGCCGAGGGTGCGGAGCAGGTCGCGCGCATCGTCTTCGTCCGCGCGCCGTGCCGCCGCCTCGGGATCCGTGGAACCCACCGACCAGCCCGTGACGTCCTCGATGGCCCCCTCCAGCCACCATCCGTCCAGCACGCTCAGGCTGGGCACACCGTTCATGGCCGCCTTCATCCCGCTCGTGCCGGATGCTTCCGCCGGCGGACGCGGGTTGTTCACCCACACGTCCACGCCCGCCGTGATCAGACCGCCCAGCTCCATGTCGTAGTTCGGCAGGTACGCGATCTTGAGGCCGGGCGGGGGGTCCGCCTGCCGGCGCAGAATCTGCTGAATGAGCCCTTTCCCTTCCTCGTCCTGTGGATGCGTCTTCCCCGCGAAGACGATCTGGATCGGCCCACGCTCGCGAGCGATCGCCTCCAGCGTCGCGGGCTCCTGGAGCAGGAGCGTCGGCCGCTTGTAGGCCGTCATCCGCCGCGCGAAGCCCAACGTCACGGTCTCGAGGTCAAACCCGGCATTCGTCACCTCGTTGACGCGCTCGACCAGCGCGTTCTTGGCGTGACGGTGGGCCGCGCGGATTCGGTCGGCAGGGATGGTCATGGCGCCCCGGAGCAGGAAGGAATCCACGCGCCAGTCGGGCAGGTGGCGGTCGAAAAGATCGCGGAAGGGCGGAGAGGTCCACGTGAGCGAATGGACGCCGTTGGTGATCGCGCCGACCGGATACCCGGGGAACATCATCCGCGATTCCTCGCTGTGCCGCTTCGTGACGCCGTTCACGTAGTGGCTCAGCTGGAATCCGATGAGGGTCATGTTCACGACGTCCTCACAGCAATTCATCGCGCGGAGCGCTCCCACCGGCCCGGGCCCCAGAACCTTCCAGACGAGATCGACCGGGAAGCGGTCGTGGCCCGCGGGGACGGGTGTGTGCGTGGTGAAGACGCAGCGCTTCTTGGTGCGTTCCAGCGCTGCGTTCCGGTCCGCGCCACCCTGGAGCTCCTCGCCGAAGACCTCGACGGCGAGAAAAGCGGAATGCCCCTCGTTCATGTGATAGCGCTCCGGACGCGGCATTCCGAGACTCCGCAGCATCCGGACGCCGCCGATTCCCAGCACCACCTCCTGGCACAGGCGGTACCGGATGTCGCCTCCGTAGAGATGATCGGTGATGGTCCGGTCGAAGGGATCGTTCCCCTCCACGTCGGTATCGAGGAGGAGAACCGGCACGTCGCGGCCGGTCGCCCCCCGCACACGATACCGCCAGACCCGAAGGGTAACCGTGCGACCCTCGATTTCCACGGTGGCCCGCGCGTCGAGCGCCTCGAGGTGGTCGTGGATCGGCCACGCCACGTTCTCCTCGTGCTGGCGTCCCTCCGCGTCGAGCCTCTGGAAGAAGTATCCCTTCCGGTGCACGAGCGTGATCCCGACCATCGGGAGGCCCTGGTCGGCGGCGGAGCGAAGCGTGTCCCCCGCGAGCACCCCCAGCCCGCCCGCGTAGGTGGGGATGGAGTTCTCGAGGGCGATTTCCATGGAGAAATAGGCGATGGGCCCGACTTCCTGGATCACGGCCGGGAAGATAACACGCGGGAGAGCGGTATGCGGCGCCTGCTAGACGGCGGGAGCGAGCCGCCGGTAGAACCTGGCCTTGGCCGCCTGGACCAGCGCGAGATAGAGAACGACCATTCCCGCGAGGATCAAGAAGAACATCCCCGGCACGGGCACGAATCCGAGCCGGGCGCCGAGCGGAGTGTACGGAAGCAAAGCGGCGGCGACGACCACCACCAGCGACGTCACGGTCAGCATCGTCGCGGGCCTGGAGCGCAACGGGTTTCCCCGGGTACGGATCACGAAGATGACCAACACCTGCGTGGCGAGCGATTCCACGAACCAGCCGGTGTGAAACAAGGCTTCCCCCGCGTGGAACACCTGGAGCATCACCGCGAAGGTGAGAAAGTCGAAGAGGGAGCTGACGGGTCCGATGACGAGCATGAAATTCCTGATTTCCGGCATGTTCCAGCGTCGGGGCCGGTCGATGAAGCCGCGGTCCACGTTGTCGAGAGGGATCGGTATCTCCGAGATGTCGTAGAGGAAGTTGTTGACGAGGATCTGGACCGGAAGGAGCGGAAGAAACGGGAGCACCAGCGTCCCCAGCGCCATGCTGAACATGTTTCCGAAATTGGAGCTGGTTCCCATCATGACGTACTTCATGATGTTGCCGAACGTGCGGCGGCCCTCCAGGGCGCCGCGGTGAACCACTTCCAGATCCGTGTCGAGCAGGATCAGGTCCGCCGCTTCCTTGGCCACGTCGACCGCGTCCGACACCGAGATGCCCACATCGGCGGAATGAAGGGACGGCGCGTCGTTGATCCCGTCGCCCAGGTAGCCCACCACATGGCGGCGGGATCGCAGGGCCTGGATCACGCGGTTCTTCTGCGGCGGGGTGACCCGGCAGAAGAGATTCACATCCTCGACCCGGGCCGCCAGGGCCGGATCCGTCATTTTGGAGATCTCGCTTCCCGTCAGGACCCCGGTGACCGGGAGCTTCAGCTCCGCGCAGAGGTGCTGCGTGACCAGCTCGTTGTCGCCGGTCACCACCTTGACCTGGACCCCGCTCGAAGCCAGCGCCAGGACGGCCGCGGCCGCGGAAGGCTTGGGAGGGTCTTCGAACGCGGCAAAGCCGGCGAATATCAATTCGGTCTCGTCGTCCACGACCGCGTGGACATGGTCTCGGGGCGTCTCCTTCCACGCGATCCCCAGGACGCGGAATCCCTCCCGGCTCAAGGACTCGAAGCGCGCCACGGCATCGCTTCGCGCCTCGGCGTCGAGCGGAAGCAGGGTCAGCGGTCCATCGGCCTCGTAGCGAGTGCATTGCCGGAGCACGTCCTCGAACGCTCCCTTGTGCACGAGGAGCCGGCGGGCCCCGTCGTCGGCGAGAACCGAGACACACCGCCGCTCGAAATCGAACGGCACCTCGTCGATCTTCGTCCAGCGGCTGACGTCCACTTCGTGATGGCGGAGGACGGCCTCGTCCATGGGGCTCCGGAGCCCGGTCTCCATCGAGCTGTTCAGCACCGCGAGCTCCAGAACCCGGGCGGACTCCCGCCCCAGCGGGTCCAGGTTCCGCTCCAGCCGGATTTCCGCCTCCGTGAGCGTGCCGGTCTTGTCCGTGCAGAGGACGTCCATGCTGCCCAGATCCAGGACCGCGGCGAGCCGCTTGACGATCACGCGCTCCTTGGCCATCCGCAGAGCGCCGCGCGCGAGCGTGATCGACATCACCATGGGGAGCAGCTCGGGGGTCAGCCCCACCGCGAGCGCGGTGGCGAAGAGGAACGACTGAAGCCAGGGCCGGTGAAATAGGGCGTTGACCAGAAGGACGAAGAGCACCATGAAGATGGCCACACGCAGGATGAGGAGCCCGAAATTGCGGACCCCCAGCTCGAACGCCGTGGCGGGAGGGCGGACCGCCAGGGTGTCGCTGATTTCTCCGAGCGAGGTCGCGGGGCCCGTCCGGCACACCAGCAGGGTCGCGGTCCCTCCGACGACCGAGGTCCCCATGAACACGGCGTTCCAGGCCGCGCTCAAATCCTGCGCCCCCTCCCCGATCTCCCCGGCGTGTTTCTCCACGGGATAGGGCTCGCCGGTGAGCAGGGCCTGGTTGACGAAGAAATCGCGGGCCTCGATCACGCGTCCGTCGGCCGGAATGAGGCTGCCGGGCTGGAGACGGATGACGTCGCCGGGAACGATCTGGTCCGTCAGGATCTCGATCGGACGGCCGTCCCTCACGACCGTGGCTCGAAGGGCGACGGAACGCTGGAGATCCTGGGCGGCCCGCCCGGCGCGGAATTCTTGAACGAAGTCGAGGGTGACGCTGAGCACGACCACGACCGCGATGATGACGAAGGAGAGAACGTCGCCCACGAACGCGGAGATGGTGGCGGCCGCGAGAAGGAGGATCACCAGAGGATTGCCGAAGCGGGCGAGGAACTGAAGGGCGACCGCCCGGCGGCGCTCGGGCCGCAGGACGTTGGGTCCCCAGGCGGCGATACGCCGGGCCGCCTCGGCCTGCGTCAGGCCCGAGGCGTCGGCGTGAAGCCCTTCGACGAGCGAGGGGAGGTCGGACTGCCAGAATTCCCGGGAACCTCCGGCGCCCTTGGGGGTCAACGTCTCTTCCTACCCTCCGTCACTTGCGAAAGAAGACTCCGAGGTAGTACGGCCAGACCACAAGGGCCAGCAGTCCCTTCCAGAACGCGAGCTTGAGGTAACCGATGGTGAACAGCCACCCCATGAACCACAGCGGGCCCAACATCGCTCCCGCGTCCGATCGACACCTCACCTTCACTTCGTCCGCCATTTCGGGCTCCTTTCCGGCGTGCGCCGCGCCGTGACGCTCGGAACCGCCGACAATCTCGCCGCCGCCCACTCCGCCACCGTGCGTAGGATCTCCGGCGAGGTCCGAAACCCCGGCAGCGACGGCCACCCGGAGTTTAGTCCGATCGGGTCCGGTAGCAAGGAATGGCTCACCCCGGGAAAGATCCGAACGGTGACATCCCGGTTTCCGCCCGCGCGCATCGTGGCGGCCAGGCGCTCCGCCGAGCGAAGGGGAACGTGGAGATCCGCGCCCCCCTGGACGATGAGGGCGGGACACCGAACGGCGCGCGCGTATGGACGCCAGTCGATCGTGAGGTAGGTCTGCTCCCTTGGAGTCAGACCCTCGGTGAGCTGCTTCTTGATCTCGGCCTCCCGCTGAGCGACCGGGATCGAGGGATCGGCGGTCACGGCGGCTTCGACCTGGTACCGCCCCACCTCCAGACCGGAGACGCCGGGCCCGGCCAGCGTGACGATGGCCGCCACGGCGGAATCCCGCGCCGCGACCATCGGCGCGATGAGCCCACCCTCGCTGTACCCTGCGAGGGCGATGCGCTTGCCGTCGATCCGGGGCAGCGAGCGCAGGTACAAGACCTCGGTCTCGACGTCGTTGGCCTCATCGAAGCTCGTCGAGGGCGCGTGATCCCCCGTGGATTCTCCGACCCCGCGGTCGTCGACGCGAAGCACCGCGATCCCGCGGCGGGAGAGCGCATCGGCGATGTCGCGCAGCGGCATCCACGGCGGCTCGCCGCCGTTCCGATTGCTTGGCGAGAGGCCCGTGATCAGGACGGCGGCCGGGAAGGGCCCGCGTCCGGCGGGAGTGGTGAGCGTCCCGGCAAGCACGTGGCCCTGGGGCGCCGGGATGCGGACGTCCTCCGCGCGATAGGCCCCATCCGGCGCGGCTGCATAGGGCGGCCAGAGGGGATACTGCTCGGGGCGGAAATTCGCGCGCCGCTCGATCGTGACCCCGAACTCCGGCAACGTGGCCGAGAGCATGGAACCATTCTCGTCGGTCAGCACTTCGTATCGCTTGTGGTTGTAGCGCACGACCCAGTCGGTCGAATCCACCCGCTCCACCTCCACATCGCCGCGCGTGTCATGATACAGGTTCGCGGCCGGGACGCGAATGCTGTCGCCGCCCAGAATGCGAGCCCGGCGCACGGCCTGCTCGACCGAGCTCGGGATCATGTCCGACCAGTAGATGGCGCCCTCCCCGATCTCCCGCAGCGTCGTCCTCCCGGGCTCCCGGCCGGGGACGGTCACCACCACCGAATCGCGGACCGCGGTCTCATCGCCGCGCAGCTCGATCGTCGCGTCGATCACCATGGACTGGGTGAGAACGCTGCGCGTGTGGAGGCGGGATCCGCTTCGCTCGACCCAGTCGACCGCGACCAGATCGCCCTTCTCGAACGTGAGAAAGGCATCGGGGACGGTGGTACCGGGGGCGGACGCCACGGCCAGCGCGAGCACGAGCGGCGCGATCATTGGGGTCTCCTTCGTGGTGGAGTGTGGGGCCTGGTGCGCTGCGGACGCCTGGTCTTCCGCGCATGATGGTCGAGCGGTGTGAGCAGGATGGTGATGCCATAGAGGCGGTGGCCGCGCCCGCCCTTGGCCATCGCCACGGAGATTCCCCGAATCCGGGCGTTGAGGTCGCCGACCGCGGCGGGCGAGAGCCAGCCCGTGGTGCGCAGCGCCCATAACTCGCGCCGGGATCCCTTCACCCGGACGTGCCCGGTCGCGAACGCGGACCGGAAGTCGCGGATCCCGAGACGGAGCATCGAAGCCACGATCCGGGTCACCGCGCGCGCCTTCCCCTTCGGCGAGGGGTCGTAACCCAAGACCATCTCCGGCGCCCTCGTTCGGAACAGGGCCTCCATGCGGCCGTCGCCCGAGCGTTCGCCGGCCGCCACCACGAGTCCCACCCTACGGAGCACGCGGAGGTGGTAATAGACTCCGTCCGCCGGACGCCCCAACGTTCCCGCGATCTCGGCGACGGACGCCGCGCCCAGACGGGCGAGCACGTCCAGGATCTCCTGCCGCGTGGAGGAGGCCAGGGCGCGAAACTGAGGCGCCTGCGTGATCACATATCGACCCGACCGTGCCATGAGCGAGACGATAGCAGGCGACATATTGAAATAATAGCATTATTTTCAATAATGGCCGACGCTCTCGGCGTCGTCTGAGCACGTCCTACCCGTGAGGAACTTCGGGTGACGCGAGCAGATCCGGTCCCGGCTCGCCGCCTTCGGCCGCGATTTTCAGGCGAGCCGTGTAGTGGCCCCAGTCCTTCGCGTGCCGGTTTCGATTGTCGCCACGAAGGCCGGCATGCCGAAGCCGAACTCTCGTGCCGCCGTTCTCAGGTGTGAGGTCGACCGTGACCGTGGTCGAACCGGGCGGCACCCCGTGGCCACCGCCCTCCCATCCCCAGGTGAACACCACCCGCCGGTGCGATACCACTTCAACATACGCGCCGCGAGCCACATCCTTCCCGTTCATGCCGACAAGAAAGATTCCCCCGGGAGTCGGCTCGATCTGGGCCGCGATCCCGATCCAGAGCAGGAGACGGTCCGGATCGGTTAGAAACGGGAAGACCACCTCGGGTGAGGCGGCGATCCATACGTCAACCTCGACGTCGTCGTCGCTCGCGTCCTGGTCCATGTGCACCCCTCCGCGGTGATTCACCCGCTCGCGCCGAAGAGCCGCCCGACGAGCGCGGTCACGCCCATGGCTACCGCCCCCCAGAACGCGACGCGGAGCGCCCCTTTCCACCGGGGCGCTCCGCCGAGATGCGCCGCCGCGGCTCCGAGAACCACGAGCAGAACGAGCGCGCTCCCGGCGATCCCGGGAATCAGGGCGGGCCGAGGGAGGATCATGGCCGAGAGCAACGGCGGGAACGCGCCGGTGGCGAAGGCGGCGGCTGAGGCCATCGCCGCCTGGAGCGGCCTCGCGCGGGACGTGTCCGTGATCCCCAGCTCATCCCTTGCGTGGGCGCCGAGGGCGTCGTGCGCCATGAGGTGCTCCACGACCTGGGACGCCAGGGGCGCGGGGAGGCCCCGACCCACGTAGATCGACGCCAGTTCGGCCCGCTCCGCCGCGGGATTCGAGGCCAGCTCTCTCCGCTCCTTCTCGAGATCCGCGTTTTCGGTGTCGGCCTGCGAGCTGACCGAAACGTACTCCCCGGCCGCCATCGAAAGCGCTCCGGCAGCCATGCCCGCGATGGCGGCGAGAAGGACCGCCTCGTGTGAGGACCTTGCCGATGCCACGCCCACGACGAGGCTCGCGGTGGAAATGAGCCCGTCGTTCGCGCCGAGAACCGCCGCGCGGAGCCAGCTGGCGCGGCCCCCATGGTGTCGCTCCGGGTGAACCATGCGCGCAGTGTACTACCGTCGCGCCGGGAGGGGGATTGTGGCTGAACGGCGGATCGGGAATTTCTGCTAGGATCGTGACCATGAACTGGCTATTCAAGGAAGAGCCGACCCATTACAGCTACGAGAGTCTCGAGAAGGACAAGAAGACCTCATGGTCGGGCGTGAAGAACCCTCTCGCGCAGAAACATCTGCGATCGGTTCGAAAGGGCGACCTCGTCTTCTACTATCACACCGGAGATGAGAAGGCGGTCGTCGGCGTCATGAAGGCGTCCGGCGACGCCTACCCGGATCCCGAGGACCGGTCGGGGAGGCTGTATGCCGTGGATGTCGTTCCGGTCAAGAAGCTCGACCGGCCGGTGACACTCGCGGAGATCAAAACGGACAAGAGGTTTGCGGACTTCGCCCTCACCCGCATCTCGCGCCTGTCGGTCATGCCGGTCACCGATCCTCAATGGAGAGCCATCGAGGGAATGTCCCGAACTCCGTGACGTAGAAGGCCCCCGGAGGCCGATCCCACCCCGACAAGTGGCTGGGATCGGCCATCCGGCCCTCCCTCCCCGCGCGCAGCTCGACCCCTCCCCACGCTATACGTCGGCCAGCATCCGCCGATATTCCCCCTGACGGGATACCCACGCTCGTGACTCGCCTCTCACGGGGACCAGTATCCCCTCCCCCTAGGGAGAATTCCGTGTCCATGAAACCGCGCGTTCTGGGAGTGGACGATAATCCGCGCAATCTGAGCATTCTCCGCAAGGCGCTCGGCGAAGAGTTTCAGTTCACCGCCGCGGCCTCCGGTGAGGAGGCGCTCCAGGCGGTCAACCGGAATCGCCCGGACGTCGTCCTCCTCGACATCATGATGCCGGGCATGGATGGCTATGAAACGTGCCGCCGCCTCAGAGCCCGACCCGATCTCTCATCCACCAAGATCCTCATGGTCTCGGCCAAGGGCATGACGGCGGACCGCCTCGAGGGCTACGCGGCGGGGGCGGACGACTACGTCGTGAAACCCTTCGAGCCGGCCGAGCTTCTCGCGAAGATCCGTGTCTATGTTCGGCTCAAGTCCGTCGAAGAGGTCGACCACCTCAAATCGAACTTGCTGACGCTCCTTAGCCACGAGACGCGCACGCCCCTCACCCTGATCTTGAGCCCCGTGTCTCTGCTTCTCGACAGCGGAAATCTGTCCGAACCAGAGCGGGACCTTCTCAAGACCGTACAAGAAGGAGGCCGCCGTCTCGGCGCCCTTCTGGACAAGGTCACGTTCTTGAGCCAGCTCCGTTTGCGGGCGATTCCCTTCCAGATGGCCCCGACGGACTTGGGCTCGATCGCGCGGGACGCGGCCGAACGGGCTCGGGGGCAAAGCGACGCGGCAGGCGTGCGCGTGACGGTGGAGGTCCACGGAGCCGTGGGGATCCACGGCGACGCGGAGCATGTGGGGCAGGCCGTGGACGCGCTCTTCCACAACGCCATTCGGTTCAGCGGCGAGGGGGGAACGGTGCGCGTGCTGGCCAGGACGTCGGATACCCAGGCGGTGCTCATCGTTTCCGATTCCGGCCCCGGCATCGATACGGATGTCGCCCCGAGGATCTTTCAGGAGTTCGCCGCCTCCGACATCGACCACCACAAGAACGGCCACGGGCTGAGTCTCGCGACGGCCCGGCTCATCGTCGAGCAGCACGGGGGTACGCTTCGTCTCGATCCGGGAACAGCCTCGCCCGGAGCCACATTCCGGCTCGAGCTTCCCGTCGCCCCCATTCCGGCCTCCGCGAAATCATGACGAACGCGCCGGTCACACCCAAGGGGCGGGCGACCGAGAGCCGCCGCACCCGGACCCGCGGTCCCGTCAGCGTCCGTGGGAGGATGACCCTGCTCCTGGTGATCACCGTCACCGCCTGTACGATCGCCTTCTTCCTCGTTCAGCGCAGTCTGAGCGCCCAGCTCGAGGTCCTGGTCCGCGACCACGTGGCGGAGACCTCGAAGGTCCTCCATCGCGTTCTCGACCTGCGGGCGAGCGGCGCGAGCATTCACGCGGACGACTACACACGCTGGGACGACTTCGTCACGTTCGCGCGAAAACCGGATCCCAAGTGGGGCGAGCTCAACCTCACGGAGAGCATCGCCACGTTCGGGATCGACATCGCCTGGGTTCTCGACGACCACTTTCGCCTCATCTACACCGCAGACCCCAAAGGGGACTCGACGCTGGCAGCCCTTCCGGTTCCCGCTTCGGTGCTGCCGGTCGCCCTGGCTCAATCGCCCATTCGACACTTCTTCGCCGCCACGCCGAAG
>JBGPMB010000033.1:0-19457 GCA_041486775.1 Candidatus Eiseniibacteriota bacterium | reverse complement strand
TCCACCTTCGTGAACGTGTCCCGGGGGGGCACCGTGGACGAGACCGCCCTTCTGCGTGCGCTCGGGCGGGGACGGCCCGGATTCGCGATCCTCGATGTGTTTCGCGAGGAGCCTCTGCCCGCCGACCACCCGCTCCGCGGGCGCGACGACGTCTGGATCACGCCGCACCTCGCGGGTCTCAGCACGACGGACGCGCTGGCCCGCGAATTCGCGGAGAACTGGCGGCGGTTCCGCGCTGGCGAGCCGCTCCAAAACCTCGTGGACCGCTCGCGCGGGTACTAGAGGCGGTGCGCCGGGAAAGCACTTGATTCCCCGCACCTCTCTCCCATAATCGAGCCGGATGCGGCGCGGCGCGACCCGAAACCCAGAGGAGAATGCCCCGGTGACGCTCGAAACCGCCACACGAACCCCTGTGAAGACCGACCGGATGTGGGCCATCGAGAAATCGAAGCCCGAGCCGGGACTCTGGCGCATCGAGGCGCCGGTCCCCATCGGGGGGCCGAAGGACGTCCGGATCCGCGTCACCGCCTTCGCGATCTGCGGGACGGATCTCCACATCGTGGACTGGGACCGCTGGGCCGCCTCGCGCATCAAGACGCCGCTCGTCTTCGGACACGAATTCACGGGCATCGTGGAGTCGATCGGCGCCGAGGTGAAGGCCGTGAAGCCGGGGGATCGCGTCACCGGCGAGACCCACGTGTACTGCGGCCTCTGCTACGCCTGCCGCCGCGGGCTCCAGCACCTCTGCGAGAAGGTCTCGATCCTGGGCGTGGACCGCCAGGGAGCCTTCGCCGACTACGTGGTCCTTCCCGAGCAGAACGTGTGGAAGCTCCATCCCGATATCCCCGAGGAGATCGCGGCCATCCACGATCCGCTGGGGAACGCGGTCCACACCGCGCTCGCGGGGCCGGTCGCGGGGCTGCGCTTCTCGGTGTTCGGCTGCGGTCCGATCGGCTGCTTCGCGGTGGGGGTGCTGAAGGCCGCGGGCGCCGCGTGGGTGGCGGCGGTGGACAAGAACCCTCTCCGGCTCGCGCTGGCCGAGCGCATGGGCGCGGACCTGATCTTGAACGTGGAGCGCGACCCGGTGGTGAAGCGGATCCTCGAGGCCACGCAGGGACGCGGCGTGGACGGGATGCTCGAGATGTCGGGGCATCCGGGCGCTTTCCGCGACGGGTTCGAGTCCCTGGCGAACGGCGGACGCGTGTCGCTCCTCGGCATTCCCTCGAAGCCGCTCGAGATCGACGTGGCCAAGGAGATCATCTTCCGGGGCGCCCAGGTGCAGGGCATCAACGGAAGGCTCATCTTCGACACGTGGTACCGGATGGAGGCGCTCCTCCTGAGCGGGAAGCTCGACGTCCGCCCCGTGCTCACGCACGTGCTCGGCTGGTCCGACTTCGAAGAGGCGGTGGAGCTGCAGCGATCCGGGAAGGCGGGGAAGATCGTGCTCAAGAGGGACCATCCGTGAGCGCCGGCCCGGCCACCGAAAGCCCCCTTCAGTACCTGGACGACGCCTTGCAGCAGCTTCGTCGCGACGGGCTCTACCGGAATCTGCGCCAGCTCGAGGGCGAACAGCTCGCGTGCGCGCGATTCGACGGCCACGAGGTCATCAATCTCTCCTCGAACAACTACCTGGGCCTCACCACGCATCCCAAGCTCCGCGAGGCCGCGCTCCGGGCGGTGCGGGAGCTCGGCGTGGGCTCGGGCTCGGTCCGCCCGATCGCGGGCACCATGAGCCTCCACATGGAGCTGGAGCGCCGTATCGCGGCCTTCAAGAAGACCGAGGCCGCCGTGGTCTTCCAGAGTGGATTCGCCGCGAACGCGGGCACGGTGGCGGCCCTTCTGGGGAAGGGCGACCTCATCCTCTCGGACGAGCTGAACCACGCGAGCATCATCGACGGCGCGAGGCTCAGCCGGGCCGAGATCCGGGTGTTCCCGCATCGCGACACTGAGGCCCTGGAACGGCTCCTCGAGGAGACCAAGGCCGTGAAGCGCCGCCTCGTGATCACGGACGGCGTGTTCAGCATGGACGGGGACATCGCACCCTTGCCCCGGATCGCGGCGCTGGCCCGGGCGCACGGCGCCATCATGATGATCGACGACGCCCATTCGAGCGGGGTGCTGGGCCGCGCGGGGCGGGGAACGGTGGACCACTACGACGTCCACGGACAGGTCGACGTCCAGGTGGGAACGCTCTCCAAGGCGATCGGCGTTCTGGGTGGGTATGTCTGTGGGTCGCAAAGTCTCATCGAATTCCTCTACCACCGGGCGCGGCCGTTCCTCTTCAGCACCTCGCATCCGCCCGCGGTGGCCGCCGCGTGTCTCAAGGCGTTCGATGTGCTCGAGGAGGAACCCGAGCGGATCGAGCGGCTCTGGGCGAACACGAAGCGGTTCAAGGCGGGGCTCCAAAGCCTGCGGTTCGACACGGGCTTCAGCGAGACCCCGATCACTCCGATCATGGTCGGTGAGGGGGATCTCGCGATGCGGTTCTCGGATCGGCTCTTCGAGCGGGGCGTGTTCGCGCAGGGGATCGGATTCCCCACCGTGGCGAAGGGAAAAGCGCGTCTCCGCACCATCGTCACCGCGACGCATACCGACGAGGATCTGGATCGGGCGCTCTCCATCCTGGGGGACGTCGGCCGCGAGCTGGGCGTCATTCCCTAGGGCGCGGCCCGGTGGCGCGCCCGCTCCTCGTACGTCTTCCGAACTGGCTCGGCGATCTGATCCAGGCCCTGCCCGTGGTCCGGGCCGCGGCCGAGGACTTGGAGCGCCCCGCCATCCTCCTGGGGCCCGCGGCCTTCGCCCCGCTCCTCAAACCCAGGTTTCCCGACGCCGTCTACATCTCATGGACCCGGGAGCGCCGCTTTGCCGCGGCGGGCGAGATCCGGCGCCATGCCCCGGGAACGGCGCTGCTTCTCACGGACTCGCTCTCCTCGGCTCTCCTCGCGGCGCTCGCCCGGGTTCCGGAGCGGGTGGGCTACGCCGCCGAGTTCCGGGGCGCGTTTCTGACCCGCCGCGTGCGGCGCGAAGCGCCCGCGCGCTCCCGGCCGCGTGTCGAGGAGTACGTAGCACTGGCCCGCGCCGCGGGTCTCGCGGTGCCGGATCTTCCCCCGCGGATCGAGGTGCTCGAGGAGGAGCGGCGAGCGGCCGCGCTGCTCCTCGAGGAGCGCGGCCTCGGGGCAGGGCGCTACGCGGTGATCGCTCCCGGGGCCAGCTATGGGCCCGCCAAGCGATGGGACCCGGAGAATTTCGCGAGCCTCGCGACAGCGCTCCACGCGCGCGACGGCACACGGTCCGTGCTGGTCGGATCGCGGGAAGACGTAGGGCCCGCGGCCGCGGTCGCGCGCCTGGCGGGCCGTGCGGCGCTCGACGTCACCGGCGAGACGGATCTCCCCACCCTCACGGGACTCTTGGCCCGATCGGCTCTCGCCGCCTCCAACGACTCCGGTGTGATGCACCTCGCGGCCGCGCTGGGGACTCCCACGGTCGCTGTGTTCGGCTCCACGAGCCCGGTGTGGAGCGGTACCTTGGCGCCCTGGGTGCGAGCGCTCTACGCGGCGTATCCCTGCTCGCCGTGTTTTCGCCGGACGTGTCCCATCGGATACGGGTGCCTTCGCTCGATCGGGGCGTCGCGGGCGATCGATGCGGCCGAGGATCTGCTTCGGGCCGCGCGGTGAGGCGGGAGTCTAGCGGGGGGTCTTCCGGTAGCTCGTCCCGTCGCTCTGATAGTCGAAGCTCTTGACGAACGACGAGACGGTGGCCGCGGGCACGATACCCTCGCGGGAGAGGGCGCGAAGGTTGACGGGGTAGGCGCCCCGGATGGAGCGGTACACCTCGAGCGCGAGCCCCAGTCGCTGCGAATCGTCCATGATCGAAGCCGTCGCCGGAGCGTGCTGGACCGCCCGCTCCGCCTGGCGATACAGCATCGGCGTTCCCAGACTCCCGATCGCGAGTGATGCGAGGAAGACCACGGCCGCGACCGGGACCGCCATGCTCGTGCGGGGCGGCGGTGCTACCTCCTTCGCGATCGGCGTCACCTTGGGAGGCGCCGTGACCCCCAGGGAGACCTCGATCACACCCAGGTCCAGGAGATGGTGCAATGCCTCGTAGACCTCGAATTCCACGAGCTTCGACTGGGCCGCGATGTCCCGCAGGGGCTTCAGCCCATCCACGAGCGGGAGCACCCGCTGCTCGGGGCCGGTCATGTCCTTGGGGGGCATCGCGAGGGCCTTGGGCCGGAGCACCATGGCCGACGACGATAGAATCTGCTTGTAGCGCACGATCTCGTCCAGCCGGCGCATGGACTCCATGAGAAGTCCTTCGGTGTTCAGCCGGACGTTGGCCGCGAATTTCGGAACGGTGCGCGCGTCTCCGGAGAAATGATACGTGCCCTGCTTCCAGGTGAGGAGTTGATGCATGGTGTCCTGGATCTGGTCCTGGATCGCGGCCGCCAGCGTCTCGCCCGTGAGATAATTCCCGCTCAGGAGCACGTCCGTCAGCTCGCGGCGGCTCTCGGCCTCGATCGTCTCGATCTGCTTGAGCTGCGACTCCGAGATGTAGCCGGTCTGCACGAGGAAGGCCTTCAGCGGGTCGCGCGCGTTCCGGCGCCGGTCCCGGGTGGAGACCACGCGGCCGCCGTCGAAGAAGATCACGGCCACGTCGCTGCCCGACGTGAGCTTCAGCACGCCGGACTTCTGCTGGACCGCGATCAGCTGCAAGATCTCGGGAAGGCTGAAGTCGTCGAGGTTGCCCTGGAGCGCCATGCTAGCTCCGTCTCCTCTCGGCCTTGCCACCCGACTCGGGGCGCGCCGCCCGGCCGATCGACTGCGTGATGCTCGGCGCCTTGTCGGTCGTCTTCGCGTAATAGCGCGTGACGGTCATCACGTAGGTGAGGGCGAAGAGCAAGGTCAGGGGGATCCGCTTCGACCAGCCGCCCGAGGCCAGCGGGAGGACGTCGGTCGAGGGGATCAATGCGCCGTTTCCGATCACCAGCACCGCGGCGCCGACCAGGATCAGGATCGCGACGAAACCGCTCAGGCTCGCGCCGCGCAGCATCTGGCCCGCGCCCGGGAGGAGGAACGCCATGGCCGTCTCCCAGAAGGTCCGGCGCCGGGCCGCCCGGCTGCCTCGACCCGTGAGGAGAAGGCGTGTGAATTCCATGGATTTCAAGTCTTTCACCGCGCCATAGCAGCCCTCGCAAAAGGCGCGCTGCTGCATCCGGAATACGCATCGCCGGCAGACCACCTTCTGGCAGTTCGAGCACTGGAGGGTGGCGAGCGCGCGCCCAAGCATCTGGCCGAGTCCCGCGAAGAACAGAAAGAGCGCCACGAGAAAGAAGATGGCGAAGGGCGCCGGAGGCATGAGACGCAGCAGAAATCGGAGATAGGCGTTGCTCTGCGTCGCGGCGAGGCCGCGCTCCGGAGCGGTGCGGCGCGCCAGATCCCAGAAATCCTCGACCGGCGGCATCGTCTCCATGACGGTCCGGTTCAGCTGCGGAGTGCTGATCTTGCTCATGTCCCGGACCCGGTCGAACGCGAGCGCCGTGGCCGCCGACTGCTCGCGGTTGGCCTCGGCGAACATGAGCTGCTTCGTGTAGGTCTGCGCGAGGTTCCAGTGGGGCTCGGGGGATTGCGGCGCGGCCTTCGCGGCGGATTCGTACGCCGCGCGAGCCCCGACGTAGTCCTCACGGGCGAAATAGACGTTCCCCAGATTGACCAGGATCCATGCCGAGTTGGGGCGGAGCGCGTCCGCCCGGCCGAGCTGGCGCTCCGCGGTGTCGAAGTCCCCTTCGCGCCGGGCGATCGTTCCCTCCGCGAAGGGATAGAGCGGCTCCGTCGGATCGCGGAGGGCCAGCGCCAAGAGGGCACCCTTCATCGGCGCGTCGGCGCCGCAACGGAGCGCGCGGTCCACGAGGAGGCTGGGCTCTTCGAGGCTCGGCGGGGTGGCCCAGGGCGCCAGGACGGTGGCGAAGCTCGCGACAGCGATCGCCGAGACGATGAAGAGACCGACCAGGACCGCCTCGCGCCGGCCGATGCGGAAGGAGAGGAGCCCCGCGTAGACCGTCGCCGTAGGAATCGGGCCGAGACCCCAGAGCAAGGGGGAGAGGGCAACCACCGTGGCGCTCCCTTTCGCCAGGGCGCTCTTCGAGCGGCCGGTCAGCTCGTAGATGATGTGGATCAGGTGCGGAAGATGGCGGAGCGCGATGCCCACGACCGCGATCAGGAGGCTCAGGATCCACACGACGAGGAACCCGGTCACGACGTTCGCCAAGAGATGGCGCTGCCAGGAGTAATTCCGGCCCACGATCCGGAACGCCTCGCCCAGCTCGCCGACCGCGCGCTCCGGATTCCGGAAGACGAGAAGGCGGGCCAGCGTGAAGTGGGGATCCGGGTAGGCGGGGTCGAATTCCGCCGCGGCGGCGAGGAGCCGCTCTCCCTCGGTAGCGCTCCCGGCGCGGAGGGCCGCGAGCGCCTCGCGGTAGCGGGCCTGAGCGGGAGCCAGGGCGCGCATCTGGCCCGCGTCGCGCATCTGCTCCAGCTCCTGCTGCACGGCGTCGGAGCCGGCGTAGGCGAGGGCACGGGGAGCCGAAACGGGATCGAGGGGCAGAAGCGAAGCCAGCGCGAGGAACGCCGCCGCCGCGGGAAGGAACGTATGACGCAACGCGCGTCGAGGTCTCGAGGGCGAGAAGTGCGCCACGGCCGCAACTTAGGTGCGCGGCGGCGGTTGTGTCAAGGAGAAATGTCCCCCGGACATGCTATTCTCTGCCGTTCTCGGGCCACGGGGCCCGTTTCTTTCTCGGAGGAGCCATCATGAGCGACACGGCGACCCGGATCGGGGCGCTTCGAAATCGAATCGGCGAAGAGGTCCGCATTCAGGGCTGGCTCTACAACCGCCGCTCGAGCGGCAAGCTGGAATTTCTGCTCGTGCGAGACGGGAGCGGGATCGTGCAGTGCGTCGCGGTGAAGGCGGAGATTCCCGAGGACGTATTCGCGAAGTGCGCCGCGACCACGCAGGAATGCTCGCTGCGCGTGACCGGCGTCGTGCGCGAGGACAAGCGCGCGCCGAGCGGGGTGGAACTCTCTCTCAGGGACATCGAAATCGTCGGGGCGAGCGTGGATTTTCCGATCACGCCCAAGGAGCATGGCCCCTCCTTTCTCCTCGACCAGCGCCACCTCTGGATCCGCTCCCAGCGACAGGCCGCGATCCTCAAGGTGCGCCACACCCTGGTGCAGGCCTGCCGGGACTGGCTCAACGCGGACGGGTTCTTCCTCGCGGACGCGCCCATCTTCACGCCCGCCGCGTGCGAGGGCACGACCACCCTCTTCGAGACCCAGTATTTCGACGAGAAGGCCTACCTGACGCAGAGCGGGCAGCTCTACAACGAAGCCACCGCGATGGCGTTGGGGAGGACGTACTGCTTCGGCCCCACGTTCCGGGCGGAGAAATCGAAGACGCGGCGGCACCTGATCGAATTCTGGATGGTCGAGCCGGAGGTGGCATTCGCCACGCTCGACGACGTCATGGTGCTGATCGAGCGCTTCGTCGAGGGGATTGTCGGACGCGTGCTGGAGGAGCGGCGCGAGGAGCTCAAGGTCTTGGAGCGGGACACCTCGGCCCTGGAGCGCGTCCGCGCCCCCTTTCCGCGGCTCTCCTACAACGACGCGGCCCGCACGCTCCAAGAGAAAGGGCTTCCCTTCGAGTGGGGCACCGATTTCGGGGCCGCCGACGAGACGGCGCTCACGGAGGCCTACGACCGTCCCTTCTTCGTCCATCGGTTCCCGGCGGCGGTGAAGGCCTTCTACATGAAGCGCGATCCCAAGGATGAAAAGCTGAGCCTCTCCTGCGACCTGCTCGCTCCGGAGGGCTACGGGGAGATTGTCGGCGGGGGGGAGCGCGAGGACGTCCTGGACAATCTGGTGGGCCGTATCCGCGAGCACCAGCTTCCGATGGAGGCGTTCGAGTGGTATCTCGACCTGCGTCGCTACGGCTCGGTGCCGCACAGCGGCTTCGGCATGGGAATCGAGCGCACCCTGACCTGGATCTGTGGGATTGAGCACCTCCGGGAGACGATTCCCTTCCCCCGCCTGCTCAACCGCCTCCGTCCCTAGCCGGGGCGGGGCCAAGGCCTTGGTCGTCACGGGAAATTCATTTGACAGAATCTCCCGCCGCGCACTAACTTCCAGCCTCTTTTGCGGGCGCACGAACGCTGACCTTCTCGCCCCGCGGCCCCTGGAATAAAGAGGTGGGGAGCGGGGTATGCAGGGCAGGTATCCGGCGGTCCCGGCAGAGGACTCGGGGCGGCGTTGACACGGCCTCGCGGGGTGGGTACTCTCGCGTTGTGAGAGCCACAGGCCGGGTGCAGGGCCCCCGGCTGTCTTGGGCGGCGGTCACGCTGGGCGCCTTGTGCCTCGGCTCGTGCTCGTCGCCATCCCCCCCGCGCGAGACCCCTTCCGAACCGATTGTCCTTGCCGGCGCCGAGAACTTGGTTCCGCTGCTGCGCGGAGAAATTCGCGCGTTCCGGGATCGGTATCCGGAGGCCGCCGAGATCCGGATCATCCCGAACGGCTCGGCGGAAGGAATGGAGCAGCTCGTCAACAATGAAGTCACCATGTCGGTTCTGACGCGGGAGCTGACGGATCCCGAGATCAAGGTCGCGATGCAGCGAGAGGGCATGAACGCCATTGGATTTGCCTGGGACGCGGTCGCGGTGATCGTGAACTCGCGTTCGCCCGTCGAGCAGATCTCGCGGACCGAGCTGGGCTTGATCTACCGCGGAGCCATCACGGACTGGTCGAAGCTGGGGTTCCGGAAGGGCGGCGCCATCGTGCCGCTCACGACGGGACCGAGGCTGGGGCTCTACGAATTCATCCAGCAGGCGCTGCTCGAGGGCGCCCCGTACGGCTCCGGCGTCTACGCGGAGAAGAGCGAGTCTTTGATCGTGGAGATCGTCGCGTCGCGCACCGACGCGATCGGCTGCGTCTCGAGCGGCTTCGTGGACGCGAGGGTCAAAGCGCTCCGGGTCTCTCCGGCGAAGGGGCTGCCGTATATCCCGCTGGACCGGGAGACGTCGATGCTCAAGACCTACCCGCTCATGCGCGGGCTCTCGCTCTGCACGCGCGGCAGGATTCCGCCGGGCACGGCGACCGATTTCATCAATTTCGTCACCAGCGTGGACGGGCAGCAGGTCGTCACCCGATTCGGATACGCGCCGGCGACGGTGTCCGTGCACGTCGTCCGTACAGCAGAGGAGGCACAGTGAAGAGCGCTGTTCGCCGCATCCTTCCGATTCTGGTCCTGGGGGGGCTCTACCTGGCCGCCGCGACGGCGTACGCCCTCCAATCGGGTGACATCCTCAAGCAGGGCATCGAGGCCTACCGGACCGGAAACTACAAGCGCGCGCTCGAGCTCTTCTCGCAGGCCCAGAAGCTCGATCCGAACGGCGCGAAGCCGCACTACTACATCGGCGGCGCGCTCGAGAAACTCGACGAGCCGGACAGCGCCATGGTGGAATACCAGGCGGCGATCCACATCGATCCCAGGTACGTGGACGCCTTGACGGGGCTCGGGAAGCTGCTTCGCAAGAAGGGAAAGCTGGAAGAGGGGACCGCCAAGCTCCAGGAGGCGGTGAAGACCAGCCCGAAGGACCCGGCCGCGCTCTACGCCCTGGGCCTGGCCCATCTTCAAGACAAGAAATGGGACGACGCCCTGGCCGTCTTCCGCAAGGGGACCCTCCTCAAGCAGGGCCGGGCGCTCTTCCTGGACGGGCAGGGTCTGGCGCTCGAGGGGAAGGGGCAGACCAAGCAGGCGGAGGAGATCCTGATTCGCGCCCGCGAGACCGACCCCCAGAACCTTCGCGTGCGGCTGGACCTGGGCGGCTTCTACGAGCGCAAGAAGATCCCGGTGCTCGCCGCGCCGGAGTACGGCATGGCGGCCCAGCTGGACCCCAAGAACCCCGAGAATCACTTCCTCTACGGGAGGGCGCTCGTGGGGATGAACGAGTTCAACGGGGGCTTGACGGCGTTCATGGCGGCGATCACCGCGGACTCCTCCTACGCTCCGGCGTACCTCGAGGCGGGCCGGCTCTACTTCCGCGCGAACCGCGCCGCGGAAGCCGCCGAGAAGCTGGAGGCGTACACCGGCCTGAAGCCGGATGATCCCGTGGGGTACATGGAGCTGGGACGCGCCCTGGCCAAGAGCCAGAACCCCGAGGATCGTCTGAAGGCGATCCCGGTGCTCGAGAAGGCCTACGAGGCGCGGCCGACCTGCGACGTGGCGGGCGCCCTCGGGAAGCTCTACTTCGAGCATCGCCCCCCCGACATGGACAACGCCCTCAAGTACTACGACCAGTACGCGCAATGCGCCGACACGCTCATGACCGCCGAGGAGCACCTCCGGCTGGGCACGATGTACGTCGCGAGCAGGGATTCGTCGAAAGCGGTGCCGCAGCTCACCCGCGCGATCGCGATGGACTCCACGCTCGCCAAGGACGCCAACTTCCAGCTGGGATTCCTGTATTTCGCGCGCAAGGATTTCCCGGGCGCCATCCCGTACTTCGAGGCCTCGCTCCGCGCGGATTCCGCGTTCATGCCGGCGCTCCTGAACATCGGGCTGGCGGAGCTCGCGGTGAAGCAACCCAACGAGGGTGTCGCCTACCTCAGGCGGGCGCTCGACGTGAACCCGAAGGAGAACCGCGCGCGAATCTGGATCGCCCAGACCTTGACCTCCCTCGATTCGCTTCCGGAGGCGCAGGAGATGTACCAGTCGGCGATCGAGCAGGATTCGACGAACGCGGACGGTTATCGCGGCGTGGGGGTCGTGCTCCTGCTCCAGAAGAACTGGCCGGATGCGATCCCGCCCCTGGAGCACGCGATCCAGATCGAACCGGAGAACATTCAGGGGCACATCTGGCTCGCCCAGGCGTACTCGAACAGCGGCGAGATCGACAAGGCGAAGACGGAATTCAACAAGGTCTTCGACATCGATCCGAACAACGCGGACGCCGTGCGCGGCATGGACTACATCCGCAAGTACGAGGAACAGAAGGCGCTCAAGGCGGCCAAAGCCGCGGCGACGCAGGGGAGCGCGAGTGAGACCGAGGCTCCGAAGCAAGGCACGGTTGTGAAAAAGAGCGGGGCGGCCAAGAAGAGCGGCGCGACCCCCTAGGCCAGGCGGTCCAAAGCCGCGGAGGCGGAGAGGGAGGAACGATGAGTCTGGACGTTCGAACCGTCGGGGATGTCACGGTGCTCATGCCGAAGGGGATGCTCCTCGGCGGCAAGGAGACGGACGAGCTCCAAGCCAAAATCAGAGAATTGACGGAGGCGGGGAACAAGAAGCTTCTGATCGACTTGGGGAAGACGACGTTCATGAACAGCGTCTCCCTCGGGGTTCTGATCGGCGGCCACACCAGCTACGCCAAGCGCGGCGCGAAGATGAAGCTCTGTGCGGTGGACAAGAAGATTCAGAACATTTTCGTGGTCACCAAGCTCTCCCTGGTGTTCGAGGTGTACGATTCGGAGAAGGACGCCCTGAAGAGCTTCGAATAGGCGGGTTGCCGGAGCGGGGACCTTTGGTCCATACTGAAGGGCCGAGCCTTGGTGCAAGGCCCGCGATGAGCCGCAAGGTCCCCTCGTGTCGTCTCGAGTCGCGCCTCCCTGGGAGCGGCTCGCCCAACTGGAATAGGAGGAGGTTTCGGTGAGACAAGGATTGTTCATGACGATTGTGGCCGTCGTCGCGCTCGGCATCGCGATCGTGGTCTACAATTTCCTTCCGGAGTACATCAAGAAGGGCGGACCCCTGGTCGCGCTCTTGATCATGCTCTCGATCATGTCGGTGACCCTGACGTTCGAGCGGTTGTTCACGCTGGCCCGGGCTCGCGGCGTGCAGCCGGTGCCCCAGTTCATGCGGGCCGTCCGTCAGAAGATCGACGCGATGGACATCGAAGGCGCGGCGGCCCTCTGCGCCAAACAGCGCGGATCGCTCGCGAACGTGCTCCGGGCGGGCCTCGATCGCTACGCCGTCGTCCGCAACGTGACCCTCGATCTCAAGACGCGGATGGAGGAAGTGCAGAAGGCGATGGAAGAGGCGAACATGCTCGAGGTGCCGCTCCTCGAGCGCAACCTGATCGCCCTCGCGACGATCGCGTCGATCGCCACGATGGTCGGACTTCTCGGAACGGTCATCGGGATGATCCGCTCGTTCGCGGCTCTGGGCCACACCGGCTCGGTGGACGCGGTGAAGCTGGCGCTCGGGATTTCCGAAGCGCTGGTCAACACCGCCGGCGGGCTCTTCGTCGCCATCTTTTCGATCGTGCTCTACAACGTGTTCGTCACGATGATCGACAACTTCAACTACATGTTGGACGAGGCGAGCGTCGAGGTGGTCGAGGTCCTGTCCATGAAAGAGGCGACGAAGTAAATGGCCGCGAAGAAGATGCGCCGCATCGGGGTCAAGATCGACATGACACCCATGGTGGACGTGGCGTTCCTGCTCCTGATCTTCTTCATGTCGACCTCGCAGTTCGATCCGCCGCAGAAGATTCCCATCTCCATTCCCGACAGCCATTCGAACTTGAAAGTTCCGGAATCGGACGTGATGACGATCGGGGTCGGCAAGGAGAACCAGATCCTGTACCAGATCGGGAAGAATCCCCAGGAATTCACCGACATCGCCAATCTGGAATCCGTCGTGAACGAGCAGCGCCGGCACAATCTGCGGCTCCGCGTCGCCATCAAGGCCGACAAGGTCTCGGAGTACGGAACGATGGAAGACATCATGGCGGTGATGCAGAAGACCAACACGATCACGTTCAGTCTGGTCACGGAGCTCGTGACCAGTAAGAAATCCGCGCTGACGCATTGACCGGCGCGGCTGAGACCGGAAGGAGCATTGTCCGATGGGTGCCGTAGACACCCCCGAAGCACACGGAAAACAGAAAAAGGGCGGTCGGCGCAAACCGAAGCGCATCGGGATCAAGATCGATATGACCCCGATGGTGGACGTCGCCTTCCTGCTCCTCATTTTCTTCATGTGCACCACCGTGTTCCGGAAGCCGCAAGCTCTTGAAATAAACCTCCCGCCCGATCCGAACGCCAAGGTGGAGATCGCGGAGTCGAACGTCATGACGCTGCGCGTCGTGGCGCCCGAGGACAGCACCCGGGGTGACGTGCGGGCGTTCTGGAGGATCGCGAAGAATCCCTTTCAGGAAGTGAACGTCGACAAGCTCCAGCCCATCTTCGAGACGGAAGGGAAGAAGAACCCCAAGCTCGTCGTGCTGCTGAAGATCGACCGGAAGGCGAAGTACCGCTACATGGTGGACATCATCGATCAGCTCCAGTTCGCCGAGCTCAACCGCTTCTCGCTCGCTCCGCTCCTTCCTGAGGAGAAGAAGGAGGTCGAGGCGCTGTGAGCGCGACCCGAGTGGCAACGACGCCCCCATTCACGGACACCACCGAGCGGATTCCGATCGGCGCGGCCGATCTCAAGGCCAACGCGCAGCGAATGCTCCGCAGGGGGCTCATCATCTCCGCGGCGATTCATCTGAGCCTGGTCGGGATCTACGTGGCGACCACGTACTATCATCCGAAGGACGAGGTGGAATACACGGGGCGGGTGATCCGGATGCAGACGCTTCCGCCTCCGCCACCGCTCTCCAGCGCGCCCCCGCCTCCGGTCATTCCCAACCAGCCGATCGTGAAGCCGACCATCGGAACCCCGGTGCCGGTGGCCGACGCGCTCGCGCCCGAGCAGACGATCGCGACGCAGCAGGAGATCTCGGCGTTCAATGCCCCGATCGCCAACTCCGGAACGGGGAGGGACACGCTCGTCATCGCGTCCTCGGACCTCCCCTCGGAAGGGGAGTTCGTCTATTACGAGGATCCGCCGACACCCGTCACGCAGGTCGAGCCCGCCTATCCCGAGTTCGCCCGCGAGGCGCAGATCCAGGGTCATGTCGTGCTCCACGTGCTCGTGGGCAAGGACGGCCGCGTGAAGAACGTCAAGGTGATCAAGGGCGTGACCGGCTTGAACGAAGCCGCGGTCGAGGCCATCAAGAAGTGGGTCTTCAAGCCGGCGCTCAGCAACAACAAGCCGGTGGCGGTCTGGGTGGAAGTTCCGATGGACTTCCACTTCTAGGAACACGCAGGCGGCGCGGCCGCGGCGTCGAGCAGGAAATCGAGGCCTGTCCCCCCCGGACAGGCCTCTGTTGTTTCCCGCCGGGATGGAGTGACCGTCATGGCATCCGCGTTTCTGTCGCTGCCCCCGCCGTGGTCGTTCGGCTCGGCCGATCTCAAGGCCAACGCCCGAAGATTTCTCCGGCGCGCCCTCGTGATCTCCGCGCTGGTCCATCTCGCGGCTGTGGGGGTGTTCCGCGCCGCGCTCGAGCGATTCGCCGCCACCGAGGAGTCGGCTCCGGTCGTCTTCCGGTGGCACCCTCCGACCGAGTTCATGCCTCCCTTCCACATCATCCCGCGGGGCTGGCACCCTCCGGTCGATACTCCCTACAAGGTCGGTGAGATCATCCCGGTGGAGAAGACGGTCGAGGTCAACCCGATCGTTGGAAATCTCCCGAATGCCGAGCTCGGCCCCGTCACCGCCGAACCGCGGACCGGTCGCTCGGGATCGGATAACCCCGGGGGTCCGGGGAATCCCGGTCCGCAGCCGACGGCGCTCCCTTTCACCCACGTCGATACGCCGCCGGTCCCGACCGTGGCGCCGCGTCCTCCGTATCCCGCATGGGCGAGGGAGGCGAGCATCGAAGGGAAGGTCCTGGTGCGCGTCCTGGTGGGCACCGACGGCATTCCCAAGAGGGCCGTCATCGTCAGCGGTCCGAAGGGCCTGACGGAAGACATCGAGAGCGCCGTGCTGCGCTGGAGATTCCGGCCCGGGCTCGCGAACGGGAGACCGGTGGAGGTGTGGGTGGAGATCCCCATCTCCTTCCGGCTCGGGGAATAAGCCACGGGGATGGCCGGAAGCCTTTCCAGGCGCAGGGACTTTCCTTTTGACACCCCGGGAGGCTAGGGCTAGGCTCCCGGGATGCTCAAGCGCCTCAAGCTACGATTCCCCAAGTGGTTCCGGCCCGTGCTCATGGTTCTGGCCGTTCTCCTCTTGGCCTCGGTGGCCTGGGCCAAATCCGCCGTGGAAGGCCGGATCCCGAATGAGAGCGGCCTGATCGAGCTCTACGTCACAGGCGGGGTCTTCATGCACCCGATCCTCCTCTGCTCCATCCTGGGCCTCGGAATCATTCTCGAGCGCCTCTATTTCTTCGCCAAGGCCCGGACCGACAGCCGCCGCCTCATGAGCGAGCTCCTCCACGTGCTGCAAGACCAGGGATTCGAGGCCGCGCAACGGATGCTCCATTCCAAGCGCGGTCCGATCGCCGCGGTTCTCCACTCGGGCCTGCTCCGCGCGAAGAAGGGACCCGAGGCGGTGGAGAAGGCCATCGAGACGGCGGCCTCCATCCACACGGCGGGCATGGAGCGCGGGCTCATCTGGCTCGCCACCGTGGCGAACATCGCGCCTCTGCTCGGATTCCTGGGCACGGTCTCCGGGATGATCCACGCCTTCGAGGCGATCGCGGCCGCGGAGGAGGTATCCGCGAAGCTCGTGGCCACGGGAATCTACGAAGCCCTGATTACGACCGCCGCGGGGCTGATCGTCGCGATCCCGGTCCAGACCGCGCACAATTACTTCGTCTCCCGGATCGACAAGTTCGTGATCGACATGGAGGAGTCGGGCGCCGAGCTGATCGACGCCCTCGCCACCTACTCCAGGCAATGGGAGACGTTTCTCTCCACTCTGAAGCCGCCCAGCGCTCCCATTCCGCGATGAAGATTCTGAAGCGGCGCCATCCTCACCCCGAGATTCCGCTCGTCTCCACGGCGGATGTCTCGTTCCTGCTCCTGATCTTCTTCCTCTCGACGACCATCTTCGCGACGCAGCGCGGGATCTCGCTCGAGCTGCCGCGGCCCGGAGAGCCGCCGCTGGTGCTCCCGGTCGGGAAGACGTCGCACGCGGTCGTGTCGGCGGACGAATCGGTGACGCTCGACGGCGTGGCGGTGCCGATGGAGGCGCTGGGGGGCGCCGTGCGGCTGAAGCTTCGCCAGACGCCCGATCTGCTCCTGGTGCTCACGGTCGACCCGCGGGCGCCGTACGCCTCGCTGGTCTCGGCGCTGGATCAGGTGAAGCTGGCGGGCGCGCGGCAGGTCTCGATCCAGACGGCGGAGGTGCCATGAAGATCCGGCGCCGGGCGCGCCATCACAACGCGATCCCGACCGCGTCGATGGCGGACATCGCGATGCTCCTTTTGATCTTCTTCTTGAGCACCACGATCTTCAAGGCGCGGGAGGCGCTTTCGGTGAGGCTTCCGGGCACCACGACCGGCGATCACTTCCAGCAGGAGCGGGCGATCCGCGTCTGGATCGGTCCGCGCGGCGACGTGGCGTTCAACGACGCGGTGGTGCCGATGGAGCGCGTGGGGGACGCGCTCACGGCGAAGCTCCGGAGGAATCCCTCCCTCTCGATCGCGCTCTACGCCGACGCGCGGGTGCCGTACGGCACGGTGGCGCGGGTTCTGGATGAGGTGGAACGGGCGCACGCGGCGAGGGTGATGCTCACGACCGAGGCGTCGCGCCCGCGATGAGCCTTTCGACGCACCCGTCGCATCGACTCGACGAGGGGTATTACCGGAGAGTGGAGGTCGCTCTCGTGGTGGCGCTCGGAATCCACGCCGCGCTGATCCTGCTCGCGCCGCCCTACGTGCCCCGGCCCTACCGGCTCGATGCCTCGCCGTTGCGCCTCGTGGCCGCCGCAGGAGCCTGGAATCCCGGGACGGCCTCGACGGAGGGATCCCGTCCCATCGCATCTCCGTTCGGGGCGAACGTACCGCAGCCGCAGGCCGCGGCCTTCGCCAGGGTTCATCCCGCGATCGTCACCGAGCAGCTCCCGTCTTCGATCGGGGCGCCGGCCTCGCCCGGCTCGGGTGCCGAGGGTCAAGGATCGCACGGCGGCGCGGGGCTCGGCTGGGTGGACGAAGGGCCGCCGCCTGTGTTCTACGGCTTCGACTCACCTCCGGTGATCCTCGAGAGCGTCGACCCGGAGTACCCGGTGGCCGCGAAGGTCCGGGAGGCCGAGGGGCTGGTGGTGCTGAACGCCAACGTGGACGAGCGGGGTCGCGTGATCCGGGTATGGGTGGCGCAGTCGACCGCGCCCGAGATCCTGGTCACCTCGGCGATCGACGCGATGTACCGGTTCCGGTTCGCGCCCGGTTCCCAGCAGGGAGTCCCGGTCAAGTGCACGGTCGCGGTACCATTCAACTTTCGCTTGAATATTCATCTATAATTCACTGGGGGCCAATATGAACGAGAATATCGAGTCAACCAAGATCGGCTCGGGAGCGCTGGAGGGTCCGTCCCAGGAGCCGCCGAAGCAGTCGGCGCTCGGGAGCTTGATCGGGATCTTCACGAACCCGAGGGTAACCTTCCAGGGGCTCAGCGCGAAGCCGCGCCTTCTCGCGCCGATTCTCGTCGTCGTGGTGTTCCAGCTCGTGTTCGGGATCGTGCTCGCGCAGTCGGGGATCATGAAGAACGACGCCCTCGCGAAGCTGGAGGCGAAGAACGCGCCCGAGCAGCAGATCGACGCCGTGAGCAAGGTCATGGATAGTCCCGTGCGATTCGTGTTCGTCAGCTTCGCGCCCATCGTGCTGGTCTTCTCGCTCCTGGTCACCGCGGCCGTCCTCTACTTCATGGCGAATCTCATGCTCGGGGGAAAGCTCCGGTACACCCACTATCTCTCCATCGCGGCCTACGGCTCGGTGGTGGGTATCGTGGATCAGGTCACGCGGATGGGACTCGCGCTGGGGCGAGGGACCTTGCTGGTGCACATGGGAATCGGCGCGTTCCTGGGGGACGAGCTGAACGCCGTCATGCGCATCCTGGACACCGCCACGGACCCACTCTTGTTGTGGGCGGTGGCGATCCAGGCCCTGGGTGTGGCGGTCATGGCAAAGAAGAACTTCGGCTTCGGAGTGATCGCGGTGCTTCCCGGGTTCTTGCTCCTGGTCTCCCTCTCGGCGCTTCAGCGTTGAGCGCGGCCACGTTACGGAAACTCCGGCGCGCCGCGGCGCGTAAGGCTCTCGTGACCGAACCCAAGGGAGGTGGATGGATGGTGATGGCAACCCGGACCAAGCGCCCACGCGCGGCGTCCAAGCTCATGTGGCTCACCGTGGTGCTGGCGGCATCCCTCGTCGGGGTCGGCGCGGGCTTCGCGCAGACGGGAGGGACGGCGCCGTCCTCTTCGGTGACACCCGCGGATACCACGGGGCTGGCTACCCCCTCCGAGCCTGCGACCGGGGAGCGCTGGAGCCTCGCCAAGGCCGTGGCGGCCGCGCTCGAGGGAAACGTGGACGCCCGCTCGGCGCATGCGCGAACGGTGCAGGCCAGGGGGTCGGCGCTCTCCGCGTGGGGCGGTATTCTGCCCTCCGTTTCCGGTAATCTCTCCTACAATCGCAGCAAACAGAGTTCGATCTTCTTCGAGGGTGGGCTTCCCGTCCCGTTTGTGGATCGTCGGAGCGCGCAGGGCGGGGGGCTGGAAGCACAAACGAATCTGCTCAGCATGCCGGCCTGGAGCGAGAAGAAGCGTCAGAGCCTCCTCCGGCACGGCGCGGAGGAATCCGAGGCCGAAGCGCGGAACGGGGTCGTGTACGCCGTGAAGCAGCAGTACTTCGCGCTGGTCAAGGCCGAGCGCCTGGCCCAGGTGTCGCGCGAGTCGGAGCGGCTGGCTCGGGACGAGGAGACGCGAGCGGAGGCCCTCTTCGAAGTGGGGACGGTCGCGCGCGGCGACGTACTCAAGGCGCGCGCGCGCCGCGCGACCACGCAGCTCGACCGGATCAGCGCCGTGAACCAGGTCGAGATCCAGCGCTCCAAGCTGAAGCAGGTGATCGGTCTCAAGCCCGGAGCGTCGCTCCAGATCGAGACAGCTCTCGACGAGAACGTCGTTGTCCCCGATTCCGCCGGGGCGGTGAGCGAGGCGCTCCACTCCCGTCCCGAGCTGTCGCAGGCCGCGGCGGTGGAGAGGGCGGCGCGCGCGGGACTCTTCGGCGCGCGCGCGAAACGTCTGCCTCAGATCACCGGCTCCGCGAGCGTCGATCGCTCGAAAAATACGGACCGCCTCGAAGGGGAGAGTGAAGTCACATTCAACTCGACCCAATGGTTGGGGCAAGTGCGCCTCTCGGTCCCGTTCTTCGACGGCTTCGCCCTCGAAGGCGGGATGAAGGCGGCCAAGGGCTCGCTCCTCGAAGCCGAGGCGCAGCGGCGTCAGCGTGAAGTGGACGTCGCGGTGGAAGTGCAGCAGGCATGGCTCCTGGTGCGGGAGGCCGTGGAGCGCATCGACGTGGCCAAGGAAGGGCTGGCCTCGGCCCAGGAGGACTACAATTTCTCCAAGGGCCGGTACGATCTGGGCGCCGGCAC
>JBGPMB010000032.1:0-19564 GCA_041486775.1 Candidatus Eiseniibacteriota bacterium | reverse complement strand
GATCACCAGCCCGTCGGGGTCGGCGTACTGCGCCATGCGGATGCCGAATTGATCCTTCGGCTCCTGGACGCAGATCACTCCATTCCCGATCGCGCGCTTGTGGAAGTCGTCCAGGCTCGGAACCCTGAGCCCCGGCCGGCATCGTCCGGCCGCGACGCGGCGAGGATCCTCCTTGTCGGAGGCGCTACTCAAGTGCAGCGCGAGCGTGGCCCCCTCGGTCGCGAACTCCGACCATCCGATGGACTCGAATTTCAGGGGCAGCCCCAGGGCGTCCCGGTAGAAGGCCACGGATCGAGCCATGTCGCTCACGAATACAATCGCGTAGTTCACCCGCACAGCGAGCCCCCCTTGCGCCGCCCGGCCCCCGGTCCGGGCCAAGCCTGAGGGGCACAGGCTACCACCGGAGGCCGGGCGCCGACACCGTTCCTATCGAACGGTCCCCGGGCGGAACCAGGGCTCCGGGAAATCCGCGGTGATGAAGTCCTTCACGCCCTTCCTGCCGGTGAAGCGGAGCCAGAGGGGGCCGCCTTCCCGGTCGATCCGTAGGCTCAGATCGAAGAACGGACAGCACAAACGCTCCTGGTACATCCACCGCGAGAGAAGGCGATACGTGGCGGGATCGGACGGGAACGCGAACTCGTACCCGTCCGGCAGCTCGCGGACACCCTGGCGCAGCGCGCGGAGCTTGGGGATCTCCACGTCGAAATGCTCCTTCCGCTCGGCCGGCAACAGCGCCGAGGGGGTGCACGCGAAGGGCGATTCTCCCTTCGCCAGCTCGATGCGCGCCGGGGCCGGCGGTGCCGCTGAAACGGGAGGGGTGGTGAGCCCCAGGGTCAGGACGACAGCGAGGCCGCACATCCACGCGATGCGATTTCTCATGTTCGATTCTCCTTGGTGGGGCCGGAGCGCCTCTTCGCCCGCGGAGGGCGACTCGCGCCGGCCGGGTTCCAGGTAGCGCCGTCGAGTAGCCGCGCGATGAGCACGCAGTCCCCACGGCAGCGACACGTCTGAAGGGCATCGAGGAGCTTCCACGACCGCTCGAGCTCGTGGAGACGCGCGCCGATTTCGTCGCGCTTCACCCGAAGCCGCGCGCGGACCGACGCGCGCGGGAAACGGTTGTCGAGCACGCCCGCCAGCGAGCGCAGCTCGCGCACCCGGAAGCCGAGGGAGCGCAGCACGCGCACGAGCCGGACCCGCCGTACCGCGTCCGGTGAATACAGGCGGTAGCCGGACGGCGAGCGATCCGGGCGCGGCAGCAGGCCCTCGCGCTCGTAGTAGCGGAGCGTGTGGGCACTCACGCCGGATCGCGTCGCGACCTCGCGGATAGGAAGCATGGTCTTCATTCGGCCCTCCGGGAACCACGGTAGGTTTCGAGCGCGCTCGAAGGTCAAGGGAAGTTTCGCGCACTGAAGGACGCCCCGTCCAGCCGCGGGAATTAGCCCTCAAGATCGCGCCGATGCGGGCGATCACTCCTGGGACAGCGGTCCGTTGATCCCAGGGGGCTTCCATGCTGGCACGCCGTATTCTCCACAACGTTCTAGGCCTGCTCGCGATCATCACCCTCGCGGCCATGATCTACGCGCCTTCTCTCGCGCCGTTCACGGGCGTCCCGCTGGAGACGCTGGGCGGCCTCGCCCGCGTCCGCTTGATGGGGGCAGGGCTGTTCGTGGCGCTCCTCATCGTGCGGTTCCTGGTCCGCCCTCCGAAGCAGCCGTCCCGAAAGGCCGTTGCCTGGGGAGAATTCGCCGTGGCGACGGGGGGGACGGTCTCCGAGGAGCCGCGCAGCTTCGACTCCATCGGGTGGGCCGGCGGTACGACCGTCCGCTGGAATTCCGGCGGCATTCCGGTGACGCTCTCGGCGTCCCGCGATACGGACCGGAACGAGTTCACGCATCTCGTCGCCGACGTGCGGCTCATGAAGTCGTTTCAGTTCCACGTCGTTCCCGAAACCATGATGGCGAAGGTCCTCCTCAGCAATCAGCTCTGGAGCATCGCGCTCAAGGCCGCGAAGGCGGGGGAGCGTCAGGCGGGAGGTGGAGCGGGGGTCGCGGAGCGTCTCGCGTTCCTGGGAGACAAGGAGATTCTGCTCGGGGATCCGAGGCTCGATGACGCGCTGCTGGTGAAGACCGACACGCCCGCCTTGACCCGCGAATTCCTTCTCGAATCGGGCGTTTCCTCCTGCCTTCAAGAAATGCACAAGAACTGGAAGGGCTGGCAGCTCAGCCTGATGTCCCAAGGCGCCGCCGGAGACTATCGGCTCACGTTCATGCTGCCGGGCACGATGCTGGATCCCCAAGGGCTCGATGCGAGCCGGAAGCTCATCGAGGTCTCGATTCGTTGCTTCACGGACCGAGGCATGCTCGCATCGCGCAACACGAAGGCCGCCTAGAAGAGCAAGAAGCCGAGGATCGTTACTCCGTACGGGGCAAGTACCGATCCCGCACTTGCGAGAAGATCCTCCTCGTTCCACGAGCCTTCCTGCCACACGGTAGAATCTACGTCAGTACTATCTACGTGAGTGTCGACCCCCGTTTACTGTTCCGTGAGTCCACCACGGCTATTTTCATAGCATGGTACTCAAGTTGAATGTAATTCCGTAAGTTCAGGAGGCCCGTGCGGCTATACTGCTCGCGGCACGTTGGCTGCTTTGCGCTGGGCCCGTGGAGAATCCATGAGCCGCGACGCGCCTCTTCCAATCTGCGACGAGAGGGCGAACCATGAGACCATTGGGTAAATTAGCTGTGCTGGCAGTCGTTGCGATCGCAACGCTGCTCGCGAGCCGAACCGCCGGGAGCGAACCGGGAGGGTTGCACCTGAACCTCACTCCCTTCGGCGGCTATGCGACTTGGTCCAAGGATGTGAACCTCGACAAGAAGGTCATGTACGGTGGGATCGTCGGTCTCGGCCTCGGACGCTACCTCGGGGCGGAGGGCTACTACAGCTGGCTGAAGCCGCGCACCGTGTATGGTAGCGGCGATTCCCTCTTCACCGCGGCGAGTCAGTCGCCGCGCTCCGATCAGAGCACCAAAGGCTATGGGGCCGACCTGACCCTGAACCTCCTCCCCACGAAGACCTTCAATCCCTATGTCCTCGGGGGATGGCACGAGGAAAAGCTCAAGTCGGACCTCACGAGCGCTGAGACATTCAAGAACGGCCTCGAGTTCGGCGGCGGGGTCAAACTGGGTCTCAGCCCCAAGACGGCTATCCGGCTGGAAGTCCGCGACAAGCTCTGGAAGTTCGATTCGCCGCCCGCTCCCAACAACAAGAGCCTCTCGAACTTCTTCTATATGGGCGGCATTCAGATCTCGCTCGGCGGATCCGGTGGAGACGCCGACAAGGACGGCGTGAAGGATAAGGACGACAAGTGTCCGGACACGCCGCGCGGTGCTCTGGTGGACGCGTCAGGCTGCCCGATCGATTCCGACGGCGATCACGTTCCGGACGGCATCGACCAGTGCCCGAACACACCCGCGGGCGCGACGGTGGACGCGCGCGGATGCCCGAGCGACGCGGACAAGGACGGCGTTCTGGACGGCATCGACCAGTGCGCGAACACACCGGCCGGGGTCGCCGTGGATGCGCGCGGATGCCCGCTGGACTCCGATAAAGACGGCGTGACCGACGACAAGGACAAGTGCCCGAACACGCCCGCGGGAGCCACGGTGGACAACGTGGGCTGTCCCGTGGACACGGACGGAGACGGTGTTCCCGACGGAATCGATCAGTGCCCGGGCACGCCTCCCCATACCCAGGTCGACGCGCGCGGCTGCGCGACGGACTCGGACGGCGACGGCGTGACGGACGACAAGGACAAGTGCCCGAACACGCAGCCGAACGTGAAGGTGGACTCCGACGGCTGTCCGATCGAGCTGAACGAGAAGGAGACGGAGCTGCTCGACAAGGGGCGGATCTCCACGAGAGAAATCCATTTCACCTCGGCGAAGTGGGACATCCTTCCCGAGTCCGAGCCCGTTCTCGACGACATCGGCAAGATCCTCATCCAATGGCCGCAGCTTCGGATCGAGGTCGGCGGACACGCCGATGCGCGTGGGTCCGACGCCTACAACATGGATCTGACCCAGAAGCGAGCGCAGGCGGTGCTCGACTACATCGTCGCGCACTACCCGCAGATCAACCGCGACCAGTATGTGGCGAAGGGCTACGGAGAGAGCATGCCGGTCGCGTCCAACAAGACCGTCGAGGGCATGGCGAAAAACCGCCGCGTGGAATTCAAGGTGCTGAACACCGAGGAGCTGAAGAAGGAGAAAGAGCGCCGGCGCCTTCTGCAAAAAGGGGAGTAGGGGAGTTAGACCATAGCTCCCTCGGGGACGGGAGAGAGGCTCAGGCTTCTCTCCCGCCCATCTATAGATAAGGAGGTCTTCATGAAATCATTGAGTCTGGCGATCACTCGTCTGGGCAGGCGAAGCCTGGCACTGGGCTTCCTTCTGGTGGCCTCGATACCGGCACTCGCCTGGGCCCAGGTCGATTCCGCGAGCTCGAGCGCGAGTCATTCCGCCGCCACCGGCACCACGACCACCACGACGGTGGCCAGCAGTCTCACTTCCGACTGGCGATTCTGGGCTTTATTGGGAGGGGTGCTCCTCGTGATCCTCATCATCGCGATGAGCCGGGGACGTAGCAATTCTGGCGATCACACGACCGTCGTGAAGTAGGGCTACCGGGTGATTCAACTACCGGGTGACTCGCTCGCTTTCTTGTAGTACCGCCGCGGTCTCGGTTCCCAGCGTGAACGCGGCGTGAAAGACGCCCTTCACGCCTACCTTCGCTCCCTCGCGCGGCGCGCCGCCATCCTTGGAGACGACGAACAGCTTGCCGGTTCCGTCGTCGACCTGATAGACGCCCGTATGGAGCACGCCGATCGATTTGGTCACGTCACCGGCGATCTGCACGGTCACGCCCTCGTACTGGCTCGGGTCGTCGAGGAGCTTTCGGATGGGGGTCGCTCCCTTGCAGCCGGAGAAAGCCAGGAGCGTTGCGGCTGCCAGGATCCACGGGGCGAAAGCGTGAACGGCGCGTCGGGATGACTTCATGATTCCTCCTTGAATGTCGTTTCGGTGTGAACGGACGGCTCCGGCGGTCCACCAGTCGAGTCTAAGTTCACATTTACCAAACAATTAGCACCTCAAGCAAGGCCTCGTTTCTGCCGATACATACCCCAGACGTTTGCCCCTGGGAGGTGTGCGGCATGGATCGACGGTACTTCACCTCGCTTCTCTTTCGCCTGACCCTGGTCGTGCTCGCGATGATGCTTTCCGTGAGGGCGATCTACGCCCTCGAGGGAGGCATGCGGGACTGGTTTCTCGCGGGTCTGTTCGGGCTCAGCGCCGCGGCGCTCCAGATCAGGCCGATGCTGGTGCCGAGTCCGGGGAAGGGAGCGACCACCGTGCTGAGCCCGGCGACCGCGTTCTTCCTCGCGGCGCTGTTCCTGATTCCCGCCGGCCCGCTCGTGTGCAGCGTCGCGTTCGCCGTCGCTCTCTCCGGCCTGATCAGCGGAACCCGCCCCCACAAGATGCTGCTCCAGCTCTCGGTCACCATTCTCTCCTTCGGGGCTTGCTCCTACTTCCTGAAGCTGGGGCCGAAGGCCGGAGACCCGATGGTGCCTCCTCCGGAGCTCGTGGCGATGGAAGTGCTCCTGGGGGCGGTCGTGCTCATCGCGCAGCTCGTGATGCGGAGCATCGCGATCCGGCTGGAGCGCGGGGAAGAGGCGCCGCATTGGGGCGCCTTTCAGCCGCACACCATCGTGGAGTCGCTCTATTGCCTGGCGCTCGCGGTCCCGATCTCAGTGCTCGCGCGGATCCACCTGGCGCTCCTTCTCGTCGTCTACGCTTACGTGGGACTCACGTGGTGGTTCCTGGAGCGTTACCGGAAGCACTTGAGGGTGCTGAACCAGGAGCTGGTGGCGATCGAGGATCAGCGGCGCTGGGTGGCCTGAGCGGCTCCGTAGTGCGTGACGACATACTCGTCCACGAGCTTCAAGAAGTCCCCCGCGAGTCCCGGCCCCTTGAGTGTGGTGACCTGGCGGCCGTCGATGAAGACCGGCGCCTTGGGCTCCTCCGCCGTGCCCGGCAGGGAAATGCCGATGTTCGCGTGGCGCGACTCGCCGGGGCCGTTCACCACGCAACCCATCACCGCGACACGCATCTCTTCCACGCCCGGATAGAGCGCCTTCCAGTGCGGCATCTTCTCACGAAGATGCAGGTTCACCGTCTCCGCCAGTTCTTGGAAGAGGGTGCTCGTCGTGCGGCCGCAGCCGGGGCAGGACGTTACTTGAGCGTGGAAGTGCCGGATGTCGAGCGATTGCAATATCTGCTGGCAGACCCAGACCTCCTCGCGACGGTCCCCTCCCGGCGTGGGCGTCAGGCTCACGCGAATCGTGTCTCCAATCCCATCCAGGAGCAGCGTGGAGAGACCCGCGGTCGAGGCGACGATCCCCTTGGTCCCCATGCCCGCCTCCGTGAGCCCGAGATGGAGGGCGTAGTCGGTTTCCGAGGCCAGCCTCCGATAGATCGCGATGAGATCGCGAACCCCCGAGACCTTCGCCGAGAGGACGATCCGGTCGTGCGACTGGCCGAACTCCTCGGCGAGCGCCGCGGAGCGGATCGCGCTCTGGAACATGGCATCGAGCGTGATTTCCCGGTCCTCGAGCGGCTCGGGGCGCCGCGCGTTCTGGTCCATGAGCTCGGTCAAGAGCTCCCGGTCGAGCGAGCCCCAGTTGACGCCGATGCGGACCGGCTTGCCGTGCTCCACCGCGACCTCGATGATGCGGCGGAAATGCGCGTCGTGCCGGAAGCCGGCGCCCACGTTGCCCGGATTGATGCGGTACTTGTCGAGCGCGCGCGCGCATTCCGGGTGCTCGGTCAGGAGGATGTGTCCGCTGAAATGGAAGTCGCCGATGATGGGCGCGGTCACGCCCTGATCCCGCGCCCGGCGCACGATCTCGGGCACCGCCTTCGCGGCCTCGGGCGTGTTGACCGTGATCCGCACCAGCTCCGATCCGGCCTGAGCCAGCGCGACGGTCTGCTCCGCGGTGGCCTTCGGATCGGCGGTGTCGGTGTTGGTCATGGATTGGACCGCGACCGGCTTTCCGCCGCCGATCGTGACCGACCCGATGCGCACGGCCGTGGACCGGCGTTCCGTGGATGGCATGATCTCGTCAGTCTACGCGGGGCGCGCCCGGGGGTCAAACGGCCGTGGTATTCTTCGGCGCATGAGCTCTCAGGTGCGGGCCATGTTCGCGTCCATCGCCAGGCGCTACGACACGGGGAACCAGGTGCTTTCCCTGGGGCTTCACCACGGGTGGCGCCGGGCGACGGTGAAGGCGAGCGGCGCCAAGCCGGGGGATGAGGTCCTGGACTGCGCCACGGGGACGGGGGATCTGGCGCTCGCGTTCCAGCATGCGGTCGGCCGGCAGGGGCGCGTGCTCGGCACCGACTTCTGCGCCGAGATGCTGGAGATCGCGCGGGCGAAAGCGGAGCAGGAAGGGCTTCCGACCCAGTTCGAGGAAGCCGACGCGCTTCACCTTCCCTACGCGACCGGAGCCTTCGACGTTGCCTCCATTGCCTTCGGCATCCGGAACGTGGATGACCCGGCGCTCGGCGTGGCCGAGATGGCCCGCGTGGTGCGCCCGGGCGGCGCGGTGGCGGTCCTCGAATTCGGCCAGCCGGGTGGGGCTTTGTTCGGCCCCCTCTACCGCTTCTACAGCACACACGCGATCCCGCGCATCGGCGGCTGGCTCACCGGGAAGCGGCACGCCTACGAGTACTTGAACCGCACTTCCTCGGCGTTCCCCGCCGGGCTCGCGTTCGTCGCGCTCATGGAGAGCACCGGGCGGTTCTCCTCCGTGCGCGCCCGCAGCCTCACGGGCGGCATCGCGCACGTCTACGTCGGCACGGTGGGGGAGCGGTCATGAGCTTCTCGGCCCGGTTCTCGGTCCGCTTCCAGGACGTGGACGCGGGAGGCGTGCTCTTCTTCGGGCGCATCTACGACTATTGCCATCACGCGTACGAGGAATTCTGGGGAGCGGAGGGAGTCGATCGCGTGAACTTCTTCGCGGGAGCGGAGTATATCGTTCCCATCGCCCACTCCGAAGCCGATTACCGCCGTCCGATCCGTCATGGAGACGCGATCGACGTGCGGATCGACGTGACCCGCGTGGGACGGGCATCCTTCACCCTGCGCTACCACGTGACCGGGACCGACGGGGAACTGCGCGTGGAGGCGACCACCGTGCACGCGTTCGTGGATCGCGGCACCATGAGGCCGATCCCGATCCCCGCACCGCTACGCGCGATTCTTCTCCGCCATCTCCTCCGCGAGCCGGCTCCGAATCTCGCCACGTAGGAGCTTCCCCGCGCTGTTGCGCGGGAGGGCGTCCATCACGCGGAGAGCCCGGGGCAGCTTGTGGGAAGCGAGGGACCGCCCGGCCTCCTCGCGAAGCTCCTCCAGGGTGACCTTCGAGCCGGGGCGACACACCACGACCGCGGCCACCTCGTGCCCCCAGCTCCCGGCCGGGAGCGCGACCACGCACACTTCCGCGACCCCGGGATGGCGCCCGAGGGCCTCCTCCACTTCACGGGTCGAGACATTTTCGCCGCCGACCACCATGCGATCCTCGCGGCGGTCGAGAAGGCGGAGCCGGCCGGCCTCGTCCCACGCGCCGAAGTCTCCGGTGCGAAACCACCGGCGGGCGAATGTGGAGGCGTTCCGCTCGGGGTCATCGAAGTAGCCCTCCACCACCATCGGGCCGCGGACGAAGATCTCGCCTTCCTCGCGGGGTCCGAGCGCCCGGCCGCTTGGGTCCCGCACCTCGAGGCGGACGAAGGGGAGTGGTCTTCCCACGGTGGTGAGGCCTTCCCTCCATTCGCGCGGGGAGAGCGTCGTGATCTGCGAGGTCGTCTCCGTCATCCCGTAGGTGGGGAGGGCCCTGAGACCCCGGTCGGCCGCGGCCTGGAGCAGCGCTGCCGGGGCGGGGCCGCCTCCCACGAGCGCCGCGCGAAGCGATTTCGGGAAGGGGTTCCCACCGCGCGACCGGAGGAGACGCTCGAGCATCGGGGGCACGAGGGAAACGAGCGTGACCCCCTCATGGTCGATCGCCCGGTTCACGGCTTCGGAATCGAATCGCTCGTGGATCAGGACCGCGGTCCCGTAATAGGCGCTCCTCGTGAGCACCGACAGGCCGCCGATGTGGTGCAGCGGGAGGCAGGAGAGCCACACGTCATCCGCCCGCACGCCGAGGTTTCTCGCCGAGGCGAGGGCGCTCCAGAGAAAATTGCCGTGCGTGAGAATGACCGCGCGGGGATTTCCCCCGGTGCCGGAGGTGAAACAAATCGCGGCGGGAGCGTCGAGGCGGCGCTCGAACAGGAGCGGTTTCAAGGCGCGCGCTCCGGATCTCGAGTCGGGGGCGGGCAGCGGTGTGGCGGTCAGGGCGAAATCGACGTGGGCGCGTTGTCGCATCGCCACGCGCTCCGGCTCCGTCAGGCGCGGGCCGATGGGGACGGGCAAGAGCCCCACCCGGTGGAGCGCATGGATCGTGGTCGCGAAGTGAAGCCCCTCCTCCGCGCCGAACTCGACCGAAACGTGCTCGCCCGAGACCAGGCCTTGCGCGAAGAAGGAGAGGGCCGCCTCGGAGGCCGCCTCCTCGAGGCGGCCGTACGTCCAGCTCTCCTCGCCCATGCGAAGCGCGAGGCGGTCCGGGCGGGTCCGGGCCCAGAAGGAGACCGGATCCCAGGTCGCGTGCGCGCTCATGACCTCGACGGCTTGGTCGCGCTCCTCGTTCACTCCGCCTCCACCGTGTAGGCGTCGCCCCAGAACTCCTCGAGCAGGGCGATGCCCAGGCCCGGTCCCTCGGGGACGGCGATCGTCCCGCGCGAGGGCGAAGGCGTGGAGGCTAAGTCCTGGGCCAGCGCCTCGCCGGTCGCGACCCCGTGCGCGAAGGCCGTTTCTCCCAGGGACGCCGCGAAGTGAAGCGCCACCGCGCGCCCGATCGCGCTCTCCACGAGCGAGGTAACCACGACGCCCAACCCGGCGTCGGCCGCGACGTTCTGCACGGACCGCGCCTCCCGCAGCCCGCCGAGGGCCATCGGCTTCAGGATCAGGATGTCGGCCGCGGAACGGTACACGACCATTTCAGCGCTCTTGGTATCCCGCACCGATTCGTCCGCCGCGATCCGCACCGGAATGCCCCGGCGCACGCGGGCCAGCCCTTCCAGGTCTTCGGCCGAGACAGGCTGCTCGGCGTATTCCAGATCGAAGCGCGCCAGCGAGCGGAGCGACTCGATCGCCTCCTCGGGGCTCCAGGCCTGGTTCGCGTCGACGCGGATCTTGATCTCGGGGCCGACCGCGTCGCGCAGCGCCTGAAGGCGCGCCTCGTCCTCGCGGGAATTGGCGCCCCCCACCTTGACCTTGAGCGTCCGGATCCCCGAGGAGACCGCACGGACTCCGATCTCCGCCGCGCGCTCGGGAGACACGCGGGGGACCGTGATGTTGACGGGAACTTCGCGGAGGGTGGAGGCGCCCCCGAGGTAGCGCGCCAGGGAAAGCCCGTGTCCTTGCGCTATGAGGTCGTGGAGGGCGCAATCGATCGCGGCCCGCGCGGTGGGCGTGGCCGCCACGGGCGCGAGCGCGGGCAGATCCGCGATCGCGCCGGCGTAGCCGTCCCTTCCTAAGCCCACGAGTCGCCGGAGCACGAGCCGAAGCCCGGCGCCCGCGGAGGCGTGCGTCTCGAGCCCGAATCCCGGAAAGGGGGCCGCGTCGCCGAGCCCGACGCGCCCGAGATCGTCCTCGAGCGCCAGGATCCAGCCGCGCCTTTCCTTCACATCCCCGTCGGCGCTGGGCCAGGGATCCCGAAGCGGGAGGGAATAGGGCTTCAGCCGGGCGCGCACGATGCTCACGCGACCGCCATCCCGGCCGCGAAAAGGAGCCCGAAGAGAACGTGGAGCCGTGCGGTGCCGAAGAGCGCGGCGTTGAGGGAGGGGCCGTCCTCGCGGCCGACGACGCGGCGGCCCTCGACGAGCGCGAGCGGAGCCGTGATCACCGGCAGGAGCGCCCACGCGCCCGCGCGTCCCGCGAAGAAGAGAATCACCGGCGTGACGTAAGCGGCGGCGAGGAGCGCCAGGTACTCCGCGCGCGCGCCGCGGCGCCCGACCCGGACCGCCACGGTCCGCTTCCCGGCGGCCCGGTCTCCCTCGAGATCGCGCACGTTGTTGACCACGAGGATCGCGGTGGCGAGGGCCCCCACCGGGACGGCGGCGACCAGGGCGTCGAGGGACACCGTTCGAGCCTCCACGAAGTAGGTCCCGCACACGGCGACGACCCCGAAGAAGAGGAACACGAAGAGGTCACCCATCCCATGATACGCGAGCGGCCAGGGCCCGGCCGTGTACGCCGCGCCGGCCGCGATCGAGGCCAGTCCGATCGCCACGACGATCCAGCCCGCGCTCAGCGCGAGGTAGAGGCCCGCGAGCGTGGCGAGGAGGAAGGAAATGATGATGCCCGCGCGAACCTCGGCGGGCGTGAGCCATCCCATCGCCAGCGCCCGGGGAGGGCCGAGCCGCTCCCCCTTGTCCGCGCCGCGGCGAAAGTCCCCGAGATCGTTCACGAGGTTGGTCCCGATCTGGATGAAGATCGCGCCCCAGAGGGCGGCGAGTGCTAAGCCGAGCCGGAAGGTGTGATCCCGCGCCGCCAGCGCGGAACCGACCGCGACGGGCACGAAGGCGGCGGCCAGCGTGGGCACGCGCACGGCGTGGAGCCACGCGCGGGCGCGGCTCACGGGCTCAGCTCCGGCCACCGCTCAAGGAAGGCGGCGGAACTTGGAGAAGTCGGGCTTCCTCCGCTCCAGGTAGGCGTTTCGGCCCTCTTGGGCCTCTTCGGTCATGTAATAGAGGAGGGTGGCGTTGCCGGCCAGCTCTTGCAAACCGGTCTCGCCGTCGCAATCGGCGTTGAGCGATGCCTTGAGGCACCGCAGGGCGAGCGGGCTCATCGCGAGCATCTCGCGGCACCACGCGACCGTCTCCTCCTCGAGCCGCTCGAGCGGCACGACGGCGTTCACCAGTCCCATCGCGAGCGCCTGCGCGGCGTCGTATTGACGGCAGAGATACCAGATCTCGCGGGCCTTCTTCTGGCCGACGATCCGCGCCAGGTAGGACGCTCCGAATCCGCCGTCGAAGGAGCCCACCCTGGGACCGGTCTGTCCGAACCGCGCGTTCTCGGCCGCGATCGTGAGGTCGCATACCACGTGGAGCACGTGTCCTCCGCCGATCGCGAAGCCGGCGACCATGGCCACGACCGGTTTCGGGAGCGTGCGGATCAGGCGCTGGAGATCCAGCACGTTCAGGCGCGGCACTTTGTCCTCGCCGACGTAGCCCGCCTCTCCGCGCACGCGCTGATCTCCGCCGGAGCAGAAGGCCTCGGTGCCCTCCCCGGTCAGGATCACGACGCCGACCTCGGGGTCCTCGCGGGCGTCCTCGAAGGCCTGGATCATCTCCTCCACCGTGAGCGGGCGAAACGCGTTTCGCACCTCGGGCCGGTTGATGGTGATCTTGGCGATTCCCTCCGCCTTCTCGTAACGGATATCGGTGAACGCGTGGGTGGTCTTCCACGCCATCTCTGCGATCTGGGTCATGGGCGTCGGGCTCCTCGTTCGGATGTCGGGTTCAAACTCACGGTGTCGTTGCTTCGGCGCGCTGCGGCGCGAGGGGCACACCCCACTGGGCGGCGATCGCCTCCGCGAATGCGTCGGGTGCCTCGAGATGGACGGTGTGCCCCGCGCCGGGAACGACGGCGCACCGCGCTCCGCGAACGGAGGCCGAGGCGCGGCGAGCCACCTCGACGTACTTGGGATCCCGCTCGCCGGCCAGGAAGAGCACCTCGGACCGGAGCTCGGGAAGGCGTCCCCCCACGTACTCGTGCGCTCCCTGGCCCATGCCGCGCAGCGAATGGGCCAAGCCCGCGGTGGAGTTGGCCAGCCTCCGCGCGCGGAGCGCCGACAAGGTGGCGGGCGGAAGCTCCCACTGCGTCTCGAACAGGGGCAGCGTGCCCCAGTAGTCCGCGAACCATTCGATCCCGCGCTCCTCGATCCGCACGGCCAGCGCGTCGTCCGCGTGGCGGCGCCGGGCGCGGGCCTCCGGGTCTTCGATCCCCGCCGACGTGCTCTCGAGGATCAGCGAACGAACGCGTTCGGGGTGGGCGAGGGCGTAGTGGAGCGCGACGCGTCCTCCCATCGAATACCCGATCCAGTCCGCCTGAGTCATCCCCAGCTTCGTGACGATCGTCTCCAGATCCCGGACCGTTTCCACCATCGTGTATCGGGTGGGATCGGCGGGGGTCTGGGATTTCCCGTGCCCCGCGAGGTCCACCGCGACGGCCGCGCGCCCCATGCTCCGGATCCGGGGAAGGAGCGCCTCCCAGTCGGCGCTCGAGCCGCAGAAGCCGTGGAGCAACACAGCCGCGCGCTCCTGGGAAGGGTCCCCCTCGACCTCCAGATGATAGGTGACGCCGCGAATGTCGAGGTTCATGCGTGCATCCTCCCGAGGGTCCGGACCGCGTCGTCCCACACGGCCTGATGCCAGGCCCGGTTCTCTTCACGGTCCGTCCGGATCTCGATGACTTCGGTGGTTCGGGATCGAAGCGAGGCGCCGACGCGGCTTTGAAGCTCGTCCCAGGTGTTCGGCCGCGAGTGCGGAATCCCGTACATCGACGCGACGGCGGCGAAGTCGAGCCCGTGGGGCGTCCCGAAGTACTTCTCGAAGGCATCGTGCCGGGCCGCGGGCAAGAACGAGAAGATGCCGCCTCCGTCGTTGTTCACCACCACGATCGTCGCCGCGACGGTCTCTTCACGCGCCATGTGGAGCGCGTTGAGATCGTGATGGAAGGAGAGATCGCCCGTCACGAGAAGAAGGGGCGCGCTCACACCTGCGCTCGCGCCGAGGGCGCTCGAGACCACGCCGTCGATCCCGCTCGCGCCGCGATTCACGAGCACGCGGACACGCCGCGGGTGGGCGGGCACGAACGCGTCGAGGTCGCGGATGGGCATGCTGTTCCCCACGTAGAGAAGGCCCTCCTCGGGAAGCGCCTCGAGGAGCGCCGGAAAGAGAGCTCCCTCCACGATCGATGTCGCGCGCCCGAGATGACGCGCGAGGAGCTCGCCTGCCGCGCGCTCCGCCCCTTGCAGATCCTCGCGCCAGCTCGGCAGGGGATCGGCGGAGCCTTCCAGCGCCTCCGCGAGTACTACGGCGGTCTCCTCCGGGTCGGCGGCCAGGACCTCGCGCGCCCGCCGGGCCGGGCTTCTCCAGGCGCCGGCCGGGTCCACGAGAACGTGGGCGGCCGCGGGGTGCCGGGCCGCGTACGCGTGGTAGGCCTTGGAGGTGAGGGCGGCTCCGAACTGGATCACGAGCTCGGGTCCGCACCGCTCGGCGAAGGCGGGCGAGCGGAGGAAGGTGTCGTAGGCGCCGAGGATGGGCCCGCCCGATCCGTGGCCGAATCGAATCTGGGACGCGGGATCCGCGAGGACAGGATAGCCCGTGACCTCGGCGAGCCGCGCGATCGCGGCGGCGAATCCGGGTCCGTTGTCGTCCGGTCCACACACGATGAGCCCGCGCCGGAGCGAACGCGCGGTCCGGGCGAGACGCTCGATGGCGCGGCGCGGAGGACGCAGAGGCTCGGGGGCGACGTGGCTCTCGGGAGCCTGGGCCGGCGGCGGAAGCAGGTCGGGCTCGGGAAGGAGCGGCTCGCGGAAGGCGAAGTTGAGATGCACGGGTCCCGCCGGCGCCCGCCACGCCTCGGCCGCGGCCCGTGTCCCGAGCGAGGCGGCATAGTCGAGCATGGCGCGGGAATTCTCCGGCGTTCCCACCTCGACGAACCAGCGCACCAGATCGCCGAAGAGCTTGATCTGGTCGATGGTCTGCGGGGCGCCCGTGTCGCGAAGCTCGGGGGGCCGGTCCGCGGTGGCGAGGATCAGCGGAACGCGCGCCGAAGAGGCCTCCACGACGGCGGGGAAGAAGTTGGCGGCGGCGCTTCCCGAGGTGCAGACCAGCGCCACGGGACGTCGCGAAGCCTTCGCGAGCCCCAGCGCGAAGAAACCGGCCGCGCGCTCGTCGAGGCAGACGTGGGTGCTGACGGGGGAGCGGTCGAAGGAGATCGCGAGGGGCGCCGAGCGCGATCCCGAGCAGACCAGGGCGTCGCGCACGCCTGCCGCATGGAGCGCGGCGACGAACCGCGAGGTCCAGGCGACGTTGAGCGCGCCGGGTACCTCGGCGACCGGGGCCTCCGGGCTCACCGTCTCGGGATCAGTCGCGCGCGATCGCATCGAGAATTCCTTTCATCTTGAGCTCGGTCTCATTCCATTCCTGTTCGGGGTCCGATCCCTCCACGATGCCGGCGCCGGCGAAGACGCGCGCCTTGTCGCCGCGGATCGCGACCGATCGAATCCCCACGGCGAAATCCCCCTCGCCCGCGGCGTTCACCCACCCGACGGGCCCCGCGTACCAGCCGCGGTCCCCGCATTCCACCTCGCGGATCCAATCCAGCGCTTCGTGGCGCGGCCATCCGGCCACCGCGGGCGTCGGGTGAAGGCGCGGCACGAGGTCGAGCACGTGCGCTCCCGGGCGCGCCCGCGCTCGCACCGCGGTGCGCAGGTGAAGCAGGTGGGGGAGCTTCATCACGTCCGGGGTCTCCGACGCTTCGATGGTCTCACACATCGGGCCCAGGATCTCGAGGAGGTGCTGCAGGACGATCTGGTGCTCGCTTCGGTCCTTGACCCGCTGGAGAAGCGCCCGCGCCAGGCTCTCGGCCTCGTCCCCGGGCTCGCATCGCTGCGTCCCCGCGACCGCTTCGGTCAGGACTTCGCCCCCCGTGAGCCGGACCAGTCGCTCGGGACTCGCGCCCAGGAACGCGTTGCCGCGGCCATCGTCGATCAGGAATCGATAGCAGGTCGGGTAAGCCTCTCGAAGGGAAGCAAGAATCGCGATCCGGTCGATCGCGCGATCGAGGGGAATCACGACGGACCTCGCGAGAACGGGTTTGGAGAGCGCGCCGGTCCGGATCCGGTCCAGCGTCCGGCGCACGGCCGAAATCCACGCGCCGCGATCCCAGCTATCCGTCGTGGCGGGCTCGCCGGGAACGTCCCGCGCGCCGGGAAGCGCCCCACCTTCCGCGCTCCAGCGTGTCTCGACCGTCTCTTTCTCGGGAGCCCTCCAGAAGATTCGCTCCGGCAGGTAAAAGGAGCCGTCGGCGAACCCCGGCCAGCCCCGGCGCGCGCCCTGCGCGGCGAAGGAGAAGCCTCCCACCGCGACCGCGCCCGGGAAGCCCTGGGGCGCCGGGCCGCGGTGCCGAGCGCGGCGAAGCACCGACGTGAGCCGCAGGCGAATCACGTCGAAGCGCCCCGCTCCCTCCGTCTCGACCCGGCACACGGCGCCGATTCCGGCGAGGGCCTCTCCGCTGGGAGACTCCCACGCCACGACCGGCTCTCCCGACATTTCGTCGCGAGCCCGGGCGAGACAGTCCCAGGGCGCAAGCCCCGGCACCGGAAGACTCTCGCCCGAAAGCGACTCAGGTTCGATCAGGAGGGTACCCACGGCCAGCCAGTATAGAGAGCCATCCGGGGGTGGGTGAATCTGAAATGTCGGACCCTGGCCAACTTCGCCCGGCTCTTGTACCTTCCCGGCCGTGATTCCCTTGACGGCCGGAAAAGTTGGTGACAATATTCACGATCTTGTTTCGCTGCGGCTCGACTTCAGAGCGCGACCGACCACCTGAGGAAAGCGGTTTCCGGAGACTTGAGCGCTCTCAAGCCAAAGCAGATCGTTCCCGTCGTGCTCGCCCTGCTCGTTCTGGGGGGGTGGGCCTTTTTTGATTCCTTCAGCAACGTGGGCTATGGGCCGACCCAGCCCATTCCCTTCAGCCACAAGATCCACGCGGGCACGAACAAGATCCCTTGTCTCTATTGCCACTCCAATGCCGAGCGCTCGCGCCATGCGACCATCCCCGCCATGGCTGTCTGCATGAATTGCCACAGCGTCGTGAGGACGGAGAAGCCCACCATCCAGATGGTCACCCAGTACTACCAGGCGGGAATTCCGATGCCCTGGATCCGGGTTGACCGCGTCCCCGATTACGTCTACTTCAGCCATCAGTGGCACATCGCGAAGGGATTCGCGTGCCAGAAGTGCCACGGAGAAGTGCAGAACATGGACGTGGTGCAGCAGGTCAAGGACTTGAAGATGGGCTTCTGCATCAGCTGTCATCGCCAGAACAAGGCGCCCACGGACTGCAACACGTGCCACACATGACGGAGCCGACCGGCGTGACCGAGACCCCGACGAAAGCCGGCGAGACGAAGCGCGTGCATTGGGGAACCCTCGCGGAGCTGAACGACACTCCTGAAGTGCGCGCGCTTCGCGAGAAGGAGTTCCTGACGCCTTCCGAGGAGGCCACGGAGCCCTCGCGGCGGGATTTCCTGAAGCTCATCGGGGCGGGGGCCGCCTTCGCGGCCGCGGGCTGCGCACGGAAGCCGGTCGAGAAGATCCTGCCCTACATCAAGATGCCCGAGGAGACGATCCCGGGGAAAGCGGTCTGGTACGCCTCGACGTGCGGCGAGTGCCCGGCCTCGTGCGGCATTCTCGTGAAGACGCGCGAGGGACGCCCCATCAAGCTCGAGGGGATGAAGGAGCACCCGTTGAACCGCGGCGGGTTGTGCGCGCGCGGGCAGGCGTCGCTCCTCAATCTCTACGATCCGGATCGGCTCAAGGGCCCCGTGGCCGTGGATCGCGCCTCGGGCGCGGCGAAGGCGACCACGTGGGGCGCCCTCGACGGGCGCGTGGCCAAGGCCCTGCGCGACACGCGCCAGGCGGGCGGCCGCGTGGTGCTGCTGACCGGAACGCTCACCAGCCCCACGACGCGGGCCCTCGTCACGGATTTCCTCGCCTCGTTCCCGTCCAGCGCGCACGTTGTCTACGACGCGGTTTCGAGCGACGCGATCGCGAAGGCTCAGGAGCTTAGCTACGGCGAGCGTTTGATCCCGCGCTATCGTCTGGACCGGGCCGATCTGATCGTGACGCTCGGGGCCGATCCGCTGGGGACCTTCCTCTCGCCGCCGGAATTCGCCCGCGACTTCGCGAGCCGCCGAAAGCCGGAATCCGGCTCGATGTCCAAGCTCGTCGCCATCGAGCCGATCGTCACCTTGACCGGCACGAACGCGGACGTGCGGCACCGCGTGCGCCCCGAGCATCTCCTCGGGGTGGCGCTGGCGCTCGCGAACGAGCTTCATGTGAAGAACCCGCGCGCCCCGCTCTCGGGGAACCCCGCCGTGGGCGGGAAGCTTCGGGACTATGCGTCGCAGAACGTCGAGCGCGACGCGGGTCTTCCCCCCGGCACGCTCGCCGCGCTCGCGGATGAGCTTTGGGCGAGCCGCGGCAAGAGCCTGATCCTGGCCGGTCCGCAAGCGGCGCCCGCGAACCACGCCGTGGCGCTCCAGGTCGCGGTGAACCTCCTGAACTCGGCGCTCGGGAACGACGGCTTCACGGTGGATACCTTCACCCCGTCCCTCCAGGCGCAGGGCTCGGAAGAGGCGGTGCTCTCGCTGGCGGAGCGGATGCGCGCCGGCGAAGTCCAGCTGCTCGTGATCCACGGCGTCAACCCGGCCTACTCGCTGCCGTCGGCGCTGGGATTCGGCGACCTCATGAAGCGCGTGCCCTTCGTCGTGAGCATCTCCGACCGGGTGGACGAAACCGCGCGCTACGCCGATTTCGTGGCGCCGGACAACCACTACCTCGAATCGTGGAACGACCACGAGCCGCGCCGGGGCATTCGCTCCCTGGCGCAGCCCGCAATCGCGCCGCTCTACGACACCCGCGCGTTTCAAGACACGGTGCTCGCATGGGCACGCGCCGCGGGCACCGGAGCTCTGGCGGCCACGATGGGAACCTGGCACGACTACCTGCGCGAGGCTTGGCGCAAGGATATCTACCCGCGCGCTAACGCCGCCGGCGACTTCGACATTTTCTGGGAGGGCGCGCTCCGCGATGGCGTGCTGGAGCCCCTCCGGGGCCCGAACGGCTCGGGCGCCGGCGCACCGTTCCGGCCGGCCGCGCTGAGCGAAATCCCGGATACGGGATCGCAGACCCTCTCGGGGGGCACCCTCTCGCTCGTCCTCTATACGCCGGTCGCGCTCTACGACGGGAGGAGCGCCAACAACGCCTGGTTGCAAGAATTGCCCGACCCGGTCTCGAAGATCGACTGGGACAATTACGTTTCGATCTCCCCGTCGCGCGCCAAGGCGCTCGGCGTTTCCGACTACGAGATGAGAGCAGACATGGTCACGGTGGACGTGGGCCACGCCAAGTTCGACCTGCCGGTCCACGTCCAGCCCGGGCTCCACCCCGATGTGATCGGGATCGCGGTCGGCTACGGACGGACCGCCGCCGGGCGCGTGGGGAACAAGGTGGGCCAGAACGGCTATGCGCTCGCGCAGGCCACCGCGGGGCGCGTGGGGCTGAGCGGGATTCCCGCGCGGCTCACGAAGACGGGACGCCAGACACCGCTCGCGTGCGTG
>JBGPMB010000031.1:0-19687 GCA_041486775.1 Candidatus Eiseniibacteriota bacterium | reverse complement strand
CGAGCGAGAGGCGCTCCTGCTTCTGCTCGAGCCACGAGGAGTAGTTGCCCTCCCAGGGGATGCCCGCGCCGCGATCCAGCTCGAGGATCCATCCCGCCACATTGTCCAGGAAGTAGCGGTCATGCGTCACGGCCACGACGGTGCCCGGATACTCCTTCAGGAAGCGCTCGAGCCAGGCTACCGATTCGGCGTCGAGATGGTTCGTCGGCTCGTCGAGGAGAAGAAGGTCCGGGTGCTGGAGCAGGAGCCGGCACAACGCGACGCGCCTCCGCTCGCCGCCCGACAGCGTTTCCACTTTCGCGTCCCCCGGGGGCACGCGCAGCGCGTCCATCGCGATCTCGACGGTGCGGTCCAGCTCCCAGGCGTTCTTGGCCTCGATCTCGGCCATGACGCGCCCATGCTCCTCGAGGACGCGCTCCATGTCGCTCTCGGAGAGGGCCTCGCCCAGCTTGAGATTCAGCTCGTTGAAGCGATGGAGCAAGGCGCGGGTCCCGGCGACACCCTCCTCGATGTTCCCGAGGACGTCCTTCGCGGGATCCAGCACCGGTTCTTGTGAAAGGTACCCGACGCGGATCCCCTTGGCGGGGCGGGCCTCGCCCCCCGTGGGCTCCTCGACGCCGGCCATGATGCGGAGCAAGGTGCTCTTTCCCGCGCCGTTCAAGCCGAGCACGCCGATCTTGGCACCGGGCAGGAACGAGAGCCAGATCCCCTTCAGAACCTCCCGGTTCGGGGGATAGACCTTGCGCAGGTCCTTCATGGTGAAGATGTACTGAGGTGCCATAAGGGGACGGAGTATATACTCACTTTCCTCCCCGTGTCGCGGATCGCGCGATTCCACGGGGATTCCAGGAAGAGGAGGATGCATGCCGGGAGCCACCATCACGATTCGCAACAACGGTTCCATCCGGGTCGAGGGGGAGTTCCAACTCCTCGATCAGGACGGAAAGCCTTTCGATCTCGCCGGCCGGACTAGGATCTCGCTCTGCCGCTGCGGACAGTCCTCCGACAAACCCTTCTGCGACAGCACCCACTCGAAGTGCGGATTTCAGTCGGTCATCATCGCGCGCGCGCTTCCGCCCCCGGCGCCGAAGCCCGCATGACCCGCCCGGAGGGAACACCCGGAATCTCCAGTGGGCGCCCGGGGACACCGATCCTGATCGAATCCTTCCGCGTCGAAGCGCTCCAGACCCTTCTTTCGGACGGGCCCGGACCGCGCCTGTCCCTCTACCTTCCGACGCACCGGCGCCACCCCGATTGGAAACAGGATTCGGTGCGCTATCGCTCGCTGCTCCATCGGGCGAAGGAGCTTCTGACGACCCGGTACCAGGGCCGGGACGTCGAAGCGTTCCTCGAGCCGCTGCGACTCTTGGAAGAGGAGCCGCACTGGGAGCACTCGCTCGACGGGCTGGCACTCTTCCGCTCCGAGACGTCGATGGCGGTCTACCGCCTCCCCATGCCGGTACCCGAGATCGTGGTGGTCGCCGACACGTATCACACGAAGCCGTTGCTCCGGTTTCTGAGCTCGAACGGACGATATCTCGTGCTTTCGGTGAGCCAGAACGAGGTCGCGCTCCACGAGGGGAGCCCCTACGGCGCGGGTCCCGTGAATCTCCACGGCGTGCCGAAGAGTTTTCGCGACGTGATCGCGGTGCCGGACTTCGGCCGCACTTTCGAGAGCAGCTATCTCCGGGGCGCCGTATTCCACGGGAAGGGGCCGGGAAAGGAGCTCAAGAAGGAAGAGCTGCTCCGGTTCTTCAACGCCATCGATCACGGACTCCACGACTATCTACGGAACGAGCATGTCCCGCTCCTTCTCGCGGCGGTCGACTACTACCACCCGATCTACAAGCTGGCGAACCGCTACCCCGGGCTCCTCGACGAGGGGCTCGTGGGGAATTACGAGCGGGCGAGCGCGGACAAGATCCACGCGGATGCCTGGCCGATCGTGAGCCGGGTCTTCGAGGCGCGTCGGAACACCTGGATCGAGCGGTTCCGCGAGCGCCAGGGAACCGGGCTTGCCTCGGATGGGCTCGAGGAGGTCGCGCAGGCAGCCGTGGCGGGCCGCGTGCAGTGTCTCTTCGTCGCCGAGGAGGAATCGGTCTGGGGCGTTCTGGACCGGAAGACCGGCTCGATCGAGAAGCGCGAGGCGCAGAAGGGCACGGAGGACGCCGACGTGCTCGACGATGTCGCCGAGGAGGCGTTCCAGCGGGGGGCCGAGGTCTACGTGCTCCCGCGCGCCTCGATGCCGGGCACAGGACCGATCGCCGCGATCTATCGCTTCTGACGTAAGGAGGGAACGCCGTGGCGCCGCCCGCGCTCCTGATGGATCTCTACGAGCTGACGATGCTCGCGGGGTACTTCGAGCGGGGCATGCACGAGCGGCGCGCCACGTTCGACCTCTTCTTCCGCGAGGCCCCGTTCCAGGGCGGCTACGCGGTCCTGGCCGGCCTCGACCCGGCGCTCGACTGGCTCACGTCCCTCCGATTCACCGAATCCGATCTCGACTATCTCGAGTCGCTTCGGCTCTTCAAGGGCGCCTTCCTCGCCTATCTCTCGGCGTTTCGCTTCAAGGGAACCGTCACCGCGGCGCCGGAAGGGACGGTCGTCTTCCCGCACGAGCCCATCCTCACCGTCGAAGGCGGGCTCGCGGAAGCGCAGATCGCGGAGACGGCGCTCCTCAACGTGGTCAACTTCGAAACCCTCATCGCGACCAAGGCCTCGCGCGTCGTGCGCGCCGCGGCGCCCGCCAAGGTGATCGAGTTCGGGGCGAGGCGCGCGCAGGGTCCGGACGGGGCGCTCTCGGCCACGCGGGCCGCGGCCATCGGAGGCGTGCTCACCACGAGCCACCTCCAGGCCGGGAAGGTCTTCGGTCTGCCGGTCGCGGGCACCCAGGCGCACAGCTGGGTGATGGCCTTCCCGAGCGAGATCGAGGCGTTCCGGGCTTACGCGGCCGCGTTCCCGGACTCGTGCGTGCTCCTCGTCGATACGTACGACACGCTGAGTAGCGGCATCCCGAACGCGATCGAGACCGCGAAGGAGCTCGAGGCGAAGGGCTCCAAGCTCGCGGGGGTTCGTCTGGATTCGGGGGATCTCGCCCATCTCAGCCGTGAGGCGCGCCGGCTGCTGGATGATGCGGGGTTGAGCTACGTCAAGATCCTGATCTCGAGCGAACTCGACGAGCACCGGATCCAATCCATCCGGATGGAGGGGGGGTGCGTGGACCTCTACGGTGTCGGGACCCGGCTCGTGACGGGCGATGGGCCCGGCGGAGGTGCCTTGGGCGGGGTCTACAAGCTGGTCTCGTTCGACGCGAAGCCCAAGCTCAAGGTGAGCAGCGATCCCGGGAAGAGCACGCTTCCGGGTCGAAAGCGCGTCTGGCGCGTGGTCCGCGAGGGCGGCTCCTTCGAGATGGATGTCGTGGCGCTCGACGGCGAAAGGGTCGGGCCCGGCGACGAGGTGTTCGACCCGGGCCATCCCCTGCGTCACGCCCCCATTCCGGAAGGGACGTCCCTCCGAGACATCCGCGAGGTCGTCGTGGAGGATGGCGCGCGTCTCTCCTCTCCACCCGCCCTCACCGCCATCGCCAAGCGGGCCTTGAACGAGCTTCGCTGTCTGCCCGAGGAGTCGCTGCGCCTCGTGGATCCGCACCGCTATCGCGTCGCGCTGAGCCCCAAGTTGCACGAGCTCAGGCTCCGACTCATCGAGGAAGCGCGGGCGGGATGATCGAAGGCGGGGCTCTCCTCGTGATCGACGTGCAGAACGGGTTCATCTCCGAGGCGCGAGAGCTTCCGGTCCCCGGAGGCGCGGACGTGATTCCCGTCATCAACGCGCTCCTTCCTCATTTCCCCGTCCGGGTCGCGACGCAGGATTGGCATCCGCCGGACCACGGAAGCTTCGCGAGCCGGCACCCGGGCGCCAAGCCCTTCGACCAGGGGACGCTGGGCGGTCAGCCGCAGACCTTCTGGCCCGACCACTGCGTGCAGGGAACGCGCGGAGCCGAGCTCCATCCCGGACTCGACCAGGCGCGCGTCCAGGCGGTGATCCGGAAGGGCATGGACCCGCGGGCCGACAGCTACTCGGGATTCAGCGACAACTCGGGCCGCAATCCCACCGGCCTCGACGGGTATCTCCGGTCGCGCGGGGTTTCCTCCATCTATCTCGCGGGCCTGGCGCTGGACTACTGCGTGCGGTGGAGCGCGCTCGACGCGCGCCGCCTTCTTCCCGGCGTGGCGGTCTCCGTGGTGGTGGACGCGACTCGGCCGGTGGAGGCGAAGACGGGGGCGGAGGCCCTGGCCGAGCTTGCGAAGGCGGGTGTAGGGCTTGTCCGCTCCGATGAAGTCCTCGCTGGAATCCGCCATTCGGGGGGCGTATAGTCGCGGGTTCGAAGTTCTGCCAACCACGCCCCGCATCGGGGCTCCCGGTCTCCTTTCGGAGGGGCGCTTGCACGTCGCCGACAGCCAGACAACCGTCCTCTACGCAGCCAGCAATCCCACCAAGCGTCGCCTGACCGCCGAAGATCTCTGGAAGATCGCCCGCGTCGGCGCGCCCGTGCCGACCCCGGACGGAAGGGTGGTCGTTCCGGTCACGACATACGATCTAGAATCGAACAAGGGGAAGACCCGGCTCTGGCTGGTCCCGGCGGAAGGGGGCGCGCCGCGCCCGCTCACCTCCGAGGAGCACACCAGCACCGATCCCGCCGTCTCCCCCGATGGCTCGAGGCTCTCCTTCCTGCGCACGCGCGGGGAGGAAAAGCCGCAGCTCTACGTCATGCCGCTCGACGGCGGTGAAGCCGAGCGTCTCACCGACCTTCCGATGGGTGCGATCGATCCCCGGTGGTTCCCGGATGGGAAGAGGATCGCGTTCGTCGCGATGCTGCTCTCCGCCGCGCCGACCCCCGAGGGAACGAAGGAGTTGATCGAGAAGCGCGCGAAGGATCCGGTCAAGGTCCAGATCACCGAGGACCGCGTGTATCGCTACTGGGATCACTGGCTCCTCGACGGTGAGCGTCCGCACCTCTTCGTCCTCGATCTCGAGACCCGCGCCCTGATCGATCTCACGCCGGCCGGGACCGGCTGGTTCGATCTGATGGATCCGTCCGGGCAGTACGACGTAGCACCCGACGGAGCCGAGATCGTGTTCGCCGCGAACGCGAGCCTGCCGCCGCATCACCTCCTCCGCTGGGCGCTGTACACGGTGCCGACGAGCGCGGGGGGCAAGGTTCAGTGCCTCACCCCGGAGGGGACGCCTCCACAGAGCGCCGATTGCTGGCGCCCCCGCTACGCTCCGGACGGCAAATCCATCTACTACGGGATGCAGCGGGATCCCTATTTCTACGCCGACAAGGTGCGCATCGTGCGCTACGACCGCGCCGCCAAGACCCACACGGTGCTCACCGAGGACTGGGATCGCTCGCCGGCCGCGTGGGAGATGGCGCCGGACGGATCGCTGATCCTCGAAGCCGAGGACCGCGCGCGCGTGCTCCTCTTCTCCCTCGGCGCCTCGGGCGGCACGCCGAAGGCGCTCCTCGAGCACGGCACGGTGTCCGGTCTGGAGATCGGGTGCAACGGCCGGATCTATTTCACGCTGCAATCGATCTCGTCTCCCGCCGAGGCCATGAGCTGCCGGCTGGACGGACGCGATCTTCTCAAGCTGACCCGGTTCAACGACGCGCTCCTGAGCGAGATCGCGCTCGGCGAGGTGAGGGAGGTCGAGTTCGCCGGCGCGGACGGGAAGCGTGTTCAGATGTTCGTGGTGCTTCCTCCGGGGTTCGATCCCGGGAAGAAGTGGCCGCTGGTCCACGTGATCCACGGCGGCCCGCACGGAATCGCCGGCGACAATTTCCATTTCCGCTGGAGTCCCCACGCGTTCGCGGCACCCGGCTACGTGGTCGCGTGCGTCAATTTCCATGGATCGACCTCGTGGGGGCAGGAGTTCGCGGCGTGCATCCAGGGCGGCCACGGGGACAAGCCTTTCACCGACATCATGCGCGCCACCGACACGCTGCTCGAGACCGGGACGATCGATGAGAAGCGCATGGCGGCCACGGGCGGAAGCTACGGCGGGTACCTCGTGTGCTGGATCGCGGGGCAGACCGCGCGGTTCGCGTGCCTCGTCAACCACGCCGGCGTCTTCGATCTCCTGGCCGAGTACGGGAGCGACATCACGCAGGGCCGGCATCAGTCCTACGGCGGGGAGCCGTGGGACCGGCTCGAGGCGATCGACCGCTGGAATCCGGCCCGCTTCGCGCGCGGGTTCACGTCGCCGATGCTCATCGTCCACGGCGAGCGCGATTACCGCGTGCCGCACAACCAGGCTCTGGCCGCGTACAACATCTACAAGGCAAAGGGCGTGGACGCGCGGCTGGTCTATTTCCCCGACGAGAACCACTGGGTGCTGAAGCCGCGAAACTCGCTCGTCTGGAACCGCGAAGTGCACGACTGGCTGGGACGCTACCTCAAGAAATAGCGTGCCCTCTAGTGGAACAGGTACGCGTGGAATCCGACGGTGGTGAAATTCCCGCCGACGGTCCGGAAGCTCTTGTCCTTGGGGCCACCGAACCCGGGATCGAAGCTCTCGTAGGCGACGCCGGTGCTCGCCGAGACGCTGAAGTTCTCGAGAAGGAACGCCTCCGCCTCGATCTCGCCGCTGATCGTCAGAGTCTTCTCGCTCTCGGTCGCGAAGGGTGTGGGGGGCCCCGGGGAGGCATCGAACTGCTGGGTCTGATAGAGGACGCCGGGGCGGAAGAGGATGTGCATCCGCGACCAGCTCTGCACGCAGATCGGGACGCCGCCTGAGATCGCGAAGGCTTTCAAATGCTTGCCCCCGTAGACCAGGGACGGGTCCGAGCTGAATCCGGCTCCGAGATCGATTGCAACCTTCCGACCCGCGAGCCACCAGCGCACGCCCAGCGGCGCGGCCGTCTGGTGGAATCCAATGCCCCCGCTCTTGTGCACGGCGCCGGGCTCCTCGTCCGCTCGGGCCGACATCGGGAAGAGGCAGAGGAGAAACAGTGCTGCTGCGGCGACTGCGGGGATCCGTCGAACCACGGGTTCCTCCTGATCGTGAGAAGTAGCGGCCCCCCATGGGCGGAATGAAACAGCGCCGGGAAGTATAGAACAGGGCCGGGCCGCCCTGCGGGCTGTTCGAGCGGGTGAGTGCATTCGCGCCGGAGGTGGCGCAGAATGGAAGGCATGCGCTGGTCCTGGAAGGTGGCGACGGTGGCCGGGATTCCGGTCCGGATCCACGTGACGTTCTTCCTGCTCCTCGTATGGCTCTTCTGGTCGGGCGCCTCGCGCGGGCTGGTCCATGCGGTGGAGGGTGTCGCCTTCATCCTCGCCGCCTTCGCGTGCGTGGTGCTGCACGAATTCGGGCACGCGCTGATGGGCAGGCGCTACGGTGTCGTCACGCGCGACATCACGCTCCTGCCCATCGGCGGCGTGGCCCGCCTGGACCGCATCCCGCGCCGCCCGTCGCAGGAAGTGGCGGTGGCGCTGGCCGGACCTCTGGTGAACGTCGTGATCGCGGGCGCGCTCTTCCTCGCGATGCGTCTCTCCACGAACGTGTACGACTTCGGGGATCCGGGCCTGCTCGAACGGAGCTTCGTCGCCCGGCTCTTCGTGTTCAACCTCGGGGTCACCGCGTTCAATCTGATCCCCGCGTTTCCGATGGACGGCGGGCGCGTGCTGCGGGCGCTTCTGGCCATGCGGCTCGACTATGTTCGCGCCACGCGCGTCGCGGCAACCGTGGGGCAGGCCATCGCGTTTCTCTTCGGCTTCCTGGGCCTGTTCGGCCCCAACCCCATCCTCATCCTGATCGCGCTCTTCGTGTTCATCGCCGCGGGCCAGGAATCGGCGTTCGTCCGGATGCGAACGGTCTTCGAGGGTGTCCCCGTCTCGCGCGCGATGATCCGGGACTTCCGCGCGCTTCGTTCCGACGACCCGATCTCGCGCGCGGTGCAGCTTCTGCTCGACGGGCACCAGCAGGACTTCCCGGTGCTCGCCGGTCCGGACGGGGATCCGCCGATCGGGATCCTGACGCGCTCAGACCTAATGAAGGCGATCGCGGGAGGCAAGACGGACACGAAGGTCGGAGAGGTGGCGCGGCGGGTCTGCGGGCCCGTGCGTCCGGAGGACATGCTGGAGGACGTGTTCCGGCGCATGCAGGAGAACGGCTGCTCCGCCGTTCCGGTGTTCGAGCCGGGGCGCGGGTTGGTGGGGATGGTGACACTGGAGAACGTGGGCGAGTTCGCGATGGTCGAGGCGGCGCTCCAGCGCGCGCCGCGGAACGACCCGCGGAGCGCCGGGCCCGGGAGCTACGAACCCCGAGGCTACGAGCCGTAGCCGTTCGTCACTGCTTCTGCCAGATCTCCTCGGCGAACGGGTCGCGCCCGATGACGCTCCCGAGCCCCTCCGCCCGTGGGAGGCGGATCCAGAACGCGGCCCCCGCGCCGCTCGGGCTCTCGCTCACACCCACCTCGCCGCCGTGCAGCTCCACGAAGCGCTTCGTGAGGTGGAGACCGAACCCCAAGCCGTCCTTCACGCGCTTGCTGAGCCCTTCGCCCTGGGACTCGATGTCGAACACCAGAGGCGCCGCCTCCGGCTCGACCGTGGGCCCCGAATCCCGCACTTCGATCTGGATGTAGTCGTCCCCGAGCCACGTGCTGAGCGCCACGCGTCCCTTGGCGGGGGAGAAGCGGATCCCATTCTGGAGAAGATGCAGGATCGCCTGCCGGACTTTCCCGGCATCCAGGTGCTGATCCGGAACCTTTTCGTCCAGCTTGAGCTCCAGCTCGACCTGCTTGCCGGCCGCGATCCCCCGAACGGCCTCCACCGCGGCTCGCGCGATCTTGTTCACGTTGTCCACGCGGAGGTCCAGGAGGAAGCGCCCCGTCTCGAGCCGGGCCAGATCCAGGACGTCGTCCACGAGGTTCAACAGGCGCTGCGCCTCGCCTCGGACGCGCGCCGTGAACTCCCGCCGCATCGAGGTGGTCATGCGCTTGTCGTTCTGGTCCAGCACCTCGGAGTAGGCCAGGATCGTCGTGAGGGGGGCCTTGAGCTCGTTCTCGGCCGAAGAGAGGAACGAGTCCTGAAACGGAGTCGGCTGCTGCGACGCGGACTCCGCCTTCCCGGAAGGCTTGATGTCGACGGCGCGCGATTCCAGCGCCTGCACCACGAGCGCCCGCTCGATGACGCCCGCGACGTTGTCCGCGAAGAGCTGGCCCACGTCGCGGTGCTCCAGCCGGAAGGGCTCCGCCTTCACCGCGCGGTGCACCTGCAAGACCGCGACGCACCGGTTCTCGAAATTGACGGGCAGGATGAGGGCGGACCCCGCGTCCGGATGCACCATGAAGTGGTCGGCGTAGCGCGCCTCCCGATCGGTCGCGCGCATGAGGATCGGCTCGCGATGGCGCGCCACCCAGCCGACGGCGCCGTCGCCCAGCTTCACCTCCACGTCATTATCTCTTGGAGTGAGCCCGAAGCGCGCCCGGACCTTGAGCGTCTTCGTCGAGGGATCGTAGAGGTACAGCGAGACGTCGTGCGAGTGGAGCGTGCTCGCCACACGGCGGACCGTGATCTCCAAGATCGTGTCCAGGGGGAGGTCCATGTGCAGGCTGTTCCCGAGCTGGAAGAGCGAGGTCAGCTCGGCCAGCCTCCCGCGCGACTGCTCCAGCTCCATCTGCTCGGTCATGAGACGGGACCGGAAGCGATTGATCTCTCCCTGCTGATGCATGATGTAGAGGCAGAAGAGCACGGTGAGCCCGACCAGGCCCACGAGGAGCATCCAGCCGCCCGCGGGCGCGTTGTCCCCCAGGAAACCCGACCGGACCACCGAGACCCAGAGGGTCTGGACGGTGACGGCGAACCCGAGCAGAACGAGGATGACGAGCCCGAACAGGGCGGTGGTTCTGCGGTCAGCCTGTTTCTGCACGGCGCTGGTTTTTTCGCGGGACAAGGGGTTCCTCCAATGATCGAGCATCAGGACAGATGTTCCATCGGCACCCGGGACGCCCATCTGAAGCCCGAACGGGCCCCCATTCTCCCCCCTTTCCCTTTGGGCCATCAGCGATTAGAGTGTCCGGGTCCCATGGAGATCCTGCGCAGCCACATCAAGACCGGCTCCCCCGAGTTCCAGCGGAACCGCGCCCACCACGAGGCGCTGGCGGCGGACCTTCGCCGCCGGGTCGAGGGGGTGGCGAAGGCGGCCTCGGCGCAGGCGGTCGAGCTCTCGCGAAAGCGGGGAAAGCTCCTCGTCCGGGAGCGCATCGAGCGGCTCCTGGACCCCGACACGCCCTTCTTGGAATTGTCCGCTTTGGCCGCGGGGGGCCTCTACGGGGACGAGATACCGGCCGCGGGGATCGTCACCGGCGTCGGGTCCATCTCCGGGACCGAATGCGTGATCGTCGCGAACGACCCCACCGTCAAAGGCGGCACCTACTACCCCCTCACCATCAAGAAGCACATCCGCGCCCAGGAGATCGCCCTCGAGAACCGGATGCCGGCGGTCTACCTCGTGGATTCGGGCGGAGTCTTCCTCCCTCTTCAGGCCGAGGTCTTTCCGGACAAGGAGCACTTCGGCCGGATCTTCTACAACCAGGCGGTCATGTCCTCGGAGGGCATCGCGCAGATCGCCGCGGTGCTGGGCATGTGCACCGCGGGGGGCGCCTACGTGCCCGCCATGTCCGACGAGAACGTGATCGTGAAAGGCGCGGGAACCATCTACCTGGCCGGGCCGCCTCTCGTGAAGGCCGCGACCGGCGAGGAAGTGACGCCCGAGGACCTGGGGGGCGCGGAAGTGCACGCGCGCGTGAGCGGCGTCGTGGACCACATGGCCGCGAACGAGGAGGAAGCGCTCGCCGTCGTCCGGAGCATCGTCTCGAATCTGAATCGAGTGAAGCGGGTCGATCTCGATCTCGCCGAGCCGGAGGATCCCGCGTATCCGCCGGAGGAGCTCTACGGCGTGCTGCCGACGGATCTCAAACAACCCTACGACGTGCACGAGGTTCTGGCGCGGCTTCTGGACGGAAGCCGCTTCCACGAGTTCAAGGCGAGCTACGGATCGACGCTGGTCTGCGGTTTCGGGCGCTGGATGGGCTACCCCGTGGGCATCGTGGCGAACAACGGCGTGCTCTTCTCGGAGAGCGCGCTCAAGGGCGCCCATTTCGTCGAGCTCTGCGCGCAGCGGAGGATTCCGCTCGTGTTTCTCCAGAACATCACGGGCTTCATGGTGGGGAAGAAGTACGAAGCGGGGGGCATCGCCAAGGACGGGGCCAAGATGGTCCAGGCCGTGGCGACCGCGGCGGTCCCGCGCATCACCGTGCTCATCGGCGCCTCGCACGGGGCGGGGAACTACGCCATGTGCGGCCGCGGCTATCGCCCGCGATTCCTCTTCGCGTGGCCGAACTCGCGCATCTCGGTCATGGGGGGCCAGCAGGCGTCCGAGGTTCTGGTGCAGGTGAAGCGGGAGCAGCTCCAGCGCGAGGGGAAGGGCCTTTCGGCCGAGGAGGCGAAGGCGATCGCCGACCCGGTGCTCGCGAAGTACGAAGCGGAGGGAAGTCCCTACTTCGCGACCGGGCATCTCTGGGACGACGGCGTCATCGATCCCGCGCAGACCCGGGCAACGGTCGGACTCGCGCTCTCCGCGGCGCTGAACGCACCCGTTGTCCGCGGCTTGGCACCGGTCTACCGGATGTAGCGGTGGGAGCCATGAAGACGTACACCCGCCTCAAGCTCGATCTCTCATCTCCCGCCTCGCGCCTCACCCTCGATCGCCCCGAGGTGCGAAACGCCTTCGACGACCGCTTGATCGGCGAGCTCCTGGACGCGTTCCACGAAGTTCGGGAGACGTGGGATGCGGCCGGAGACCAAGGGCCGCGCGCGCTGATCCTGACGGGCGGGGGCGAGACCTTCTGCGCCGGCGCCGACATGCACTGGATGCGCCGGAGCGCGGGCTATTCGCGCGACGAGAACGAGGCGGACGCCATGCGCATGGCCGCGATGCTGCGCGCGCTCGACGAGCTCCCCATCCCCACGATCGCCCGCGTGAACGGCGCCTGCCTGGGCGGCGGCATGGGGCTCATCGCCTGCTGCGACATCGTGGTCTCCGTGGACACCGCGAAGTTCGGCTTCACCGAGGCCCGGCTGGGGATCGCGCCCGCCGTGATCTCCGCGTTCGTGATTCCGAAGACCGGCGCCTCCGCCGCGCGTCGCTACTTCCTCACCGCCGAGATCTTCGAAGCGGCCGAGGCCCAGGCGATGGGGCTGGTCCACGAGATCGTGCCGGCGGCGGCGCTGGATCCGACGGTCGATCGTTTCGTGGCGGCCCTGAGCGGCAACGGGCCGCACGCCGTCTCCGCGGCGAAGATGCTGATCCGCGAGGCGCTGGGCCGCCCTCGCAAGGACGCGATCGACAATGCCGTCCGCGTCATCGCGGCGCTGCGCGCCTCGCCGGAGGGGCAGGAAGGCCTCGGGGCCTTTCTCGAGAAGCGCTCCCCCTCCTGGAAGCGATGAGCCGGGGAACGTTCCGGAAGGTGCTCGTCGCGAACCGCGGCGAGATCGCCGTCCGCGTGTGCCGCACGCTCCGCGCCATGGGGATCCCTTCCGTCACGGTGTACTCCGAGGCGGACCGCGGCACGCCGCACGCGCGCGCCGGTGACGAATCGGTCGCGATCGGTCCCGCTCCGCCCGCGCAGAGCTACCTCAGCGCGGCCGCGATCCTGGGCGCCGCCCGGCGCACCGGCGCCGACGCGATCCACCCCGGCTACGGCTTTCTCTCCGAGAACGCGGCGTTCGCATCGGAATGCCGCGCGGCGGGAGTCGCGTTCATCGGCCCCTCGCCGGAGAGCATGGCGCGTCTCGGCGACAAGTCCGCGGCGCGCCGGACCGCCGCCTCCGCCGGCGTGCCCCTCGTTCCCGGCGCCGAGGAGATCGGATCGGCAGAGCGCGCGCGAACGGAAGCGGAGCGTGTCGGGTTTCCGGTGATGCTGAAGGCCGCGGGCGGCGGAGGCGGGCGCGGCATGCGCCTCGTCCGAGCGGCATCCGAGATGGCGGAGGCGTTCGACGCGGCGCGGCGCGAGGCGAAGTCGGCCTTCGGAGACGACAGGCTCCTGCTCGAGAAGTACGTTCATCCGGCTCGGCACGTCGAGATCCAGATTCTCTCGGACGGGCGTGAAGCCGTGGCCCTGGGCGAGCGCGAATGCAGCCTGCAGCGGCGGCACCAGAAGCTGATCGAGGAATCACCCTCGGTCGCCGTGACGCCGGTGATCCGGGCCGCCATGGAGCGGGCCGCCGTCGCGCTCGCGAGGGCCGCGGGCTACTCGGGCGCGATGACGGCCGAATTCCTGCTCGGCGCGGACGGGGCCTTCTACTTCCTCGAGGTGAACACGCGGCTGCAGGTGGAGCACACCGTGACCGAGATGAGGAGCGGCGTGGACCTGGTGCGCGCTCAGATCCGGATCGCGGCCGGCTGGCCGCTGGCCGAGGCGCTGGACGCCGCCGCCCGCGCGCCCGAGATGCGCGGGCACGCCATCGAGGCGCGTCTCTGCGCGGAGGATTCCTACCATGGCTACATGCCGCAGACCGGGAAGATCTTAGTACTCGCCTGGCACGAGGAGGACGGGCTCAGGGTCGACTCCGGCATCGCGGAGGGCCAGGTGCTCACGCCCCACTACGATTCACTCCTCGCCAAGATCATCGCGCACGGGCGAGACCGGGAGGAGGCGAGGTCCAGGCTGGTGCGGGCGCTTCGGGGGACGGCGCTGCTGGGCGTCACCACCAATCAACCGTTCCTGATCGATCTCCTGGAGGACGCCGCGTTCCGTCACGGCGAGACCTTCACGGACACGGTGGAGTCGCGGGCCTGGCCCGCGCCGGACGGGATTCCGGATCCGGCCCTCGCCGCGGTCGCGGCCTTCTCCTCGACGCCGCGGAGCGCTCGCGGCGCCGACGAGGATACGGACCGCTACTCTCCCTGGCAGCGCCTCGGTGCGTGGGGTCGGCGATGAGCCGCAAGCTTCTCCTGCGGCACGGCGGGACCCGGCTCACGCTGACCTACGAGCGAAAGGGAGGGCGGCTCGCGCTGGAGCTGGGAGGGCGGCGCTTCGAGGCGGATGTGAGCCACGAGGGCCTCTGGTTCGACGTTCGCTCGGGCGGGCGCGCGACCCGGTGCGCCGTGGCGCGGGGCCGGCGCGGCCTCTGGGTGTCCTGCGAGGGCAGAAGCTGGCTCCTCGAGGAGGAGCGCCCCGAGACCGCGGCGAAGGGCGCGCCCTCGGCCGACGAGCTGCGCGCTCCCATGACGGGGCGCGTGGTCCAGGTGGTGGTCGTGCCCGGTAGCACGGTGTCCGAGGGGGACCTTCTCCTGACCATCGAGGCGATGAAAATGGAGTTCCGCCTTGTCGCGCCCGAGGACGGCGTGATCGCCGAGGTGCGATGCGAAGCGGGAGCGCGCGTCGAGCTGGGCGAGCTCCTCGTGGTGCTGGAGCCGCGCGCGTGAGGGTCCGGATCACGGAAGTCGGACCGCGCGACGGCCTCCAGAACGAGGCCAGGATCATCCCGACCGACGTCAAGGTTGCCTTCGTGGACGCCCTCTCCGAGGCGGGATACGAGGAGATCGAGGTGAGCGCCTTCGTCTCGCCGGAGCGCGTGCCCCAGCTCGCGGACGCCGAAGAGGTGTTCGCGCGAATCCGGCGTCGCGAGAAGACGCTCTACTCGGCCCTGGTACCGAACGAGCGCGGACTGGAGCGGGCGCTCCGCGCGAAGATCGGGAAAGCCGCCGTGTTCACGGCGGCCTCGGAGAGCTTCAACCGCAAGAACGTGAACGCCTCGATCGCCGAATCCATCGAGCGGTTCAAGCCGGTCGTCGAGGGCGCGCGGCGGGCCTCGATCCCCGTACGTGGATACGTCTCCACCGCGTTCTGGTGTCCGTACGAGGGGAAGGTCGCGCCGGAGGCGGTGGTGGACGTGGTGAAGCGGCTCACGGATTTGGGCGTCGACGAGATCTCCATCGGCGACACGATCGGGAAGGCCGTGCCCGCGGAGGTGATGACCCTTCTGGATCGCCTGCTGGACCACGTGGATCAGGACCGGCTGGTGATGCACTTCCATGACACGTACGGCACCGCGATCGCGAACGTGCTGGCATCCTACGAGCGGGGGATCTCGGCCTTCGACTCCTCGGCGGGCGGCGTCGGCGGATGCCCCTTCGCGCCGGGCGCCTCGGGGAACGTGGCCACCGAAGACGTGCTCTGGGCGCTCACGCAAAGCGGTGCGACCGTGGCACCCGACCTCGCGCGTGTGCGCGCTGCGTCCGACCTTCTCGCGTCGGCGCTGGGGAGACCGCTACCCTCGCGCGTGCGCGAGGCGCTCGCGCGGACGAAGCCTCAGGACGGCTGACGTGGGGCGGCGCCCCGCCCCAGGCTCCACTTCAGCGCGGGCGGCGTCACGAGGGTGGTGACGATCACCATGAGGACCGCGGCCGAGTAGAGCTCCGGCGTGATGACCCGCGCTCCGGCGACGGTGAGTGTCGCGCCCACGTTCGCGAAGATGAGACCCACCTCGCCTCTCGGCACCATCCCCAGTCCGATCGCCAGGCGATTCGCGCCGCGCTCGAGCACGCCCAGCGAGCAGGCCTGCTTTCCGATCCAGGCCGCGACGGTGAGCGCCAGCGCGAAGAGGGCGATCCGCGGGTCCGCGAGCGCGCGCAGCTCCACCCGGAATCCGGTGAGCACGAAGAAGATCGGGACGAGAAACGCCGAGATCGGGTGAAGCAGGGACTCGATGCTCGTCTCGCGGCTCTCGTCGAAGATCTTGAACTGATGGGACTCGAGGACGAGGCCCGCCGCGAAGGCGCCTACGATCGGCGAGAGCCCCACCCGCGTCCCGAGATAGGCGAGCAGAAAGCAGAATAGGAGGGCCGTCGTGAGGAGCATCCCGGCCACCCTCATGCGCGCGGCGAAGCCCAAGAGCCTCGGGGTGAGCCAGAGGCCAAGCAGGATGGAGCCCGCGAGAAAGCCGAGCGCCTTCGCGGAAATCCACACGATCGCGAGCGGTGAGAGTACGCCCCCCTGGTTCGCCGCCGCGATGATTCCCGTGAGGGCAGCGAGGATCACCAGCCCCAGCACGTCGTCCAGTACCGCGGCCCCCAGGATGATGCGAGCCTCGATGGTGTGCGCAAAACCCAGGTCGCGCAGCACGCGCGCCGTGATCCCGACGCTGGTCGCGGTCAAGACCGCGCCGAGAAAGACGTGCGCCAGCGTGGATTCCTGGGGCAGGAGCCAGGCTCCCACGGCCCACCCCAGCATGAGAGGGGTGACCACCCCGAGAACGGCGACCAGCGCCGAGGATCCGCCCACGTGGAGCATCTGCTTCACGGTGGACTGGAGACCCACCTCGAAGAGAAGCACGATGACTCCGAGCGAGGCCAGGATCCCGAGGAAGGGATCCGAAGCAATTGGCTCGAGACCATGGATGCCGAGGAGGGCGAGATTTCCGAGAAGGATCCCGGCGAGGATCTCGCCCAGGACCGCGGGCTGCCGCGCCCGCACCGCGAGCCAGCCCGCGACCTTCGCCGCCCCGAGCAGGATCGCGAGCCGGATGAGGAGTGTGGCCACGGGGTCGTGCATGGCGGGCGAGAATACCCCTCTTCGGGGTGCATCTGGTAGGCTCGACCTGAGTCAAAGGACTCGACCCGGCGCGGCACCCCCACGCGCCGGTTCCGCCCGGTGACATCATTAAGGAGGAGTTTGCATGCTTACGCGCCTACCCGTCCATAAGGCCGGGCTCCGTTCGGCCCTCGCCTGCTCCATCTTCGCTTCCTTCGCGCTGGCTTCAGTCGCCCTCGCGTCGGGCTCCGCTCCTTCGCCGCCCCCGAGGCAGGAGCCCCCGTCCACGGAGGCATCGCCCGCGGGCTTCGGAAAGTCCGCGGACTCGACGGTCGTTCCGGTTCGCGCCGACGCCGAGAAGGTCTACGCCAAGGGATGGGAAATCTCCGAGGATGCCAAGAAGGAGCTCACCGCCGGAAAGGCCGGTTCCGCCAAGAAGAAGTTCGGGAAGGCGCTCAAGAAGTTCCAGGATGCCGCGGACATGGATCCCACCTATTTCGAAGCATGGAACATGGTGGGCTTCTGCTCCCGGAAATCGGGCGACCTGAAGCGCTCCTTCGCGGCGTACGAGAAGTGCCTTCTGATCCAGCCCGAGTACGCCCAGGCGCACGAGTACCTGGGCGAGGCCTACCTCATGAGCGGCGATCTCTCCAAGGCGAAAGAGCAGCTCTTGTGGCTGGTGTCGCGGAAGTCGGAGCAGGCGGGCGAGCTGGCCACGAAGATCGATGAGTTCCAGAAGGGCGGCAACGGTGCCGCGCAGAGCGATTCGACCGCGAAGGGCGGAGGCTGGTAGCAAAAACGGGAACCGCGTCGCCGCAGCTCCCGTTTCCCCGCCGTCCGTGGCAAGGCGTTCACCCTCGCGCTCATCGCGCGGGGGGTGGTTCTCATGGGTTTCATCGGCCGGCCCCGGGCGGATCCTGACCGGAATCGCGATCCGGTGGACCTACCCGTCTACTGGCCCTGGTCCCGCGGCAAGAGGCGCTTCTCGGTCTTTTCCCTCTTGAGCGCGCTCTTGTTCAATACCTTGAATTCCACGCGGCGGTTCTTGGACCGTCCCAGCTGGGTCGCGTTGCTCGAGATCGGCCGCGACGCGCCGTATCCCACCGTCGTGAACTGGCTCGCATCCAGCTCGGGGAACTTGGACGTCAGATAGTCGAGCACGGCGCCCGCGCGGTCCTTGCTGAGCTGCGCGTTCTTGGCCGCGGATCCCTGGGAGTCCGTGTGGCCGCCGATCTCGATCTTGAGCTCGGGCCACCGCGCCAGAATATTGCCCACCTCGTCCAGGACCGGCTCCGATTCGGGCAGGATGGTCGACTTCCCTGTGTCGAAGTTGATGTTCTGGAGCCGGATCATCCCGGTCTCGAGGAGCTGCGTTTCCTTGTCGCTCACGACGATCGGGCAGCCGTTCTGGTCCACCTTCGCCGTGGGCGGGCTGTCGGGACACTGGTCGAGCCCGTCGCAGACGCCGTCCCCGTCGGCGTCGGTCGGGCAGCCGTTCGCGTTCACCAGGCAGCCCTTCGGGGTCGCCGGGCACTGATCCAGCCCGTCGTACACGTGATCCCCGTCCTCGTCGTGCGGGCATCCCGTCGCGTCCACGGTCGCGCCCTTCGGCGTGTCCGGGCACTTGTCGATCCCATCCGCGACGCCGTCGCCGTCCTGGTCCAGCTCGCATCCCCGCGCGTCCACGCGCGCGCCGGCAGGCGTGCTGGGGCACTGGTCGATGCCGTCGAAGACTCCGTCATTGTCGCTGTCCAGGGCGCACCCGACCGCGTCCACGCGCGCGCCGGCGGGAGTGCCCGGGCAGCGGTCATCGTCGTCCGGAACTCCGTCATGGTCCTTGTCCCGCGGGGGACCGCCGATTCCGAACGAGATTCCAACGAACGCTTCGGGCTGGTTCCGCCAGTCCTGTAATCCGCCCGGGGTCACGGGGACCTTGTAGCGGAGATCGCGGCCCTCGATGCGCAGACTCACCTTTTCGCCCAGCCCCATCCGGAAGCCCAGCCCTCCGCCGACCTCGAACTGATGGAGGCTGGAGCCCTTGCCCTCGTAGTGCAGATACGCCGTCCCCGCTCCACCCGTGAGGTAGGGTGTGAACGAGCGGTCTCCGGAGAGGAACCAGGTCAGGTTTCCTTCGATGTGGAGCACGCCCAGCGAAGCCTGCGACGGCTGCGTCCCGGGCGACTTGAAATAGGTCCCGTGCGCCTCGGCGGCCCAGCTGGGGGAAATGCGGGCCCCGATGATGCCGCCGACGGTGGGGCGGCTGGGCTTCACGAGGAATTCGTTCGGGAGCCACGCCATGCCGCCTCCCGGCACCAACCAGTAGGGAGCGTGCTCGGCGAAGGCGTGCGCGGGGGAAAGAAGAAGGAATAGCAGCGCGGCGCGAGCGAACCGCGCCATGGCCGTGCTGAGAACCGCGAAGCGCGAAGCAGAAACCACCACGTCACCCCTTTCCCACTGACCCTGGCGCAGCCTAAGCGATTCCGGGCGCACGCCGCAAGCGGGACGTTGACCCGGCGCTGCCTCCATGACAGATTCATCCTCCATGACCGACGATTTCTCGAAAACCATCGCCGAGGCCTACGCCTTCCAGGGCCCCACTCTCCTCCTGGGCGCCCCCATGAGGGACGGCAAGGTGGCCGGTACGACGCCCATAGGCATTCCGCTCGCGATGATGAACCGTCACGGTCTCATCGCCGGCGCCACGGGGACCGGCAAGACCAAGACGCTCCAGTCCCTCGCGGGGCAGCTCTCGATCGCCGGAGTGCCGGTATTTCTCGCCGACCTGAAAGGGGACCTGAGCGGCCTGGCCGCGCCGGGCCTCACCAGTCCCAACGTGCAGGACCGCGCCAAGGCCTGCGGAATCCCGTTCGCGCCGGCGGCCAACCCGGTCGAGTTCGTGAGCCTCACCGGGAAGGCGGGGAATCAGCTCCGCGCGACCGTGTCCTCCTTCGGCCCGCTCCTGCTCGCGCGCGCGATGGGTCTGAACGAGACCCAGCAAAGCGTGCTCGCGCTGGTGTTCCGCTTCTGCGACGAGAAGAAGCTTCTCCTCCTGGATCTCCCGGACCTGCGGGAGGTGCTGCAATACCTGACCGG
>JBGPMB010000030.1:0-19836 GCA_041486775.1 Candidatus Eiseniibacteriota bacterium | reverse complement strand
GTCGTGGAGGAGTCGAGCTGGGCGAACCGCTGGAAGAGCCGGCTCAGGTCGCGCTGCGAGATTCCCTTGCCGTGGTCCTTCACGTCGATCACGACCTCCGAATCCGTGCCGCGCGCCCAGACCTCGATCTTGCCCTTATCCGGGGAGAACTTGATCGCGTTGCCGAGGAGATTCGTGATCACCTGGGCCACGCGCATGGGATCCGCCTCGATGACGCCGGCGGTTCCCTCCATGTGGATGTCGATCGTGATTCCCTTCATGCCGGCGAGGTTCTTGATGTGGTCCACCGCCTCCGGCACGATCCGCCCCACCTCGACGCTCTCGAAGTTGAGCGAAAGCTTGGAGGACTCGAGCTTGGAGAAGTCCAGGATGTCGTTGATCAGGTTGATCAGCCGCTCGGTGTTCGCCTGGCAGATGCTGAGAAGCTCCTTCTGGGGCGGAGGAAGGACGTGGAACCGCTCGTCCCCCAGGAGCTCCAGCGAGCCCTTGATCGACGTGAGCGGGGTCCGCACCTCGTGCGACACCACCGCCACGAATTCGGACTTCATGCGGTCCAGCTCCTTCGTCCGTTCGTAGAGGATTGCGTTCGTGACCGCGATCGAGGCCTGGCTCGCGAACATCGTGAGCAGCTCCTGGTCGTCGGGCGTGAACGCGCGCCCGTTCCGGCGCAGCGCGGTGATCGTGCCCAGCACGCTCTCGTTCGTGAGGAGCGGCACCACCAGCGCCGAAGCGGCCTCGATCTCGGCGAGGAACTCCTCCACCCCGACGGCGTCCGCGACGGCGGCGCATCGGACGGGAGAGGCGTTTCGCACCGACTGGCCGTGCAGACCGACTCCGTTCCCAAAGCGAAAGGTCCGCAATTTCTCGATAGGCACCCCGGCGCCGGCTTCGGCCACGTATTCGCCGGCGTCCGTGTCGTAGAGAAACACCAGGCTCGCCTCGGCGCCGACCAGCTTCGCGACCTGGTTCACGATCACTTCCAGCGTGGCCTGGCGGCTCAGGCTGGTGCTGATCTCCTTCCCCGCCTCGTAGAGGGCCGTGATCCTCTGGGTCGCCTCCTTCACCATGCGGCTCAGGATCTGCTCGTGGTGCTGCAGCTCCCGGTTCGCGGACTCGAGGCTGGTCACCAGACGGCGGTTCTCCAGGACCAGGAACCGGCTCTCCAGCCCGCGCTCGATGGCCTTGGCCGTCTCCCAGAGGTCGAACGGCTTCGTGATGTAGTCGTAGGCGCCCTGGCGGAGCGCGTCGATCGCGGTCGTGGTCGAGGCGTAGCCGGTGATCAGGATGACGCAGGTGTCCTTGTCGGCGGCCTTCGCAGCCCGCACCACCTCGAGGCCGTCCACGCCCGGCAGGTTGATGTCGGTGAGCACCAGGTCGAACTTGCCGGTCGTCACCTTGACGATGGCATCGTCGCCGTTGCTGCTGGAGTCCACCTCGTAGCCACGCTGGGCCAGGAGGTCCTGGAAGATCTGGACCACGTGCGGCTCGTCATCGACCACCAGGATGCGAGGCTGCGGGCGTGACGTCTCCGCCGACGGGAGTCCGGGAGCAGCCGGATGTCCCGCCGGGGACGTGCCGGCGCCGGGCGTGTCGTGTCGTTCGATTTCTGACGGCTTCGGGTTCATGTCGTGGTTCCGTCGGGTCTCAGTTGATGACGCTGGACTCCGGGTCGAACGTCGCCGCGGGCGCTGCCGCCGCCTTCGGCGGCACGTGCCGCGATTGATAGAGCGATTGGTCCGCCCGGACCAGGAGCGCCGTCGAGTCGTTCGCGTCCGCGGGGAACGTGGCGATCCCGACGCTCACCGTGAGCCGCTTCCGCCGCGGGAAAGAATGCGACTCCAGCACCGTACGGAGCCGGTCCGCGGCGCAACGCGCCTCGGGGGCGTCCGTGTGCGGCAGGAGAATCATGAACTCCTCCCCGGAGTAGCGGGCCACGCAGTCCGTGCCGCGCGCGAACTTCTTCAAGAGCTTCCCGAAGTCCGACAGGACTTCGTTTCCGACCGGCTGGCCGTGACGCTCGCTCAGGGCCTTGAAGTTGTCGATGTCCAGCACCATGACCGAGAGCTTGTGGCCGTATCGCTTGGCCTTCTCGATCTCGGCGTCGAGGCTCCTGTCGAAATGCCGCTTGTTGTAGAGGGCCGTGACGTCGTCGGTCGTCTGGAGCCGTTCCATCTCCCGGCGCAGGATGACCCGGTTCACGACCCCGGCGATCTGGTGTCCCATGAGGGAGAGAAGCTTCTGGCTCTCCTCGTCGAACGCCTCCGGACGCGAGTGGCTCAGGTTGATGACCCCCATCGACTCTCCCTGGAGCACGATCGGGACGGACAGGAAGGAGCGCACCGACGGCGCGCTGGTTCCGCCCTCCCGGTGGAGGTCGTTCAGGAGGACGGGCTTTCGCTGCTGGGCGACCCAGGAGGAGAAGCCCCTGCCGCGCTCGAACTTCACGTGCCCGATGAGATCGATGGGCTCGCCCACGGTCGCGACCGCCTCGAGCTTTCCCGTGACCCGATCGGTCACGAAGAGGGTGGCGTTCTCGTAGGGGATGCCCTCGCGCATCCGCACCAGCATCTGACGGAGCGCCTCGGAAGGCTCCTCGATGGTCTGGACGACGCGGCTCATTTCGTAGAGCACGTCGATCGCGGAGACCTTGACCCCGCGCGCGCCGCTCTTCGAGCCGGCCAGGACGCCCATGAGCTTCTTGTTGATCGCGATCGCGCTCCCGAACACGTCGGAGGAGCGCTTCTTGGAAGCGGAGAGGTCCAGGTCCCTCGCGAAGTGCTCGCAGTCCGCCTTGCGTAGAATCCTGCGTGAAAAGAGCACTTCCAGGAGCTTCTGCTCGGAACGGATGAACCGGTGGGTGGCCTCCACGAGACGCTTCGATCCGGCTCCATTGCGCTGCTTCATATCCCCCTCCTTGAACGTCTCGATCGGGCCCCGCGTGCCGCTAGGCCGCTTCGAACCCCGGAACCACCGCCGAATCGACCGTGGTCACAGCCGATGAACCCTCCTGAGCACGGTCGCCCACGCGCGCGAGCACGAGCGGAGGACCGAGCTGCTTCACATAGACCGGAAACGTCTCGCCCGGCTTCCATTCCGGGGCGCCGTGCGCCATCAGCGTGTATCCGTGATAGCGGAGCAAGGTGCGTCCCCGTCCGAGCGTCCGCGCCACCGTCAGGGGCGCCACCTCGCCGGACTTGAGCGAGGCGTAGAGGGAAGCGCCCAGCCCCGGCTCGAACCGCACGCGAATCTCGAAACTCCGCTCCCGTTTTGTCGCTGCGACCGTCATGACCCAGCCTCCTGAGAACCACGGAAGTGCTGGAAGAGCTCCTGCTCGCGCCGCACGGCGCGCTGGATGAACGGAACGAGATCCTCGAGCAGCGCTTCGCGCTCGATCTCGCCCGCCTCGACGCACTCCCAGGCGAAGGGTGAAACCGACCCGGGTTTCGCCTCGGCGGGCCAGGAATTCCCGGTCCGTCCGGCGAGCCAGTCGGCGATGTGCACGAGCGACACGAGCTCGGGATTGAGCCGCGCCTGCTCGGGCCGGTGATGGCAGGCGATGGCCTCGACCAGATCGCCGGGCAGTCCCCAGCGCTCCGCGAGCCAGCCTCCCACTTCGGCATGGTCCGAACCCAGAACACCGCGTTCCGCCACGACCATGGGAATGCCCTGCTCCCGAACGAGGGCCAGCGCGGCCTCGAATCGCTCGGGGTAGGACTGGCGAAGCGCGACCTTGCCGATGTCGTGAAGCATCCCCGCCGCGAACGCCTCGGCGTCGAGCCTGTAGCCGCATCGGTCGGCCATCGCGCGCGCCGCGACACCGCAGGCGAGCGAGTGGCTCCAGAGGCCCGTGAGCGTTTTCCACGTCGGATCGAGCGTCTGAAACACGGCGGCGCTCAGGACCAGGTCGCGGATCGTGTCGGGGCCCAGCACGACGACCGCCAGGTCCACGGTGCCGACCTTGCGGGGAAAGCCGTAGAAATCAGAGTTCGCGAGCTTGAGCGTCCGCGCGGTCAGGGCGGGATCGAGCGCGATCAAGGCGCCGATCTCCTCGGAGGTGGCCGCGTCCGGATCGGCGATGCTCTCCAATAGCCGCGACGCCACGAGCGGCAGCGTCGGAAGTGCGACCATGGCCTCGGTGACCTTCTTCAGATGGACGCGGTCCATCGAGGTCAGAGACGCGCTTTTCATCGCCTAGAGCACCCGGCCGAGCCGCGCCTTGAGGGTCTTCACGGCGCGGGTGTGGATCTGGGAAACCCGCGACTCGGAGATGTGGAGCGCTTCGCCGATCTCCTTGAGCGTCATCTCTTCGTAGTAGTAGAGGGCCACCACGAGCCGCTGCTGCTCGGGGAGGTGATCGATCGTCTCGAGAAGGACCTCGCGCGATTCCTCGGTCTCCATGACCTCGAGCGCGTCCTTGTGCGCCGGGTCGTCCACGATGTCCTCGAGCTGGATGAAGTCCTGGTCCTCGTCCCCCGTCACCGACTTGGAAAGGGAGAGGAGCGCCGTGCCGTGAACCTCGTCCATGAGCCGCGACAGCTCGGTGGGGCTCAGGTTGAGCGCGTCCGCGACCTCTTCCTCGGTGGCGGCCCTTCCCAGGCGCTGGCCCAGGTCGCGCGCGACCTCCTCGACGTTCCGCGCCTTGCGGCGTATGGAGCGCGAGGCCCAGTCCAGCGAGCGGAGCTCGTCCAGGATGGCGCCGCGGATTCGCCAGATGGCGTAGGTCTCGAACTTCGTCCCCTTGGAGGAGTCGTACTTCTCGAGGGCGTCGAAGAGCCCGATGATCGCCGCGGAAATGAGATCGTCGCGCTCCACCGACTTCGGCAGATGCAGCGCCAGCCGGTCCACGACGTACTTCACCAGCGGCGCGTACTTGCTGAGTGCGAGTTCCTTCTTGCGCTCTTTCCGGTTCTTGGAGCGCGGAGCGTGGCTCTGGAGCCGGTGCAGCACCGAGGAGCTGGACGACATGGTCGTGGGGCCTCCCACCCTAGCGCTCTGACCGCGGCCGGTTGCCGGCCTGGGTCATCCGCCACTGTTCGTAATGACGCCGGAGCGCCGTGCGCATGAGAACGAAGCCGGCGAGCCGCCCGGCCAGTACGACAACCGCGCACGCGATGAGCGCGCGGAATGCGACGAGCGGCCCACGCGTCCCGGCCGCCGTGTCCATCGAGGCCACGAGCACCGTCACGGCGACCGCCGCGATGGCGGTCCAGGTCGCGATCAGGTTCTTCATGGGCTAGACCCCCTCCGGGACTTCATCGGGAGTCACGAGACGGTAGGGACCCGCCTCGGGCTTTCCCTTCTTCTCCGGACCGGGGCTCTGGCCCAGAACGCGGCGGGCGAGCCGGATGATGCAGCTCGACGCGGGCGAGTAGGGATAGGTCGAAAGGAACGGCTCCTGGCGGACGACCGACTTGGGCACCGACTCGTCGGCCAGCACGAAGCCCCAGTACGGAATCTCGAGGTTCAAGAACCGCTTCGCGACCGACTGCACGCGGCGCGAGACTTCCAGTGCCTCGTTCTCCGAGTTCGCCTGATTCACGAGGAGCGCGGGCGTGCACTTGAGCGGCCGCTGCGAGAGCACCTTGATCATGGCGTAGGCGTCGGAGAAGGAAGTGGGCTCGGGGGTGGTCACGACCACGATCTCGTCCGCCGCCTGCGCCAGCGTCACCGCGTGCGTGCCGATTCCCGAGGGGGCGTCGATCAGGATCAAGTCCACGTCCTCCTCGATGCTCGCGAGCGAGCGAAGCAGGCACTCGGTCCGGTACTCGTCCAGATTCGCCAGCTCCTCGACGCCGCTGCTCGCCGGCACCACCCGGATCCCCTCGGGTCCCTCGAGCACGATGTCCTCGAGGCTGCGATCGCCCAGGATCGCGTCCTGGAGGTCGTACTGGGGTGCGATGCCCAGCAGAAGGTCCACGTTCGCGAGGCCCAGATCCCCGTCCAGTACCAGGACCCGGGCGCCTTGCCGTGCGAGAGCGATCGCGAGATTCGTGACGATGTTCGTCTTGCCGACGCCCCCCTTCCCGCTCGTCACCGCCAGCACCCTGCGGCGCGGACGTGACTCGGGAGGAGCTCCGGCCTGACGGCGCGCGACCGCGGCGCGTGGCGACTTCCCCGCACGCGCGGTCTTTCCGCCGCGTCCGCGGCGCTTCGCGACACCTGTAACTCGATCGTTCGTCATGAGCCTGAGATCTCCGAATTCGCGTGGCATGAGCGTTCGTTTGTGCAATCGGTGTGCCGTGGAGATAACGTGTGAAATCCGTTCGGATTGACCTGCTTGGCGCGACCTGCATCGCGGCCAGAAGCGCGGCATTGACCGGGCGACCGCCTAGATTCCATCCGGCCGCCCCCTGGCCTTAGTGATGCGACATCAAGAGCCTTTGCGTCCGCGGCGGAGCCGGTCGGCCATGTACGCCCGATTCAGCTCCGTGTCGATGACGGACAGCGGGTTGGTATTCGGAGCGGCCGAGGCACGGCCCAGGTCCGCGAGCGCGGTCCACTGCCCGCGCGTCACGCCGAGCAGGATCCGACGGCCTTCGAAACGGACGACCACCAGCGAGCCGCCCAGCCCGATCGGCGTGCGGCTCAATACTTCGAGGCGCGATTCTTCCGCCTCCGCGTCCGCACCCTGCGCGCGCGCTCCGAAGAAGCGGATCGCGCCGTAGAGCGTGGCCGCGGCGGCCAGCGCCGCGACGGCATACACCAGAGCGGCATTCATCGGTCCCTCCTGTTCTCCTGCGCGCGGCCTAGAACGCGCACGCGCAGTCGCCCGTTTTCGAGGATGAGACGGCCATGGGCCACGGTCGCCCCGTCCACCACGACGTCCACCGGATCTCCGATCCGGATCTGCTCCGTCGGGGCATGCACGATCGGCCCGCCTTCGAGCAGCGCTTCGATCTCTTTTGGAGTCAAGAGTCTCGACATCGTTTTCCTCTAGCGCGCCAGCCGCGCGGCGGCGCCGTTCACGATCGCGCGCACGAACGCGAGGTAGCGACGGTTCTTGATCTCTTCCATGACCCGCGCCTCGCGGGGCTCAGCCGACTGCCGGCGACTCTTCACGGACTGCTTGCGTCGTTGCCTGCTGCGCGACATGAGCGGCCTCCTTTCGTCCTCCCCTCGACATCCCCGAAACGCTCCCTTCACACAGGCAAAAGGCAATGCTCGTGCCTACGGAACAGCCTGAAGGGGGTGCGGCTCGTAAGTGGCCCGCTCACGCGTGTTTGGAGGTGGATTCGAGGCTCGAGGCGGGGGGCGGCTCAATCGGCAGGTCCGGCTGAAACTTGAGCGAAATGCGAAGCACCGTGCAGAACGAAATCAGCCGCTAGAGGACGAGCATCGCATCTCCATAGGAGTAGAAGCGGTATCCCTCGGCCACGGCCGCTTCATAGGCGCGCAGCACGTTCTCGCGCCCCGCGAGGGCGGAGACCAGCATGAGGAGGCTGGTGCGCGGCAAATGGAAGTTCGTGACCATCCCGCGCACCACCTTGAATTCGTACGGCGGAAGGATGAAGAGCGACGTGTCGCGCCAGGCGCCTCCGGCGGGCTCGCCGTCCCGGGCCCAGGATTCGAGCGCGCGCACCGAGGTGGTTCCCACCGCGATCACGCGCCCGCCCCGTTCCCGCGCGCGCGCGATGGCCTCGGCGGTCTCGTCGGGAACGCGGAAGGGCTCCGGATCCAGCGCGTGCTCCTCGGGGTGTTCCCCCGCGACGGGGCGGAAGGTCCCCGGTCCGACGTGGAGCGTGAGAAACGCGATCTCGATCCCGCGCGCCTTCAGCGCCTCGAGGGTCGCGGGCGTGAAGTGGAGCGCCGCGGTGGGAGCCGCGACCGATCCGGGATCGCGCGCGAAGATGGTCTGGTAGCGCTCGCGGTCCGAGGGCTCGTCGGGGCGGTCGATGTAGGGGGGCAAAGGCACGTGCCCCACGCGCGCGAGCCAGGCATCGAAGGGAGGAGCACCGGTGGCCGCCGGGCGGAAGACGACGTGGCGCACGCCGCGCTCTCCCCAGCCCAGCACCTCGCCGTGAAAGGCGGGGTCCGGAAACGAGAGCGCGACCCCGGGCTTCAGCGCCTTCGCGGGCCGGGCCAGCACCGACCAGATCTGCTCCTCGGCCGCGGAGGGCTCGCGGCGGAGCAACAGGACTTCGACCTCGCGTCCTCCGACGCCCGCGAAGAGCCGCGCAGGCAGAACGCGCGTGTCGTTCGCGACCAGGAGATCCCCCGGAAGAAGGAGCGAAGGCAGCTCGTGGAACGAATGGTGGCCGATCAAGCCCGTGACCCGGTCGAGGGTCAGGAGCCGGGCTTGGTCCCGCGAGGGGGCCGGATGCTGCGCGATCCTATCTGGTGGAAGCGCGTAGTCGAAATCCGAGGTCGTGACGGGGCGCTTCGGCTGCGGGGAGATCGCGCGTCCTAGAAGAGCGTGCTCTGCGGCGATTCGGGATCGGCGGCGGCGCGCTTCGGCGGCTGGAGGCCCAGGTGGGTGAACGCGAGGTCGGTCGCCTCGCGCCCGCGCGGGGTGCGCTTCAGGAACCCTTCCTGGATCAGGTAGGGCTCGTAGACGTCCTCGAGCGTGTCCGGCTCTTCCCCGACCACGACGGCGATGGTGGAGAGTCCCACGGGGCCGCCGCCGTACTTCACCACGATCGCCTCGAGCATGCGCCGGTCCATGTCATCGAGACCGCGCTCGTCCACCTCGAGGAGCTTGAGCGCGTCGCGCGCCACTTTCTCGGTGACCTTTCCCTTGGCGCGGGTCTCCGCGAAATCGCGCACCCGGCGCAGGAGCCGGTTCCCCACGCGCGGCGTCCCGCGCGAGCGCGAGGCCAGCTCGCGCGAGCCCGCCGCGTCGATCGGCACCCCGAGGAGGTTCGCGGAGCGCGTGATGATCCGGCTCAGCTCGTCGGTCGAGTAGTAATCCAGCCGCGCGGTCATCCCGAAGCGCCCCCGCAGGGGCGCGCTCAGGAGCCCGGTGCGCGTGGTCGCGCCGATCAGGGTGAACCGCTTGAGATCGATGCGCACCGACCGCGCGCTCGGCCCGCGATCGATCATGATATCGAGCCGGAAATCCTCGATGGCGGGATACAGATACTCCTCGACGACGGGATTCATGCGATGGATCTCGTCGATGAAGAGCACCGCGCGCTCCTCGAGGTTCGTGAGGAGCCCCGCCAGGTCGGCGGCGCGCTCGAGGACCGGGCCCGACGTCTGGACCATGGAGACGTCCATCTCGTGCGCGAGAATCGAGGCCAGGGTCGTCTTGCCGAGCCCGGGCGGGCCGTGGAAGAGGAGATGGTCCAACGCCTCGCTCCGCCCCCGCGCCGCCTCGACCGCGATCCTGAGCTGCTCGCGAAGCGATTCCTGGCCCACGAACTCGTCCAGCGATTGCGGCCGGAGCGTGCGGTCGAGATCGCGCTCGTTTCCGACCGGCTCGGGATCGGTGATCCGCTCGTGCTCTTTCATCCACGCGCCCCCTGGCGCAACGCTCTCCGGACCACGGACTCCACCGTGGCCCCGGGACCCAATTCTTGCAATGCCTCCTGGACGGCGGTCTGCGCCTGCGGGCGCGTGAAGCCCAGCGATACGAGCGCCGCGGTGGCATCGCCGCCCAGGCCCACGTGGAGCGCTCCCGGGGCGCCCGCGGAGATCGGCAGCTTCATCGCGGACCCGGGCGCGAACTTCTCGCGAAGCTCGACCACGAGCCGCTGCGCGAGCTTCTTTCCCACACCGGGGAGGGTTACCAGGAAATCCAGGTCCCCGACCTCGATGCCTTCCCGCAGCCGGCCCGCGGTGGCGCCGCTCAGGATTCCGGTCGCGAGCCTCGGGCCGATGCCCGACACCGAGATCAGGTTCTCGAAGAGACTCCGCTCCGCCTCGTCGGTGAATCCGAAGAGCTGGAGCGCGTCCTCGCGCACGTGGAGGTAGGTCAGGAGATGGACCTCGCGGCCCACCGCCGGCAGCGTCTCGAAGCAGGAGACCGAGATCTGGAGCCTCAGCGTGACGCCGCCCACCTGGACCAGCGCCGCGGTCGGCATCTTGCCGATGAGGGGACCGCGGACCGCGGCGATCACCTCACGATTCCCAGCGCGCGGAGCGGGCCGCGGTGCATGTGGCAGAGGGCCACGGCCAGCGCGTCCGCCTCGTCCTCGCGGAGGTCGGCGAGCCCCGGAAGGAGCCTCCGCACCATGAACGCTACTTGCCCTTTCTGGGCGCTCCCGTTTCGCACGACGGCCATCTTCACCTCGGGCGCCGTGTACTCGTAGACGCTCGCCCCGCTCTTGCGCGCGACGACCAGCACCACGCCGCGCACGTGCCCGATCTGGAGGGCGGCCAGAGCGCTCTTTCGCACGAACGCGCTCTCCACGGCGACCTCGTCGGGGCGCATCTCCTCGATCAGCGCGGTGAGGGCGTCGTGAATCTGGAGAAGGCGGTCGGGAAAGGAAAGGTTGGTGCGCGTCGCGATGACGCCGGAGCGCTCGCACCGCGTGGCACCGCGCTCGTGGCGGATAAAGCCGTAGCCCGTGACCCGGCTTCCCGGGTCGATGCCCAGGATGAGCGGGCCGGGAACGCTAGGATTGGATCTTGGCGAGGACCTCGTCCGAGATGTCGAGATTGGACGAGACCCGCTGGACGTCGTCATTGTCCTCGAGCGCCTCCATGAGCTTCAAGGCCTGCTCGGCGTCCTTCTCGCTGAGCGCGATCGTGGTCTGGGGTACTTTCGCCAGCTCGGCCGACTGGGTCGGAATGCTCTTCGCGTGGAGCGCCGCCTTCACCGCTTCGAACGTCTGCGGCGACGTGGTGATCTCGTAGACTTCGGGATCGTCGGTGGTCGCGTCCTCCGCTCCCGCCTCCAGCACGAGGTTCAGCACCGTCTCCTCGTCGGCCGCGGACTTGGGGATGGCGATCGCACCCTTCTGGTGGAACATCCACTGCACGCTGCCGGCTTCGGCCATGCGTCCGCCGCTCTTCGTGAGGATGTGGCGGACCTCCCCGGTGGTCCGGTTGCGGTTGTCCGTCAGCGTATCGATGAGAATCGCGATCCCGCCCGGACCGTAGCCTTCGTAGGTCACCTCTTCGTAGGAGACGCCCGGAAGCTCCCCGGTCCCCTTCTTGACGGCGCGCTCGATGTTCTCGGCGGGCATGTTCACCGACTTGGCGCCCGCGATGGCGGTGCGGAGGCGCGGATTGGCGCCCGGGTCCCCGCCGCCCGCTCGGGCCGCGACCGTGATCTCCTTGATGTACTTGGTGAAGGTTTTCCCGCGCTTGGCGTCGGTGGCACCCTTCTTCCGCTTGATGGTGCTCCACTTCGAATGACCGGACACGTTAGAACCTCCTCAACGCAAGACGACCATTCGCCGGGAGAAAACCTTCCCGGACACGGTGAGGCGATAATAATAGATTCCCGAGCCGACGCGTTGCCCCTTCTCGTCCCGGCCGTCCCAGGGGGCCAGACGGACCACCGGGACCTGGTCCGCCTCGTTCTCGGTCAGGGTTCGAACCAGGCGTCCCGCGGCGTTGAAGATCCGAAGGGTGACCTGGGCCGTCCCGGAAGTCGGATTCGCGCCGATCGCGAACGGGATCAGGGTCGAAGTCTTGAGAGGGTTCGGCCGGTTGGGATAGAGGACAACGCCCGAGGCGGGCGGCGTGATGTCCACGCTGGTCGTGGCGCCGGTGATGAACGTGTACCGGTCCCGGCTCTCGCGCGCGTGGCTCGCCGGATCGCTGGCGCTCACGAACCACTGATAGGTGGTGGTCGGGCCCAGATAACCGGGATAGATCATCGCGGTGTCGGTGGTGGTCGCGTCGAAGATCAAGGAGTCCCCCGCCGATCTCAGGATCTGGATCCGGTAGGTCACCGGGTCGCCGTTCGGATCGGGCGAGCGCCTCCAGCGGAAGTTGTAGGGCGGGAACGTCACCGTCGCGGCGTTCGGCGGAAAGACCAGGTTGAAGGGCTTCGGGTAGACCGGCCCTCCCAGAGGCGTGCCGTAGATCGCCGTGACCACGCTGGGCCGCCCCCATCCGTACATCGTGCTGTCCGGCGTTCCCGCCTTGTCCCCCGATACCTTGAGCGCGTAGCGGATCTGCTGCACGCTCCACTCGGGGTGCGCCTCGCGGATCTGCGCCGCCGCGCCGCCGATGAGCGGCGTGGCAAGGGAGGTTCCGCTGACCTGGGCGTAGCTGTTCGTGGTGCCGGCGACCGCCCAGGTGGTGAACACACCCTGCGCCACGATCTCGGGCTTCCCGCGGCCGTCGGACGTCGGTCCCCGGCTCGAGAAGCTCGCGATGACGTTCGCGGCGTCCACCGCTCCCACAGAAAGGATGCTGTCGGCGTCGGCCGGCGCCTGCAGGCTTCCGATGGCCGGCCCGTCGTTCGACATCGCGTTCGCGACCACGATGCCGCGCCGCGCCGCCAGCGCCGCGGCTTTCGAGACGACGGTGGTCTTCCCGTCCATCTGGGCGTACGTGTGGTTCAAGAGAGAGTTGTCGAAGAAGAAGTACGCGAGCGAGGAGGAGATCACCTCCGCCCCCAGGCTGTCCGCCCACTCCACCGCCGCGAGCCAGTTGTCTTCCTCGACCGGCGACTCGGAGCGGGTGTCCTCGGTCTTGGCGAGGAGGAAGGCCGCGTTGTAGGCGGGACCGATGAGACTGTTCGGGGCATAGCCCCCCAGCACCGACCAGGTGCCGGTGCCGTGATCCCACTGGATGGTGATGTCCCCGGCCTGATTCGAGGTCTCCGAATCGCCGAACACGAAATCGTATTCCGCGATCCGCTTGAGCTGCACCGTGGCGTCGTGCGTCTTGCTGAACCCGGTGTCCAGCATGGCCACCACGACTCCCGCGGCGGTGTAGCCCGAGTCCTGAGCCGCCCTGGCGCCGATGCCGTTCAACTGGGTGAGCGAGCCGCCGTACCCCGCCGGAGGGCCGAGCGAGACCCCGAGGTTCCCCTGCTCGCGTGAAGGGGCGCTCTCGAGGAGCCCGCGGTCGAACGGCGTCGGGGGCGTCTCACGCGGCGGCACGGGAGCGATCGGACCGACCGGCTCGTTTCTCCTGGCTCTTCCCACGGGGACGATGGACTGCACGTAGGGGAGCGAAGCGATCCGCGCGACTTGGGCCTGGTCCGCCACCACGCTCACCGCGTTCAGCCATCGCGAGACGTGCCGGACCTTGGCACCGGTGGAGCGCACACCGTCCACGTAGAGCGACGGGACCGGGACATCGTAGTAATCGGGAACGAAGCGGCCGCCGGATTCGCGGATGCGGCGCGCGCGCGCACGGCCCTCGACACGTTCCCCCGCGCGACGGACCGCGCCGGCGAACTCGCGCGCGTCGGTCTCACCCTTGTCCACGAAGTAGACCCAGAGGGCCGGCGTTCCCTCGGCCACCAACCGGGCCGCGGCCGCGGAGGTCACGACCTGGGCGGGACGGGGCGCGCGCGGAGCGTAACGGGCATGCGGATCCTCGGCCGCTGGCGCCTGCCTGGGCGCGAGGACGGCGCAAGCGAGGACCAGAAGGATTGAGGCAAGACCGCGCCGGTGCGAGAGCATGATGCCGTGCATGGGAACTCCTCGAAGCGGGATCAGGCGGATGCGATCGCCTCTTTTTCGGCCCGGGCCTGACTCACGACCTTCTCGGCGATCTCTCGGGGGATCTCCTCGTAGTGCGAGAACTTGGTCTTGTGGGACGCGCGACCCTGGGTGAGCGAGCGGAGGTGCGTCGAGTACTTGTACAGCTCCGCCTGCGGCACCTGGGCGCGGATCACGTCGTAGCGTCCGTCGGTCCCCATGCCCAGGATCTTGCCGCGCTTGCTGGAAAGGTCCCCCGTCACCGCTCCGACGAAGTCCTTGGGGACGCGCACTTCGATCTCGACGATCGGCTCGAGAAGGACGGGGCCCGCCTCCTTGGCGCCTTCCTTGAAGGCCATCGAGCCCGCGATCTTGAAGGCCATTTCCGAGGAATCCACCGTGTGATACGAGCCGTCGTAGAGCGCGGCGCGCACGTCCACCACCTGATAGCCCGCGAGCACACCCTCGTGCATCGCCTCGATGATTCCCTTCTCGACCGCGGGGATATAGTTCCGGGGCACCGATCCGCCGACGATCTCGTCCACGAACTCGAAGCCCGAGCCGTGCTTCAACGGCTCGAGCCGGATGTGGACGTCGCCGAACTGGCCGCGCCCTCCCGTCTGCTTCTTGTGGCGCCCCTGCTTGGTCACCGCCTTCCGGATGGTTTCCCGGTAGGGGATCCGCGGCTTGGCCAGCTCGACGTGCACGCCGAAGCGCCTCTGCAGCTTCTCGATGGTCACGTCGACTTGTAGATCGCCGGTTCCCTGGAAGATCGTCTGGTGCAGCGAAGAATCGACGCGGATGTGGAGCGTGGGGTCCTCCTCGCGAAGCTTGTGCAGCCCGGAGCCCATCTTCTCCTCGTCGGCCTTGTTCTTGACGAAGATCGCGACTTCCAGCTCGTGATGCGGAAAGGGAATCGGCGAGAGGAGGATCGGAGCGTTCTTGTCGCAGAGCGTCTGGCCGGTGTGGCTCTCACGGAGCTTCACCGCCGCGCCGATGTCTCCCGCGATCAAGTGCGCCGCGTCCTTTCGCTCCTTGCCCTGCACGAAGAAGAGCTGGCCGGTCTTTTCCGAGCGCTGGGCGGTGGCGTTCCACACTTCCTTGCCGGGAGATAGCGTCCCCGCGAAGACCCGGACCAGCGAGAGGTCGCCGGCGTGGGTCTCGCTGCTGATCTTGAAGATCAGCGCGGCGAGGTGCGAGGCGACGTCGGGCTTGAGCTCGACCTTCTCCTCCGTCCCCGGCTTCACCCCGACCACGGGCCCGCAATCCACCGGGCTGGGCAGAAGCCAGGTGAACGTGTCGAGCACGTGATCGATTCCCATCATCGGATAGGCGGCCACGGGCAGCGCCGGGACGAATCCCTTGTTCCGCACTCCGCCGCTGACACCCCGGCGCACCTCGTCGGCCGAAAGCTCCTCGCCGCCGAGAAATTTCTCCAGCAGGGCGTCGTCCGCCTCGGCCGCCGCGTCCACGAGGGCCCCCCGGCCCTTCGCCACCTCGGCTTCGATCTCCGCCGGGATGGGCGCCTCCTTCGCGGAGCCGTCCTTCTCGAACAGATATCCCTTCATGGAGACGAGATCGACGAGTCCGCGGAACTTGTCCCCCTCGCCGATGGGCCAGGCCAGGGGGACGAACCGCTTCCCCAGGCGTGTCGTCGCCGTCTCGAGCGCCTTCGCGAAGCTCGCGTGCTCCTTCTCCATCTGCGTCACCAGGCAGAGCACCGGGCAACCCCGCTCCTCCACACGATCCCAAACCATCTCGCTCCCCGCCTCGATCCCGGCCGTTGCCTTCACGCAGAACACGGCGGAGTCCGCGACGCGAAGACCCGCGACCATGTCGCCGACGAAGTCCGCGTAGCCGGGGGTGTCGATGAGGTTGATCTTGGTGTCGTGCCATTCGAGCGGAGCCAGCCCGAGGCTGATCGTGATCTTGCGGTGGATTTCCTCCGGAGAGAAATCGAGAGAGGTGGTCCCTTCCTCCACTTTGCCGTGGCGTGTGGTCACCTTGGTTCGAAAGAGCAGGGCCTCGGCCAGGGAGGTCTTCCCGGTTCCGTGCGGGGAAACGAGCGCGAGATTTCGGATGTTGGAGGGTTGGAGGTCCTTCACGGGCGTGCCTCGTGTGGATGGTTAACTAAAGTGAGGTCAAGCATATAGCTCACCTGCAAGGATATCACATGGGAGGCGGTCAAGGCAAGCGGGCACGGTCATGGATGTCGCGTAGGATAACCCCGCGCGATGTCGAAAATCGGCAAGAAAAAAGAGGCGGTGGCTTTGGGCCACCGCCTCTTCGGAAAGCCTTGCTGGAAGTTACTTCTTCCGGCGTCTGAAACCTGCCATGCCCAGGAGACCACCACCGAGCAGAACCATCGTGGCGGGCTCGGGGACGGCCGAAGGCGCCTGATCCGCGCGCCATTCCTCGAACGTGGCTCCGGACACAAGACCCGGATCCACCGCGTCGGAGAGACCGAACTGGCTGTAGAAGTACATGTAGTCCGTGCCGCTCACGCCGGAGAAGAAGCTCTTCGGGATGTAGAGGGTGAGGTCATCGGTGCCGCTGCCGGGCTTGAGCGCGGTTTCGATGAACACCGTCTGATCCGAGACGCCGTCGAGATCGTAGAGCGGATTGAGACCGTTCAGCGTCGAGAGCGCGGGGTTGCTCGCCGTGTAGATTTTGAGCGCGTCGAGCGAGATCAGCGAGCGGGTGCTGTTCTGCTGCTCGTTCGCGTCGAGCTGGAACGAGTAGTAGTCGGTGCTGCCGATCGTGATCGTGGAGAGCGAGTTCCACTGCACCGAGTGGGTGAAGTTGGACGGATTCTTGTCATCCAGCGGGAACGGCTGGAAATCGGTGTTGAACCCTTCCTCGCTGCCCGTGTTCTGGAGGCGGAGGAACGGCTGGTAGACACCGGTGCCGGTAGGCTGGGTGATGTTCGAGCTCCAGATGGTACCGTCCACGGCGCTCAAGACGTCCGTTTGCCCGGCCGTCAGATCGATGGCCGGGAACGCGAGAGCGGTTGCAGAGACAAGAAGCAGCAGCGCACCACAGAGGAAAACCACCTTACTGAGCATTGATGACCCCCCAGTCACTTGAGGACCCCGACGCCCTGAACGCCGGGTTCACCGACAAATGCATCCCAGCGCGACTGTATACGCTGGGCGACATCACTCCTATAACCGCTTGCAATGTATTATGGGGGAGCGGATGAATCTTGTACACAAGATTCTGTCGAAAACGGGGGGGTGCCCCTATTTTTCTAGGGGCGCGGCACCCTTACCCGCGTTGTCCTTCAAGAACTTCCGCACCGCAGCGGCCCGCGGGGACTTGGGATACTCCAGCACGATTCGCTGCAAATACACGTCCGATTTGGACTTATCCCCATGTGCCCGCGAGATCTGCGCGCCCTGGAAGAGGGCCTCGGCCGTGATCGCCGCTCCGCGGTCCCGATCCGCCATCTCATCCACGGTCGCCAGGGCCTCCTTCCACCGATCGAGGACCGCGTAGGCGCGCAGGACGTTCCAGCGGTAGACCGTGGCGTACGCCGAGCTGGTGTCCCGCCCGATCATCGATCGGTACGTATCGATGGCCTTGAGGAGGGCGGCCTTCGCGGCGTCCGGCTGGTGGGAGCGGGAATAGTGCTCCACGATCGCGAACGGCGCCTCGACACCGGCCCGCGACTTCGGGTACTTCAGCGGAATCGTCTCGAGAATCTGCTTCGCGTCGTCCCACTTCCCCATCTGGTCCAGGACCATGGCCATGCGATAGCTCGCGACCGCGGCGATGCCGGGGTCGGACTTGGGCTGGCTCACGATGGCGCGATAGCGCGCGATCGCGCCCTCCCTGTCGTTCATGCGCTCGGCGATGACGGCGGCGTCCAGCAGCGCGCGCGCGGCGAACGAGGAGGTGGGGTGCGCTTTCACCACGGTGTCGTAGAGCGAGAGCGCGCTCTTGTAGTCCTTCTGCATCCCGCGGATCCGCGCTTCGCTGTAGAGAAGCTCCGGCTCGAGCGATTGGAGCGCGGGCGTTCGCTGGACGAGCCGGCGGAGCGCGCCCACTTCCTCGAACGCGGCGTTCGCGTCGCCCAGCTCCAATAGTGTCCGGCTGAGCCGCGCGCGCACCTGGGATTCGAGGAAGGGAGGCGGATTCCGGGAAAGGATCCGGCGATAGTAGGCGACGGCGTAAGCGCGGTCGCTTCCGATGCTCGCGGAGTCCCCCACCTGCGAATGCAGCTCGATGATGGCGTCGGGGATGCCCAGGATCTGGTCTTCCTGCTCCGGCGAGGGCGGCGGAACCGGCGGGTAATGGTCCAGCATCGCGCGCATGGTGGCGACGGCCTCGTCGTAGCGTCGGAGCCCGCGGAGCGCCATGACCGACGCGAGATTCGCCTCGCGGCCCAGCCCCGTGTCGGCGGCCGCGATCGAGGCCACCCAGCGGGCGCTCTCGAGCGCGAGGTCCGGCCGGTGCGCGAAGAGGGCCGTGCGGGAAGCCGTCAGCTCCGCCATGCCCACCTGCCGCGCGATATCCCGCCTCAGCCCTTCGACGTCCCCGCCGGACCCTTCGAGGAAAGGCGGGGGGAACGTCTGGCGGAGTTTCTGGTACTCGGCTCGGACCCGAAGCATGGTGGCCGAATCGGGCACGGCCTTTCCGATCCGAAGCCGGGTCTCCGCTCGCCGGGCCTCCCACACCATGCGCTCCGCGCGGTATCGGGTCGCCATTCCCTCCATGCGGGAGCAGCCCGCCACGAGAGTGAGACACGCGGCGCACCCGAGCACCCACCAGGACCCGCCGAGGAACCGTGACATCCGCGCGCTCATGCCTCCCTCCCGCGGTTGATCCAGTGCAGCCGCGAGGCGGCCGAAAAGATGAAGTAGTTCACGAAGCTGTTCAGCACGGCCGCGATCGCGATCAGGATCGCGGTCAGCTCGGGCCGGAAGCGCTCCACCAGGAGCGTCGGCGCGAGCTGGACCGGTGCCAGGAAGAGGAGCGCGGGCCAGGCGAACACCAGCACGATGAGGAGCGTCGGCCCGAACGAGCGGAAGCCCTCCCCGATCCCGCCCCAGAGAGCATCGCGGAACGTCGCGTTTTCCTCCACCGCGCGAATCGGGACGTACAGGAAAACGACCGCGATCGCGAAGGCGACGAGCACGCCGACGCACCAGGTCAGGAGGTCCGCCTTGAGTCCGCCGAGAAGCGACCCGAACCAGCGGTGCGGGCCGAGGGGGAGAAGGAACTCCCACGCGACCAGCAGGGCGAAATTCATGATGTAGCCCACCAGGGTCACCCCGTAGGCCCGCCGGGCGCGCCGCACCGTCTCGGGACCCGTCGGCGGCATGGAGCTCATCGGGGCCAGGATGCGCGCGAGGCTCAGGGGGATGAGAAAACTGCCGGCGAACGCGAAGAGGAAGGACTCCACGCGGGCGTAGGCGGAGCTCAGGAACACGAAGGACGTCGGGTAATGCACGGCGCGCTCGCCCGACAGTTTCAAGATGATGCCCGCGCCGGCCATGCCCCAGGGCTTCCCGAGATTCAGCGCCAGGTAGAGGAACAGGAGCTCGACGAGCATCATCCAGGCGAACGGACGGTACTCGAGCCAGCGGAAATCGGACCAGGCCTCCCGGATGCTCGCCCGGGCGCTGCGAAGGTCATCCACGTGCCCGCCTCCAGGGTTCCCGGTTGAATAACTCGGAAAGACAGCGGAGACTACCCTTCATGTCTTCGAATGGCCAATCACTTTCGGTTCACGTGCCCGGACGCGACGTGGAAGTCGTGCATCTCTCGGGGGACGGCCCCTTCCCGCTCGGCCGCGCGCCCGAGAACAAGATCGTCGTCAACGATTCGGCCGTGTCGCGTAAACACGCGGAGATTGTTCAGCGTGACGGCGCGTACTGGATCCAGGACCTGAAAAGCAAGAACGGGACCAAGATCAACGGGACGCTGATCCAGGCGTCCTCGCCGCTGAACCCCGGAGACCGGATCGACATCGGTCCCTGCCAGATTCACTTCGGACGCGCGCGGGAGCCCAGCTCCTCCGCGCGCGTGGCCGACACCAAGGCTCCCGGCACGGTCCACGCGGTGCCGCTGGCGGATCTCGTCCACGCGTCGCAGTCCGTGACGAACTTGAAGGCGATCGCCGCGACGGGCGCCTCGCCGGATCGCATGGCGAAATTCTTCGAGCGCATGGAGCGCCTGGGCCCCGCCCTCCTCGCCCACAAGCCGATGGCGGAGCTCTTCCAGTTCATCGTGGATCTGACGTCCGAAGTCCTGAACTCCGACCGCACGGTACTCATCCTGC
>JBGPMB010000029.1:0-20391 GCA_041486775.1 Candidatus Eiseniibacteriota bacterium | reverse complement strand
CCCGAATCCTCGGGCAAGACCACGCTGACGCTGCAGATCATCGCCAACGCCCAGAAGAACGGCGGCAACGCGGTGTTCATTGACGCCGAGCACGCGCTGGACGCGGCCTACGCCAAGAAGCTCGGGGTCGATATCGAGAATTTGCACGTGGCGCAGCCCGACACGGGCGAGGAGGCGCTGGAGATAGCCGAGCACCTGGTGCGGAGCGGCGCCATCGACGTGATCGTGATCGACTCGGTGGCGGCCCTGGTGCCGAAGGCCGAGATCGAGGGAGAGATGGGGGACTCGCACATGGGGCTCCAGGCGCGCCTCATGTCGCAGGCACTGCGCAAGCTCACCGGCACCATCTCCAAGTCGCGGACGACCGTCATCTTCATCAACCAGATCCGCATGCAGATCGGCGTCATGTTCGGAAATCCGGAGACCACCACCGGCGGGCGCGCTCTCAAGTTCTACGCCTCGGTGCGCATGGACATTCGGCGCATCGGCGCGATCAAGGACGGCGAGAGCGTGATCGGCAGCCACGTCAAGGTGAAGGTCGTGAAGAACAAGGTCGCCGCCCCCTTCAAGGAGGCGGAGTTCGACATCCTCTACAACGAAGGAATCTCGCGGGAAGGAGAGCTTCTGGACCTCGCCATCGAGCGAAACCTCGTCCAGAAGAGCGGCACCTGGTTCTCCTACGGCGAGGAGCGCATCGGACAGGGCCGTGAGAACGCGAGGATGTGGCTCAAGGAGCACCCCGACGCCGTGGCCGAGCTGGATGTGAAGGTGCGCGAGTCGCTGGGGCTCACCAAGACGCCGGCCGCGCCGCCGGAAGCCGTGGCGGCGGGTGCGGATGGCAAGGGAGAGCGCCGGGTCCGCATCTAGTTCGATGACGCTGAGCCCCGAGCGGGCGGGATCCGAGGATGCTGCGAAAGAGGCGGCTTTGAGGATTCTCGCCCGCGGGCCCCGCACCGAGCGCGAGGTCGAAGGCCGCCTCCGCGAGCGCGGGTATCTGGGGGAAGCGGTGGAGCGGGCCATCGAGCGGCTCCGCCGTGTCTCGCTTCTGGACGACCGCGCGTTCGTGCGGTCTTTTTTGCGAACGGAGCTATTCAAGGCGGCGCAGGGAAGGCGTCTCCTCGAGATGAAGCTCAGGCGTCGCGGCGTTTCCGACGCTCTGATCCTGGAGCTGGACGCGTTTCTCGAGGACGATCCCGATCTTTCGGGCCGCTCGCTCGCGAGCGAGGAAGGCCGCGCGGCGCTGGGGTACGCCCAGCTTCGCCGCCGCTACGCGAGGCTGAAGCCGGAAGTCTACCGGCGCCGCATGCAGCAGGCGCTCGCGCGCCGGGGATTCGGCTGGGACACGATCCGCGATCTCATGTCAGAGGAAACGTAAGGCCACTCGATGCGAAAGACCGGCGACGAGCTTCGGCGCACCTTCATCTCCTTCTTCGCGGAGCGAGGTCATCCCCGCCTGCCGCAGGCTCCGCTCGTTCCGCTCGACGACCCCACGCTCCTCTTCACGTCGGCCGGCATGGTGCAGTTCAAGCCGTACTTCAGCTCCCCCGGCGCGCCCCCGTACCGGCGCGCGGTGACGGTGCAGCGCTGCCTGAGGCTGACCGACGTCGAGAACGTGGGACTGACCGTCCGCCACGCGACCTTCTTCGAGATGCTGGGGAATTTCTCCTTCGGCGACTACTTCAAGAAGGAGGCGATCGAGTGGGCGTGGGAATTCACTACCCGCGTTCTGGGAATGCCGGCGGATCGCCTCTATCCCTCCGTCTACAAGGACGACCAGGAGGCTTTCGACCTCTGGGCGGACCATATCGGGCTGGGTGCGAAGCGCGTCACGAGGCTCGGCGAGAAGGACAACTTCTGGGGCCCCGCGGGCGGCTCGGGCGCGTGCGGTCCGTGCTCCGAGATCTACTGGGACCAGGGTCCCGGGGTGGGATGCGGCCGGCCGGAATGCGCGCCGGGCTGCGACTGCGAGCGCTATCTCGAATTCTGGAACCTGGTCTTCCCGCAATTCGACCAGCTCGTCTCCGGCGAGCGCAGGCCGCTCCCGAATCGCGGCATCGACACCGGCATGGGGCTCGAGCGGCTCGCGATGATCGTGCAGGGAGCGCCCTCGGTCTTCGAGACCGACCTGCTCCTTCCCATCGGCGATGCCGCGCGGCGCCTCGGCACTCCGAAGGCGGGCGCCAGCGACCGGGGCCGGCGGGCGGCTCGGGTCATCACGGATCACATCCGCGCTCTCGTGTTCACGTGCGCCGAAGGCGTGCGTCCCTCCAACGAGGGGCGCGGATACGTCGTGCGCCGGCTTCTCCGCCGCGCGGCGCGGTTCGGGCGCGACTTGGGAATCGAGGGCGCGTTCCTCTCCCGGCTCGTGCCTACGGTCGTCGCGCAGATGACGCACCACGAGGAATACGGATACTTGAAACAGGAGGAATCCGCGGTCGCGGCCGCCATCCTGGAAGAGGAGACCCGCTTCGAGCAGACGCTCGAGCGTGGGCTCCAGCGCTTCGAGGAGACGGCGGCGGGACTGGAGAAGAAGAAGCAGCAGATCTTCCCGGGCGCGATCGCGTTTCAGCTCTACGACACGTTCGGCTTCCCCATCGATCTCACCGTGGAGATGGCGGGGGAGCGCGGCCTGACGGTGGACATGCCGGGCTACGACGCGGCCATGAAGGAACAGCGCGAGCGCGCCCAGAAGGAGGCGCGCTTCGAGAACCGGCGCGCCGCGGGCGACTGGCGCGGCCTCTCCTCCGGCGCGCACTCCGAGTTCGTGGGCTACGACCGCTGGGAGGTGGACGGGGTCTGGATCCGTGACGTGAGGGACGCGGCTCCCGGGAGCGAAGGCACAGCCGCGATCGAGTTCACGCTGGATACGACACCCTTCTACGCCGAGTCGGGCGGCCAGGTGGCGGACACGGGTGTTCTGGAGACCGGCACGGCGTCCGGCGCGCGCGTGAAGCTCCGCGTCGTGGATGTGTACAGGGACGGGGACCGCATCGTGCATCGTGGGGAATTTCTGAAAGGAGCGGCCGCGTCTTTGATCGCGGGTCCGTATCGCGCCGTCGTGAACGCCGCGGAGCGGATCCCCACCCAGCGAAATCACACCGCGACCCATCTCATCCACGCGGCGCTTCGCCTGCGCTTCGGGAAAGAGCTGAAGCAGGCGGGGTCCTTGGTCGCGCCGGACCGGCTGCGCTTCGACTTCACCCATTCGAAGGCCTTGACGCCCGAGGACCTCCGCGCCATCGAGAGCCTCGTGAACGAGAGAATCCTGGACGACCTCGCGGTCCTGACCGAATGGACCTCGCTGAAGAAGGCCCAGGAAGAAGGCGCCATGGCCCTCTTCGGCGAGAAATACGGCGAGCGGGTCCGCCAGGTGATCGTCCCCGGTTTCAGCCGCGAGCTCTGCGGCGGGTGCCACGTGCGTCGAACCGGCGAGATCGGCTATCTCCGGATCGAGTCGGAGGCCGCCGTGGCGTCGGGCACGCGTCGCATCGAGGCGATCACGGGAGCGCTGGCGTACCGTCGCGCGGAGGAGGATCGCTCCCTCCTGCGCGAGCTGGGCGCCAGGGTCGGCGCGGGGCGCGAGCAGGTGGCGGAACGCGTGGCGGCGTTACAGGACGAAGTGCGGACGTTGAAATCCGCGCAGGCGAAGCAGAGCCGCGAGGGGCTCACGGCCCACATAGACAAGCTGATCGGGAATCGGAAAGCAGATGAAGAGCCGATAATCGTGGAGCGAGTCCAGGCTGGCAGCGTCGAGGAGCTTCGAGAAGCGGGAGACCTGATCAAACGGAAACTCCCGCGTGCCGCTAGCTTCCTCGCCGCGGAGATCGACGGCAAGTTGGCCGTAGTGACCACCACTGGAACCGTAATGACATCGGGAATCACGTCGCCGGACTGGGCGAGAGACGCGGTATCAATCGTTGGCGGCAAGGGAGGCGGAAAGCCCGAGCAGGCCGTGGCTGGCGCCAAGGATGCTTCACGAATCGAGGAAGTGCTCGAGCGCGCTCGCGCCTTCGCGCGTGAACGGCTGAAGACGGGAGGCCGCGTCTGAAGGCCCTGATCCTGAGCGGCGGCAAGGGGACCCGGCTCCGTCCCATCACCCACACGGGCGCGAAACAGCTCGTTCCCGTCGCGAACAAGCCCATCCTCTTCTACGGGGTCGAGGCGATCCGCGACGCGGGCATCACCGACGTGGGGATCATCGTGGGCGACACCGAGCCCGAGATCCGCGCCGCGCTGGGGGACGGCTCCGCCTTCGGGGTCAAGACAACCTACATCCGGCAGGAAGCGCCGCTCGGGCTCGCCCACGCGGTGAAGATCGCCCAGAAATTCATGGGGAGCGATTCGTTCGTGATGTACCTGGGGGACAACCTGATCCTGGACGGCATCACGGCGCTCGTGCGCGAATTCGAGCGCGACCGTCCCAACAGCCAGATCTTGCTGGCGCACGTGCCCAATCCCCAGGAGTTCGGCGTCGCGGAGCTGGATGGGCAGCGCGTGAAGCGGCTGACCGAGAAGCCCAAGGAGCCGAAGTCGGACCTGGCACTCGTGGGCGTCTACATGTTTGATTCGACCATCTTCGACGCGGTGAACGCCATCAAGCCCTCCTTCCGGAACGAGCTCGAGATCACCGACGCCATCCAGCACCTGATCGACCACGGGAAGAACGTGAGCTGCCACATCATCTCGGGGTGGTGGAAGGACACCGGGAAGCTGGAGGACATGCTCGAGGCCAATCGAATGGTGCTCTCCCGGGCCAAGGGCCGGATCCAGGGCAAGCTGGACGCGAAGACCCGCACCGAGGGCGAGGTCATCATCGGCGCGGGGAGCGTGGTCGAGAATTCCATCCTCCGCGGGCCGCTCGTCATCGGAGAGCGCTGCGTGATCCAGAACACCTACGTCGGACCCTTCACGTCGATTTACGACGACGTCACGATCCGGAACAGCGAGATCGAGCACTCCATCGTTCTCGAACGCTGCGTGATCCAGGATATCCCGGTGCGCATCGAAGGGTCCCTGATCGGGAAGGAAGTGCGGATCCAGCGCTCCCAGCTCAAGCCGACCGCGTATCGCTTCATGGTCGGCGACTCCAGCCTGGTGGACGTGTTGTAGGGGGTTGCCATGCGCATCCTCGTGACCGGAGCGGAAGGAATTCTCGGGCGCGCCATCCGCGAATGGCTCGCCTCGGGGAACACGCTCTATCTCTGGGGGCGCGATGAAGTGGACGTCCGCGACAAGGAGCGCGTCTTCTCCGCCGCCAAGGGGATCGAGTTCGACGCGGTGATCCATGCCGCCGCCATGACCGCGGTGGACCGCTGCGAGACCGAGTTCGATCTCGCGATGGCTACGAACCGCGACGGCACGCGCCACGTGGCCTCCCTCGCGGCCGAGCGGGGCGCCACCATGGTGTATCTGAGCACCGACTACGTCTTCGACGGGACCAAGAGCGGCCCCTACCTCGAGGAGGATCCGCCCAAGCCCATCAATGCCTACGGACGGAGCAAGCTCGCGGGGGAAGTGGTGACCCGCGAGACGGCGAAGAAGCATCTCACCGTGCGCACGTCGTGGGTCTTTGGGGAGGGAGGGGCGAATTTCGTGGATGCCATCGCGGAGAAGCTGAACCGGGGAGAGGCGCCGGAGGTCGTGACCGACCAGCGCGGGTCCCCGACCTATGCGCGCGATCTGGCGCGCGGGATCGAGAAGCTTCTCCGGTTGGGGACCGTCGGCACCGTGCACGTGACGAACTCGGGGGACACCACCTGGCACGGCTTCGCGGTCGAGATCGCCCACTATCTGGGATCGCCGCTGCCGGTGCGGGAGACCACGTCCGATCGCTTCCCGCGGCCCGCCCCGCGGCCGAAGAATTCCGTTCTCTCCGGCGATCGTTTCCGCACGTTGACCGGGGAATCGTTGCCTTCCTGGAAGGACGCCCTGCACGACTACCTCGGACGTCGCTCCGCGCGAAAGGGCGCGGCGCCTTGAGCGCGCCGGCCCGCCGGAAGCCCAAGGCGCGCGCGGCGCGCGCCACCCGAGCCGCGTCGACCCCGAATCGGGTCCGCCGCACGTTCGCCGAGAGCGCGGCCACTCTGATCTCGGTCTTCGCACGCGAGCTCGGGGCGATCGAGCGCATGGCGAAGCTCGTGGCGGACACGGTGGCGAGCGGCCGGACCGTCTTCTTCTGCGGCAACGGCGGGAGCGCGGCCGAGGCGCAACATCTGGCTACCGAGCTGGTCGTGCGGTTCGTGCGGGACCGAGGAGCGCTGCCCGCGGTGGCGCTCGGCACGGACGGCGCCCTCCTCACGGCCGCCGGCAACGACTACGGATTTGCGCGAATCTTCGCCCGACAGATCGAAGCGCTGGGCCGTCGCGGGGACCTCCTGGTGGCGATGACGACGAGCGGGCGCTCGCCCAACGTCCTCGAAGCGGTGCGCGCGGCGCGCGCGCGCGGCCTCCGCGTCGCGGGAATGACCGGACAGGCGGGGGTCGCTTTCGCGCGACGCTGCGACGTGGCCCTGGTGGTTCCCTCGCTCGAGACCGCGCGGATCCAGGAGGTGCATCTCCTGGTGGGACACATCTGCTGCGAGCGGGCCGAGGAGACGGCCCTCGCGCGGCACCGGAAGAAGCGGGGGCGCCGATGATCCGCAACATCATCGAATCGATGCGGATCTACCAGTGGACGAAGAATCTCGTCCTCTTCGCCGGACTCATCTTCACGCTCAAGTTCCTCGATCCGCCCTATGTCCGCGACACCCTACTCGGGTTCCTTCTCTTCTCGCTCGCCGTCTCGGGCATGTACATCCTGAACGACATCCTGGACATCGAGCGGGACCGCCTCCACACGATCAAGCGGGGGCGCCCCATCGCGGCGGGCAAGGTTCCGATCGGGGTGGCTTCCGCGTGGGCCACGTTCTTCCTCGCGATCGGGATCGGGGGCGCGCTTCTTCTCGGCGTCCGCTTCGGGCTCACGGTGGCCGCCTACGTGGCGCTGGCCCTCCTGTATTCCCTGGTGCTCAAGCACCTGGTGCTTCTCGATGTCACGACCATCGCTCTCTTGTTCGTCCTGCGCGCGACCGCGGGCGTGGAGCTGATTCGCGATCGGGCGGTTCGAGGCGGCGAAGAAGTGATCCTCTCTCCGTGGCTCTTGGTCTGCGCCTTCTTCCTCGCGCTCTTCCTCGCGATCGGGAAGCGCCGGCACTAGCTGGCCACGCTCGAGGGAGACGCGGCGCGTCATCGGGCGGCGCTCGGCGCCTACACGCCACGGCTCCTGGATCAGCTCGTCTCGGTCGTGACCAGCGCGACCCTCCTCGCGTATTCCGTCTACACCATCGCGCCCGAGACGCTCGACAAGTTCGGCGGCCGCCCTCTCTACCTCACGATCCCGTTCGTGCTCTACGGCATCTTCCGCTACCTCTTCCTCATGTACGCCCAGGAGCAGGGCGGCAACCCCTCCGAGCATCTCTACCGCGACCGGCCCACCCTGGTGAACGTGATCCTCTGGGGCGCGGCCTTGCTGGCGATTCTCTACTGGCCGATGGGTTGATCGGTGGCGGCTCCGCGCGCGCTCCGGGTCCGCTGCCCCGCGAAGATCAACCTCGGCCTCTGGATCTTGGGCCGCCGTCCCGACGGCTACCACGAGATCGACACAATCTTGCAGTCCGTCTCGCTGGAGGACGAGCTCCTGCTGGAGCGTGCGGGCGCCGGCTTCGAGCTGGTGACGCGCGGGCTCCCGATTCATCCGGATGGACCCAACATCATCGAGCGCGCGTGGGATCTGATCGCGGCCCGAAACTCATCGGGTGGTATTCGCGTACGGCTCACGAAGCGGATCCCCGTGGCCGCGGGTCTCGGAGGCGGGAGCAGCGACGCGGCGGGATTCCTCAAGGGCGTGGAGCGTTTGCTCGCGCTCGATCTCAGTGAGGAAGAGATTCAAGATCTCGCGGCGCGGCTTGGTTCCGACGTTCCATTCTTCTTGAAAGGAGGGACGGCACGCGCCACGGGACGGGGCGAGCAGGTGAGACATCTATGTCCCGCACCCCCGGCCTGGGTGGTGCTGGCAACGCCACCTGTCGCAATTTCAACGACTTGGGCCTACGGTAGGGTCAAAATTCCGTTGACACCTCCGGACCGGGGCGCTAGTATCCTGGCCGCGGCGATAGCGTCACAGGATTGGCGCTCGATTTCGCCGCATTTTCACAACGATTTCGAGGACGTTGTCCTTCCGGAGTTCGAGGTCGTAGCAAGACTCAGACGCGCGCTCGACGCGAGCGGCGTTCTGGGATCGCTTCTGTCCGGTAGTGGTTCCACGGTTTTCGGGCTCGCACGTACGAGGGACGAGGCGCAATTGGCGGCGCGAACGGCAGCCGCCCTGGGCGCGAGCGTCCACGTCGTGCGTACCACCGAACGAGGCGTCGCGCTGGCAGGGCTCTCATAAGCACGGACGGCCTTCTAAGCGCCTAGGTTCGGCGGGTGCGATGGGTTGGATCCAGCGATGGATCCCAGGGACTTCGATGGAACGAGGTCCGGAACTGAGGCGGTGAAGGTATGACGCTCGAAATCACCGAGGTCCGAATTTCACTGCGGGATGACGACAAGCTGAAGGCGTTCGCAAGCATGACCTTCAACGACGCGTTCGTGATTCGGGGGCTCAAGATTATCGAGGGGACGAACGGCATGTTCGTGGCCATGCCGAGCCGGAAGCGCCCGGATGGGACGTATCAGGACGTCGCGCATCCCATCAACAACGAGACTCGGAAGTTCATCGAGGATCGAATTCTCATGGAGTACGAAAAGGAGCGGCTCAAGCAACCGTCCCTCCTCGTCACGGGTACGTAGGGACGTGTTGGGGCGTCGGCAAGTGGTAAGCCAGGAGACTTTGGATCTCCCATCCGGAGGTTCGAATCCTCCCGCCCCAACCACTTTTTCGGGCCCACCCGCAGTCCGAATGCGGTAAGATGGCTTTCGCCGCGAAGCTGCGGCGTTTTTTCGAACCCAAGACAATTGACCTCGATCGCCGGGCCCCGGAGGCTAAGTCCTCCGGCCCATCGAGCGCCTTGCGGCGCGTCGGGCCCGATTGACGAAGTAGTCAATCGGCCTTGGGTTTTTTCGTTGGTGGGGAATTTCCCCGGAGGGAAACGATGACGGTGAAGCTCGCAACGGATCGGCGCCTCGCCACGGCGCCCGGGCATGAGGCCGAAATCCCTCACCGGCGCCCCTCGGAGACCCGTCTGCGCCTGTTCTCCGGGAACGCGAACCGCCCCCTGGCCGAGGCGATCTGCGAGTACCTGGGCACCGAGCTGGGGGACGCGACGGTGAGTCAGTTCTCCGACGGCGAGACCTCGGTCAAGATCAACGAAAACATCCGAGGCTCCGACATCTTCGTGTTCCAGCCGACCTTCGCGCCGGCCACGAATCTGATGGAGCTCCTGGTGATGGTCGATGCCGCGCGGCGGGCCTCCGCCGGCCGCGTGACCGCCGTCATTCCATACTTCGGCTACCAGCGGCAGGACCGAAAGGACCAGCCGCGCGTGCCGATCACGGCCAAGCTGGTGGCGAACCTCATCACGACCGCGGGCGCGGACCGGGTGATGACCATGGATCTCCACTCCGCGCAGATTCAGGGCTTCTTCGACATACCGTTCGATCACCTCTATGCGGCGCCGGTGCTGGTGGACCACTTCATTCATCTCAACATCCAGAATCTGATCGTGGTGGCGCCGGACATCGGGAGCGTGAAGATGGCGCGCGCGTACGCGAAGCGGCTCGGCGTCGGGCTCGCCATCGTCGACAAGCGCCGCCCGCGTCCGGACGCGGTCGAGATGATGAACGTGATCGGCGAGGTCGAGGGGAAGAACGTCGTGATCTTCGACGACGTCGTGAGCACCGGGTCCACCCTCGTGGAGGCCGCCGAGGCGTTGAAGCGCGCGGGCGCGAAGGACATCTACGCCGGATGCACGCACGGCATTCTCTGCGGGGACGCGGTGGAGCGCATCCGACGCTCCTCGGTGCGCGAGCTGGTCGTCACCGACAGCATCCCGCACGATCCGCTGAAGCTCGCGCCCACGATCAAGATGCTCACCGTCGCGGGGCTTCTGGGCGAGGCGATCCGGCGCATTCATGACGAGGAATCTCTGAGCTCGCTGTTCATCTAACCGAGACAAACGGAAGGAAGGAGTCGCATCATGGCCATCGTTTCGCTGGAAGCCACCCCCCGGTCCGACGTCGGGAAGGGCGTGGCACGAAAACTCCGCACGGGCGGGCGCGTGCCGGGCGTCTATTACGGACGCGGCGAGGAATCGATCCCGCTCACCGTCGCGCTCAAGGACCTGGAAGCGGTGATCGAGAGCGCCGAGGGCAGCAACGTGATCGTGGACTTGAAGCTCTCGGGGACGGCGGCCAAGGACCGGAAGGCCCTGATTCGCGAGATCCAGCGCCATCCGGTGGCGGGTCTCATCCTCCATCTCGACCTCCAGCACATCTCGCTCACCGAGCGGATCGTAGTCGAGGTTCCGATCGTGCTCGTGGGGACGCCCCTCGGCGTCAAGGACGGGGGCGGCATTCTCGAGCACCTGCTGCGCGAGGTGGAAGTGGAGTGTCTTCCGACCGACATCCCCTCGAAGCTCGAGGTGGACGTGAGCGCGCTTCAGATCGGCGACTCGCTGCACGTGAGCGACCTCAAGGTGGAGCGTGGCGAGATCCTGACGGAAGCGGGCCGCGCCATCGCGGCGGTCGTGCCGCCGACGATCCTCGAGGAAGTGAAGCCTGCGGAGGAAGCGGTCACGGCAGAGCCCGAGGTGATCGGAGCCAAGAAGGAAGAGGAGACCGAAGAGGGAGCCAAGGAGGGCGGGAAGCCGTCGGGCAAGGAAGGCAAGGAAGGCGGCAAGCAGGGCAAAGAGGGAGGCAAGAAAGGTTAACGAGCCCAAGGTCGTCATGGGTCTCGGCAATCCGGGCTCCGAGTACGAGGGGACGCGCCACAACGCCGGCTTTCTGGCGGTGGATCTGCTGACCCGGAAGCTCGGGCGCTTCACCGGATGGCGGCGTGACGGAATCCTGCTTCGCGGGGAGGGGCGCGCCGGCCGGCACCAGCTCGCGGTCGTCAAGCCGCAGACCTACATGAACCGGAGCGGCGATGCGTTCCGGGAGCTGATGCGCTCGGGATGGATCGCGCCGGAAATTCTGGTGGCGCTCGACGACGTGTATCTCCCGCTCGGCTCGATCCGCCTTCGCAGCTCGGGAGGAACGGGGGGGCATCAGGGACTGGAGTCCATCCTGGCCGCTGTCGGCACGGACGACTTTCCCCGGCTCCGGATCGGCGTGGGCCCCGCGCCGCGTTCGGCGGACCTTCCGGAGTACGTGCTCGCTCCGTTCGACGACGAGGAACGCGCGAAGCTGCCCGAGGCACTCGAGGGGGCCGCGAGCGCTTTGTACGAGGCGGCGTCGTCGGGATTGACGCAGGCCATGAACCATTGGAACCGATTCGGACTGGACCCGGTTGAGGAGTGAAACCTTCATGAAGACTTACGAAACGACGATCATTTTCGATCCCGGCCTCGAGGAGGCCCGTATCAACGAAGAGGTGGACCGCGTGTCCCAGAGCATCGCCCAGGCGGCCGGCGAGGTGATCGAGGTGCAGCGCTGGGGAAAGCGGAAGCTCGCGTACAACATCCGGAAGCGCCGCGACGGGACCTACATCCACATCAAGCACAAGAGCCCGCCCGAGCTGATCGGTGAGATGGACCGGCGGTTTCGCCTGAACGAAAGCGTTCTCCGCCACCTGACCGTGCTCGCCGTGAAGGAATCCCCGCGGCCGGCCGAGGAGCCGGCGCGCGTCGGCGAGCCGGCGGTAGCCCAGGCCGCACACGTAGCGCCACACGAGGAGAAGGTGTAATGGCCCGCGAAGGCGAATCGAGATCGTTCCGTCGCAAGTTCTGCAAGCTCTGCTTCGACAAGGTCGAGCGGATCGACTACAAGGACGACCGGAGGCTCACCCGGTTCATCACGGACCGCGGGAAGATCGTCCCGCGCCGCATTTCGGGAACGTGCGCCCGGCATCAGTCCCAGATCACGGAGGCCGTGAAGCGCGCACGCATTCTCGCCCTCCTGCCGTTCACCAGTGAGCAGTATCGCTGAGCCCGGCCGGACGCTCTCGCTCGGAAACGTCTTCCGGGCCCTGGGAGCGATCCTGGTCGGCGCCCTCCTGATCGCCGCGGCCAACACGGACATCCCCTCGCCCTTGCCCTGGGCGTTCGGGCTTCTGCCGGTGGCGCTTCTCTGGCTGGCGCGCAAGGTGGGGCTTCTCCTGGGCACCCTCGCGGCGGCTTCGACGCTGGGGGCGCTCTACGCTTCCGGAATCCACGAGCCGCACCAGCTCCTGTTCATCGGGGTGCTCGCGGCCGCGGGACTTCTGCTCGCCGCCTGCGCGCGGCGCGGGATGCCCGCCTCGCTCACCGCGAGCCTCGCGGCGGCGCTGGTGCTGGCGGTGGCGGGGGGCTATCTGCTCGCGGGAGGTATGGACGATCTGACGCGCATGCTCGCCGCGCGGATCGACGAACTGAAGCGGCTCGAGACCGAGCATCGGCTCTCCCAATCACTCGGCCTCTCGTCGATGGAATTCAACCGCGCGCTCGAGCAGACCGGACGTCTGTGGACCCTCCTTCTGCCCTCGCTCTTCGCGCTCAAGTGGATCGTGGTGATCGCCACGAACTGCTGGCTGGCGTCGGTGCTCTTCCAGGGAGAAGAGGGCGGGTTCCCGGCCTTCTCCGAGTTCTCGGTCTGGCGCATCCACACGGTGGGAGCCTGGGTCTTGGCGCTCGCGCTGGCCCTGATGGTCACCCGGTGGAAGCCCGCGTTCGAGGCGGGTGTGAACCTGGCCTTCCCGCTCGCCCTGGCCTACACGGTGCAGGGCTTCGCGGTGGCGCGGTATGTCGCGCAGGTGTTCCATATCCGCGGCCTCGTGCAGGCCGCGGTGCTGGTGCTGCTCGTGCTCATGCCGATCCTCATCACGACCGTGATGGCGATCGGATTGCTGGATGTCTGGTACGACTTTCGACTCAGGGCCACGCCCGATCCGAGCTCGCCGCTCGGCGGCGGACGCGGCACCGACGACTAGGAGGCTCGATGGAGATCATTCTTCTGGAGGACATCGGCGGCTTGGGAAAGCGGGGGTCCGCCGTGCGTGTTGCGGACGGCTATGCCCGCAATTTCCTCATCCCGCGCAAGAAGGCGATCGAGGCCGTGGGGAACGCCCGCGCCGTGTTCAAGGATCGCGAGCGCGCCCGCGTGGCGCTGGAGGCGAAGCAGCGGCAGGCGGCGGAGGGGCTTCGCGATGAGCTGGGGAAGCTCTCGCTCCAGTTCAGCGTGGAGGCGGGCGAGGAGGATCAGCTCTACGGCTCGGTGAGCGCGCACGAAATCCAGGACGCGCTGGCCGCGAAAGGGTACACGGTCGAGCGCAAGAGCGTGCGCCTGCTCGAGCCCATCAAGTCGCTCGGAGTGTTCGAGGTCCCCATCCATCTGTTCGAAGAGATCGAAGCGCCGGTCAAAGTCTGGGTTGTGCGAAAATGAGAGGACGGTTCACCCATCCCATGATTCGAATTCGCCCGCTCTATCCGACTCTCGCCGCCCTGTCGCTCGTGTTCGGTCTGTGGAGCTGCGCCGGATCTTCCGGAGGGAAGACCGCGCCGTCGCACGGTCCACACGTATGGAAACCCTCGAAGCCGGATCCGATGAACCCCACGCTAGCCCTGGTCGCGGGGCGTCCGGTCACGCGGCACGACGTGGACTCGGTCCTGGCGACCGCACCCGCATCGATCCGCGAGGACTATCTCTCCGATCCGGAGCAGTACAAGGTGCTGGTGGAGCGCATCGTGCAGCAGCAGGTCGTCTATCTCGCCGCGAAGAGCGCCGGCATCGAGGCCGACTCGGCGTACCGCGCCGAGGTGGCCGCCACCGAGAAGCAACTCCTCATGAAGCATTACTACCAGAAGACGGTGAAGGCCCTGCCGGCCATTCCGGATTCGGCGGTGCGCGGGTATTACGACTCCCATCCGGCCGAGTTCGCCCAGGCGGGTCACGTGCGGGTGCGGCACATCCTGGTTCCGACACAGGCCCGGGCGCGCGAGGTCCAGCAGAAGCTCCGCACGGTCTCGTGGGAGCAGGTCTGCGCGCGGTACTCCACGGACAAGGTGACCGCCAAGAGCGGCGGAGTCCTGGGATTCGTGAACTCGGACACCGATCAGGTGCCCGGCCTGGGGAAGGCCCCCGCCGTCGTCGCCGCGGCTTTCAAGCTGAAGGAAGGGGAGACGAGCGAGCCCCTGAAGAGCGAGCAGGGATGGAACATCATTCGCGTGGATCAGAAGGCCGAGGCCGGCCCGCAGCCCTACGCGACCGTGGAACACCAGATCCGGGGAAATCTCGAGACCGATCGGAGCGAGCATTTCCAGGAGGCGCTTCTGGACTCTCTGAAGCAGAGTTACGGCGTGGTGATGTTCACCGATTCGATCGAGACGGCGATGAAGCCCGTGCTCTCGCCGGCGGAGCTCTTCGCCAAGGCCCAGAGCGCGCCCCTGGCCCGGGACCGCATCGATTTGTTCCGTCAGGTGGTGACCCAGTATCCCAAGGACAAGTCCGCGGTCCAGGCCGACTTCATGATCGGATTCACGTACGCGGAGGAGCTCAAGGACTATCCCGCCGCCAGGACGGCGTTCCAGGAGTTCATCCGAAGGCATCCGACGTCGGATCTCGTGGCCTCGGCGAACTGGATGCTCGAGAACATGGAGCATTCGGCGCCGCCCCCCGAGCTCGTCCCGACCGACTCGCTCCAGATCGAGTTCATACCGCCGAAGGGAACCCAGGGGACGACCACCAAGCCATGAGCATGATCCCCGTTCGCGTGGGCGGGCTCGCGATCGACGAGCGCACGAAGAGCCCGGTGGTCCTCTTGCAGGAGATCGAGGGCAACCGGGTCCTTCCCATCTGGATCGGACCGATGGAAGCGAGCGCGATCCACATGGAGCTTCTGGGGAAGAAATACCAGAGGCCGCTCACCCATGATCTGATGATCAACATCATGGAGGGGCTGAACGCGAAGGTGTCGCGCGTGGTGATCACCGACCTCAAGGACAGCACCTTCTTCGCCAATATCTACGTGGACGGAGGATCGGGAGCCGTGGCGATCGACGCACGGCCCAGCGACTCCATCGCCATAGCACTCCGCTCGCGTGCGCCGATCTTCATCATGGACAAGCTGTTCGAGAAATCCGCGGCGGAGAACATCTCTCCTCCGAAGACCGAGCGGACCGCCGAGGAAAAGGCGGAGGAGCTGCGGCGCTATCTCGAAGGACTCAATCCCGAAGATTTCGGCAAGTTCAATCCCGAGGAGCTCTAGACTCCCGGCCGCCATGAGCCGACCCCTCATCGCGTCGTTCCTGGGACACACCCCCCGCATCCCGGATTCCGCGTTCGTCGCTCCCACCGCCACGGTGGTGGGAGACGTCGTCCTGGGCGAGGAATCCTCGGTCTGGTACGGCTCCGTGCTCCGGGGCGACGTGGGCGCGATCCGGATCGGGCGCCGGAGCAACATTCAGGACTGCTGCATCCTCCACCTGACGCGCGGCGGGCCTTCGATCGAGATCGGGGAGGAGGTGACGGTGGGGCACCGCGTGATCCTGCATGGGGCGACCGTCGGGGACCGCTGCCTGGTGGGCATGGGGTCGGTGCTCCTGGACGGATGCGTCATCGGGGAGGAATCGCTCGTGGGCGCGGGGAGTGTCGTGCTGGAGGGCACCCGCGTTCCGCCGCGGTCCTTCCTCGCGGGCGTGCCGGCCCGCCTCAAGGGTCCCATTCCCGAAGCGATCCACGCGCGCCTTCGGGAATCCGCGGAAGGCTACGTCCGTCTGGCGCGCGAGCACTCCGCCGTGGGCCGGCCGTGAGGACCGCGCGCCCCGCGGCCCTCGCGCTCTGCGCGGCGGCGCTCCTGGCCGCCGGCGGCCTCGGCCGCGCCGCCGATCCGGGTGCGAAGCAGTATCCCTCGAGCAAGGCCGCGGAGCTCAAGGCCCGCCTCCTCGACCGGCCGACCGCTCCCGAAGCACCGTCCTGGGCGTCGCAATACGCCGTCCAGCCGGAGCTGGACCGCCTCGATCCCTTGGCCCGGGCGGCGGAGCGGATCTGGGCCGCGCGAACCGGCCTCGCCGCCGGCGCTCGCGGCGAGGACCAGAAGCGGCTCCGTCAGATCCTGGCCTCGCTCGAGTCCTGCCCCCTCGATTCGCTCGCGGTACGAAGGGCCGCCACCGGGCTCGTGCGGATCGGCGTCGTGATTCCGCTCACCGGCCGCTTCGATCGCTACGGAAAGACCTTCGCGCAGGGGCTCCGGCTCGCGGTGGAGGAGCACAACCGCGATTGGGCCCCGGCTCTCTCGCTCATCCTCTACGATTCCGAAGGGGATCCGCTCGTGGGAGCGCGGAAAGCGCGCTGGCTCCTGCGCGACCACGGGGTCTCGATCCTGATCGGCGAGCTGTTCAGCGCGAACACGGCGCCCCTGGCGGCGGCGAGCCAGGTGGTGGGCGCCGTGCTGATCTCGCCCTCCGCCACCAACGAGCGGCTCGCAATTCTTGGCGACGCGGTGTTCCAGCTCCATCTCGGGAATTCGGTTCTCGCGTCGTCCCTCGCCCGGGCGGTAGTCCAGGACGCGCCCAAGAGCGAGGTGGGAATCCTGGTCGCGGGCACTCCGGAGGATTCCGCCCGGGCGGAGGCGGTCACCGCTTCGTGCCGGAGCGCCGGACTCGCCGTCGTGGGCAAGGAAGTGGTGCCGGAGGACGCGGTGGACTTGACCCACGCCATCACATCGCTTCGCGACAAGCACGCCACGGCACTCTTCCTCCTCGCATCCCCGCGCCTTGCGGGCATCGCCGCGGCACAGGTCTCGGGATCCATGCCCAAGGCGCGGATCTATGGATTTGACGCCCTGGACCCCTCGGGACAGAGCCCGGAGGCCAGGGCTTCCCTCGAGGGCGCGACCTACGTGGCGGAGGATTACGCGATGACCGGCGCGCCCCGCGACTCCCTGGAGGCGCGCTACCAGCGCGCGTACGGAGAACCGCCGACGCGAATGTCCGTGCGCGGATACCTGGTCGGGCTCGCGGTCACGCGCGGCATCGAGCGGGGAAGCCTGAACGCCTCGATGCTGCGCGAGGCGCTGCGGGCCCAGGTCTACGACACCGACGACGGACGGGCGCTTCGCGCCTTGAAGCCGCTCGTGCCCGCCGAGCCGGAGCGGTTCGTGATCCGGTCGGGGAAGGCGGTGGCGGCGGCGCCGTTCCCGCTATCTCCTTGAAGACGTCCCCCGCTTGGGCTACGGTGGCCCGCGGTCCTCTTTGGAAAATCCCTTTGAGTTCAAACACTTACGCCATGGAGGCTGGCCTATGATCCGGATGCCCAGGGTGGTCCTTCCGCTCCTCACCCTCGCCCTGTTCGCGGCCTTGACCGGCTGCGCGAAGCACGAGGCCGAGATCAAGGTCGGCGAATTCGGCTCGCTCACCGGCAGCACCGCCACGTTCGGGACCTCCTCCAAGAATGGGATCGAGCTCTTCGTGGACAACCTGAACGTGCAGGGCGGGATCGGCGGAAAGAAGATCCACGTTCTCGTGGAGGATGATCAGAGCAAGCCCGAGGAAGCCGCGACGGCCGTGAACAAGCTCATCGCGCAGGACGGCGTGGTCTCGGTCCTGGGCGAGGTGGCCAGCAGCCGGAGTCTCGCCGCCGCCCCCATCTGCCAGAACGCGGGCGTCCCGATGATCAGCCCCTCCTCCACCAACCCCAAGGTCACCGAGATCGGCGACTACATCTTCCGCGTCTGCTACATCGATCCCTTCCAGGGGATGGTGATCGCGAAATTCGCCAAGAACACGCTCCACTACACCAAGGGCGCAGTCTTCCGGGACAACAAGAACGATTACAGCGTGGGGCTGGCGAATTACTTCACCGAGTCCTTCCACGCCATGGGCGGCCTCATCGTGTCGGACGAGGCCTACAGCGAGGGTGACCAGGACTTCAAGGCCCAGCTCACGGTGATCAAGAGCAAGAAGCCCGAGTTCATCTTCGTCCCCGGCTACTACACCGAGGTGGGCCTGATTGCCCGCCAGGCGCGCGAGCTGGGGCTCAACGTTCCGATGCTGGGGGGCGACGGCTGGGTCTCCGAACGGCTGCTCGAGATCGCGCAGGACGCCCTGAACGGCTCCTACTTCGTGAACCACTATTACGAGAACGATCCGAACCCCGCCGTGCAGAACTTCGTGCAGAGCTACCGCAAGCGGTACAACTCCACGCCGGACGGACTCGCGGCGCTGGCCTACGACGCCGCGGGCGTGCTCACCCACGCCATGCAGCAGCTCCTGGCGCAGGATTCCAAGGCCTTCGAGACCCTGTCGGGCCCGCCCACCGCGGACCAGAAGGCGGCCCGCGGCAAGCTGCGTGACCTGATCGCGGCGACCCGCGACTATCCGGGTGTGACGGGACGCATCTCGCTCGACGAGCATCGAAACGCCGTCAAGCCCGCGGTCTTCCTGGGCATCGAGAATCACGCCTACAAGTTCGTGGCGACGGTCGAGCCCTAGAGGGGCACGAGGGCCGAAGGCCTAGTGCAGGAGTTCTTTCAGCAGCTCGCGAACGGCGTCGCCTGGGGCAGCATCTATGCCCTGATCGCCCTGGGCTACACCATGGTGTACGGCACCCTGCGGCTGATCAACTTCGCGCACGGGGACGTGTACATGGTGGGGGCGTTCGCGGCCTACTTCCTGGCCAGGGCGCTCGGGGTCGGCACGGTCGCGAGCGCATCCCCGCTCATGGCGGCCCTGGTCCTCCTGGGCTCGATGGCCATCTGCGCCGGGCTCGGGGTCCTGATCGAGTTCTTCGCGTACCGCCCGGTCCGCAAGTCCTCCCGCATCACCGCGCTCATCACCGCGATCGGGGTCTCGCTCCTCCTCGAGAACGCCGGCATCCTGATCTTTGGTCCCGATCCCAAGTTCTTTCCGCAAGTCATCGCGCCGCGCACCATCCGGCTCGCGGAAGGGGTCCTGGTCACGAACCATCAGATCATGGTCGTGGTCGTCTCCGTGATCCTAATGATCGCGCTCACCCTGTTCATCCAGCGCACCCGCACCGGAAAAGCGATGCGGGCGGTGGCGTTCCATCGCGACGCGGCGAGCCTCATGGGAATCCCGGTCGACCGCATCATCACCATCACGTTCGCGATCGGCTCGGCGCTCGCGGCCGCCGCGGGATTCCTGGTGGGGCTCACCAATCCCAAGATCGAGCCTCTCATGGGGATCATGCCCGGCATCAAGGCGTTCGTGGCCGCCGTGCTCGGCGGGATCGGAAGCATTCCGGGCGCCATGATCGGCGGCCTCTTGATGGGCATCTCGGAATACATGGTGGTGGGCTACATCTCCTCCACCTACCGCGACGCGATCGCGTTCGTGATCCTCATCGTCGTGCTGTTGATCCGGCCCGCCGGTCTCCTCGGGCGGAACGTGACGGAGAAGGTGTGATCGCGGCGCGGAGAGTCCTCGGCACGCTCGCCGCCATCGCGATCGTCTGGGCCCTCGACTGGGCCGCCTCGCGCACGTTGAACCCCTACATCTACCGGGTGGTCGTGCTCTGCTCCATCAACGTCATCCTCGCGCTGAGCTTGAATCTCGTGAACGGAATCACGGGCCAGTTCTCGATCGGGCACGCCGGCTTCATGGCGGTCGGCGCCTACGCCTCCGCCGCCTACACCGTCTACGCGGTTCCCCTGATGTTCGGGTCGGGGTACGCCCAGAACGGGTGGCTGACCGCGGCCGCGTTTCTCCTCGCGATCCTGGTGGGCGGGCTCGTCTCGGCGGTGGCGGGATTCCTGGTCGGACTGCCCTCGATGCGGTTGCGCGGCGATTATCTGGCCATCGTCACGCTCGGGTTCGGGGAGATCATCCGGGTGGCGATCCTGAACATCGACGCGGTCGGCGGGGCGCGCGGATTCGCGGGCATCCCCCCGCGCACGAACCTGGCCTGGGTGCTCGCCGGCGCCTGGCTCACCTTCGCCGTGATCCGGAACCTCATGCGCTCCTACCACGGACGCGCGCTCCTCGCGATCCGCGAGGACGAGATCGCGGCCGAGGCGCTGGGCGTGCCCACGACGCGCTACAAGGTGATGGCGTTCGTGATCGGGGCCTTCTTCGCCGGCGTGGCCGGCGCGCTCTTCTCGCACTACACGTACCTTCACACGAACAGCTTCACGTTCATGAAGTCGATCGAAGTCGTCATCATGGTCGTGCTCGGAGGCATGGGGAGCCTCACCGGGTCCATCCTGGGCGCGGTCCTCCTCACGGCGCTCCCCGAGCTGCTCCGGTTCGCCAGCGCCGAGCGGCT
>JBGPMB010000028.1:0-20720 GCA_041486775.1 Candidatus Eiseniibacteriota bacterium | reverse complement strand
GGCACCGCCTCCGGGCCCGTCTCCTTCATGAAGGGGTTCGATGCGTTCGCCGGCGTAATCAAGTCGGGCGGCCGCACGCGCCGCGCCGCCAAAATGGTGATCCTGAACATCGATCACCCCGACGTCGTCGAATACATCAAGTGCAAGTCCGAGGAGGAGAAGAAGGCGTGGACGCTGATCGACGCGGGCTACAACCCCTCGCTCAACGGGCCGGCCTATGCCTCGATCTTCTTCCAGAACTCCAACAATTCCGTCCGCGTCACGGACGAGTTCATGCGCGCGCTCGAGAAGGACGCGGCATGGACGACCAAGGCGGTCGTGACCGGCGAGCCCGTGGACACGTACAAGGCGCGCGACCTCATGAACATGATCGCCGAGGCGGCGCACCAGTGCGGCGACCCGGGCATCCAGTTCGACACCACGGTGAACGACTGGCACACCTGCCCGAACACCGCGCGCATCAACGCGTCGAATCCCTGCAGCGAGTACATGTTCCTCGACGACTCGGCGTGCAATCTCTCGTCCTTGAACCTCATGAAGTTCCTCCGCCCGGACCGGACGTTCGACCAGGACGCCTACAAGCACGCCGTCGAGACCATGATCCTGGCGCAGGAGATCATCGTCGACAACGCGTCCTATCCCACACCCATGATCGAGCGGAACAGCCACGACTATCGTCCGCTGGGCCTGGGCTACGCGAACCTGGGCGCGCTTCTCATGTCCTGGGGCATCCCCTACGACAGCGATGCCGGACGCGCGGTGGCGGCCTATCTGACCGCCCTCATGCACGGGCACGCGTACGCCACCAGCGCACGCATCGCCGCGGTGACGGGGCCCTTCCCGGGATTCCAGAAGAACCGCGAGCCGATGCTGCGCGTGATCCAGAAGCATCGCTCGCACGTCGACCGCATCGACACCCGGAACCTGCCGCGCGATCTGCGCGACGGGATGAACGTAGTGCGCACCACGTGGGACGAGTGCTACACACTGGGCGCCGAGTACGGCTACCGGAACTCCCAGGTCACCGTGATCGCGCCCACGGGCACGATCGCTTTCATGATGGATTGCGACACGACCGGTATCGAGCCGGACATAGCACTCGTGAAATACAAGAAGCTCGCCGGCGGCGGGATGCTCAAGATCGTGAACAACACGGTGCCCGAGGCGCTTCGGCGTCTCGGCTACGGGGAGGAGGCGGTGGAACGGATCGTCAAGTACGTGGATGAGCACGAGACGATCGAAGGTGCACCCGGGCTCAAGGATGAGCACCTCCCCGTCTTCGATTGCGCCTTCAAGCCGAAGAACGGGATCCGGACCATCCAGCACATGGGCCACATCCGGATGATGGAGGCCGTGCAGCCCTTCATCTCGGGCGCCATTTCGAAGACCGTGAACATGCCCGAGGCGGCGACGTCGCAGGACATCGCCGATGCCTACGTGGCCGCCTGGAAGGCCGGGCTCAAGGCCATCGCGATCTACCGCGACGGATCCAAGCGGAGCCAGCCGCTCTCCACCGGGAAAGAGGACCGTGGCGCTGCGGCAACCGCGGTCGCGAAGCCCCGGCGGCACCGGCTGCCCGACGAGCGGAAGTCGATCACGCACAAGTTCTCGGTCGGCGGACACGACGGCTATCTCACGGTCGGGATGTACGAGGACGGAACGCCCGGCGAGATCTTCATCGTGATGGCCAAGGCCGGGAGCACGCTCTCGGGAGTGATGGACTCGTTCGCGACCGCGGTCTCGCTGGGACTCCAGCACGGCGTGCCGCTTCGTCTCTACGTGAACAAGTTCAGCCACGTGCGCTTCGAGCCGCACGGATTCACCAAGAACGCCGACATCCCGATCGCGAAGTCGATCGTGGACTACATCTTCCGCTGGCTCGGGATCAAGTTCCTGGACTACGCGCCCGCGTCGGTGGCCCACGAGACCGCGAAGGATGATCCGCTCGAGGCGGACGGCGTCCACCCGGTCGCCGACTCGCAGCTCTCGCTCATCAACGGCGGCACGAACGGCCATTCCCAGGGGACGATCGAAGACGATCGCTCCTTCGTCTCGCAGGCCGACGCGCCTCCCTGCTCCGACTGCGGCGCGATCATGGTCCGCCGCGGCGCGTGCTATTCGTGCCTGAATTGCGGCGCCACGAGCGGGTGCGCGTAGAGCTGTTTCACTTCCCACAAGGAGGTCCCATGTTTCGCCGCGCTCCATGGCTGCTCGCAGCACTGCTCATCGTCGGCATGCTCCCTTCCGCGGCCCACGCAGAAGGTAAGGAGACGGCAACAGCCCTGAGATTCATGTTCTACGGCGGTACGACACCGCTGCTCGGGTCCAGCGGAGCGTCGGGCGCCGGAATCATCGGAGGGGGTGCCCAGTTGAATTTCCCCTTCGGAAAGAGCCATCACTGGATGATCGCGCCCGGTGGCACCTACGGCCTGGGACATGATTCGGACACGCAGATCTCCGGCGGGTCTACCACCAAGTCCTCGTCGAACGTACACACGTACACGGGATTTCTCGACGCCCTGTACTACTCGGATTGCTGCGACGACGACGATTGGTACTGCGGGCCGGGATTCTATTACTCCTCCACGTCGATCACCGACAAGTTCACGGGGAGTTCCGACGTCAAGATCAACGGCATCCACTCCTACGGCATCCAGCTGACCGAGGGCGGCGGAGTGCCCATGGGCCAGAAGCTGGTGCTGTTCGGAGGCGCGACGGAGCGAATCGGATTTACCAAGTTCGACGACAAGACGAGCCTCAGCGAGGAGAAGCTCTCCGCGATCACCCACTCCCTCCAATTCGAGGGCGGCCTGAAAGTCAAGATGTAGGGCGCGCGATACACCAAGGCCCCGGAGGGAATCTCCTCCGGGGCCTTTTTCATTCGCGGATCGAGAACTCCGCGGAGCAGCTTGGGGTGTTCCTACCCCGGGAAGATCTGCGGGGGCGGCTTCCGAGCGGGGTCCGTTCCCGTGGCCTGCCCGGGACGAGCGGGAGGCGGCCCCGGCTCGGGATCGGGCGCCAGCGCGGGATGCGGAATCCGGGGCGGCATGGGTCGCGGTGACTCGGGGGTTCCGACGCCGGCCGTCCCGGCGGGCGGCGGGGCGGGCGCGACATGCTCCGGCGCTCGCCTCGGCACGTGCTCGACCGGACGCGGATGCGTGACTCGCACGGTCATCGGCCTCGAGAAATACTCCCGCAGCAGCACGGCCCCCATCCCCAGCATCCAGAGCTGGAGCGGCAGCCCAATGCCGTAGCGCATCGCGGGCCACTGCATGGGCTGGCTCGCCGCCCCCGTGGCGGTGCTGCTCCAGAAATCCATGACGTAGACGAGCGCGCCAATGAGGGACACGAGCGCGCCTCCCCACCCGAGCCAGACGGGCACCAGGTCCCGCTTCGCCGCCGCGACCCCGGCCGTGAACACAGCCGCGAAGAAGAACAGGGCCCCCGCGTAGAGGGCCCCCAGCTTCCAGAACCAGACGGTCGAGAAGAGCATCGTGGCGCCGCCCGGGTCCACGCTGTAGAGGTTCGTGAAGAAATGATACGTGTAGAGCTCGGCCGAGAGAAACGTGACCCAAATTCCGCCCCCCATAAGCGCGCACGCGGTCACGATCGAGGCCGACCCCGAGGAGCCCTTCAGGTGGAGCAGGAACGCCAGCGCGCAGAAGGCAATGGCCGCGATAGCGAATCCGACCGCCATGATCGCGTGCACCTGCATCCAGGCCTCTCCTTTGGCGCCCGTGATCGCCTGGAGCACCTGCCCGGTGTTGTTCACATCGGGGAAGATGGGGTGGACCAGCATCGTCGTGGCCAGAATTACCGCGGCGATCACGAACGCAAAGCCAGCGGTCCGTTCGATGGAGTGAATCCGTTCTTCCATCACGTCGGCCATCTCAGGCCTCCTTCCCACAGATCGGACACGTGCTGCGCGGCGCTTCCCTCAGGCGTCAGGGTGTAGCGGGCGGTGCCGCCGGCGGCGCCTTCGGCGCGTCCCACGCCGGGGGAGCCGGGAGCGTGAAGTAGGCCCCCTTGACCGGAGAGCCGGGCGCCACGATGTCCGGCGCCTTGTGCAGAACGGGCGGCAGCGTCTTCAAGTACTTGGCGATGGCCATCGCGTCGTCGTCGCTGAGCGCGGCTAAGTCGGGCCAGGGCATGGGCGGCAGGAGGATCCTCCCGTCGGGCCGCTTCCCGGTCCGGATGGCGGTCACGATGTCGGCTTCGCTCCACGCGGCGATTCCGGTCTGGGGCTCGGGGGTGATATTGCGTGGGTAGCTCACGCCCCACGGGCCCTTCCATCCCAGCTCGCTTCCCGAGAGCGGCCGCGTGGTGTCGGGGGCGCCGTAGAAATAGCCAGGCGTGTGGCAGTCGTTGCAGCCGATGATCGTGACCAGGTAGTTCCCCCGCGCGACCTGATCCGCCTCCGACACCGGCGGCGGGATGGTCTCCTTCTTGACGCAGGAGACGAGGACGAGCGAAGCGAACATCGTGAGCGAAACCACCAGTACCGCCCAGGGGGTCCGTCGCATGGCCTGGGTCTCCTTTCGGGCAATGAGAACGGGGTGTCAGCGAGACGAGGACCGGCGGACGATACAGGAGGGTCGCGGCTCGTGCAAGCCGCGTTGACCCTCCCCCGCCGGCGTGCTACGGTCCGCCTTCGTGACGCCTGCGCTCGACACCCGTTGGTTCGACCCGGCCCGCCTGAACATCCTCATCGGCGTTCTCCTCTTCACCGCCTTTCTCGTCGTCAATCTCCTCCGCGCGCGAGGTAACCGAGAGCTCTACGTCCGGCCGATCGCCGGGCTGAAGGCGCTCGACGAGGCGATCGGGCGCGCGACCGAGATGGGACGCTCCGTGCTCTACGTCCCGGGCCTGAGCGACATGAGCGAGGTGGGCACCTTCGCCGCCATCACCATCCTCTACCGGCTCGCCCAGCGCGTGGCGGAGATGGGCTGCGACATCGACGTCCCCTGCTACGACCCGGTGGTGATGACGGTCCTGGACGGGGCCGCGCGCGAGGCCTACTCCAAGGTCGGGAAGCCCGACGCCTTCCGGCCCGGCTGCGTGCACTACGTGAGCGCCCAGCAGATGGCCTACGTCGCGGCCGTGAACGGCTACATGCTGCGCGAGCGGCCCGCGGCGAACATCTACATGGGCTCCTTCTACGCGGAATCGTTGCTCCTGGCCGAGACCGGCGCCATGACGGGCGCGATCCAGATCGCCGGCACCGACAAGGTGACCCAGCTTCCCTTCTTCGTCTGCGCGTGCGATTACACGCTCCTGGGCGAGGAGCTCTTCGCTGCGAGCGCGTATCTGGGCAAGGAGCCCATCCAGCTCGCCACGATCATCGCGCAGGATTGGGCGAAGGCGCTCGCGGCCGCGGCCGTGGTGGCGGCTCTGGCGCTCGCGGCGCTGGGACACATCGCCCTCATGACGTGGCTCGGCGCCGCGTGAGCCGGGACGCAAGGCACTGATGCGGCGCGGGCCGCTCCTCGTCACGTTTCTTTCCGGGGCGGCCATGGCGGCGCTCTACTTCATCCCGAACTACAGGGCCCAGGCGCTCAATTCCAAGCTCCTCGAGTGGACGCTCGTGGTGTACGCCTTCGCCCTCATCCTGGGCTCGCTCTCGCTCTGGGGCAGTCATGTGAAGAAGGTGAAGACCCGCGCCGAGGGCTGGGCATTCAGCCTGGTGACGCTCTCCTCCCTGGTTGTCATCACGGTCCTGGGCATCTGGAAGGGCGTGGGAGAAGGAACGCCGGTCGGGATCATTTACGACAACATCAATTCCCCGCTCGCCTCGACCATGTTCTCGCTCCTGGCCTTCGTCATCGCCTCGGCCGCCTTCCGGGCCTTCCGGGCGCGGAGCGTGGAGGCGACGCTCCTCCTGATCACCGCGATCGTGATGATGGTCGGCCGTGTCTCCATCGGCCCGCTCATCTCGCCCCACCTGCCGGGCATCACCGAATGGCTGCTGGACGTCCCGAACCTCGCGGCCAAGCGGGCCATCGCGCTGGGCGTGGGTCTGGGGGCCGTCTCCACCGCGCTCAAGATCATTCTCGGGATCGAGCAGAGCTACCTGGGGAGGTCCTGAGCGATGACCTGGGTGCGAAGACTTCTCGCGATCGACCGGAGGATCATCTTCCTCCTGGTCGCGGCCGGGGTCGTCCTGCCGCTCCTTCATCCGCTGAACCTCCCGGTCACGGTGACGCCCCGCGTCAAAGCGGCCTTCGAGGCGATCGACGCCCTTCCACCCGGATCGAAGGTCCTCATCTCCATGGATTACGAGCCCGACATCATGGCGGAGCTCATGCCGATGTCGGTGGCCGTCCTGCGCCATTGCTTCCGGAAGCATCTCCAAGTGATCGCCATGACGCTCTACCCGGCGGGCACCGGGCTCGGCGAGCGTGCGATCACGCTCGCGGCCAAGGCCGAGGGCGCGGTCAAGAACAAGGACTACGCGTGGCTCGGCTACAAGTCGGGCAACCAGGTGGTCATGATCGGAATCGGCGAGAATCTCAGGGGGATGTATCCCGTCGATTTCTACGGAACGCCGCTGGACTCGATTCCGATCCTGCGCGGCGTGAATTCCTACCGCCAGATGGCGATGGTGGTGAATCTGAGCGGATCCTCGGTCACGGACTATTGGATCCAGTTCGCCCAGGGGCGCTACCACGCTCCGCTCGTGGTGGGATGCACGGCGGTCATGGCGACCGACTACTACCCGTATCTCTCCTCGAGGCAGATCCTGGGATTGATTGGCGGGATGAAGGGCGCCGCCGAGTACGAGGCCCTGATCGGCACCATCGGTGACGCGCGGCGCGGCATGGACGCGCAGAGCCTGGTGCATCTGATCGTCGTGGCCCTGGTGATCGTGGGAAACGGGGCGCTCTTCCTCAGCAAGCGGGCGGGCGACGCCGGTGGAGCCGCGACCGGGAGCATGGCGCGATGATCGGGACCTGGATCGCCGCGATCCTCACCCTCTGTGTCTTCTCGTTCCTGTACAAGGACAACCCGTTCTACCGTTTCGCCGAGCACCTGTTCGTCGGGGCCTCGGCGGGCTACCTGCTCGCCGTTCAGTGGGAGAGTGTGCTGATCCCGAACGTGTGGACGCCGCTCACCAAGGGGCATGACCTGGTGGTCCTGATCCCGCTCGCGCTCGGGCTCATGATGCTCGCGCGCATCTGGGAGAAGGGGGCGGGTATCGCGCGCTGGTCGATCGCCTTCTACGTGGGGATCTACTCCGGGGTCGCGATCCCGGGCTACATGCAGGCGCAGATCTTCGCCCAGCTCGCCGACGCCGCCAAGCCCTGGCACGCCGGATGGGCGGCGGTCAGCTCGGCTCTGATCTTCATCGGCTTCCTCACGGTGCTTGCCTACTTCTTCTTCTCGCTGCCGCATCGAGGGGTGCACGGGGCGGCGGCCCGGGTGGGGATCTATTTCCTGATGGTCGCCTTCGGCGCGAGCTTCGGCTACACCGTGATGGCCCGCGTCTCGCTCCTCATCTCGCGCGTCCAGTTCCTCCTGCGCGACTGGCTCCATATCCTTCCGAGCTGAGGCGGCAGGCCGGGGCTCGCCGGTCACGCCTCAGACACCGACGTACACGTCCTCTCCCTCCACCTTCACCTCGAAGGTGCGCACGGCGACCACGTCCGCTTCCGGGTTCTTTCCGGTCTTCACGCTGAATCGCCACCCGTGCCAGGGGCAGGTCACGACGTCGCCGGCCAGATATCCCTCACCCAGCTCTCCGCCCATGTGGGGGCAGGTGTTCTTGATCGCGTAGAAGACGCCGTCGCAGTTGAAGAGCGCGACCCGCGTGCCCTTCACCACGACGATCATCCCCTTGCCGGGCTCCAGGTCCCGGACGTTCGCGACCTTCAAGAATTCAGACGCCACGCGGCGCGCTCCTCCTGGAACGAAAAAGTCCGGCGCCCCTGAGCCGGGACGCCGGACGGAATGCCGATCGGAACGGGCGCGACGCTAGTGGCTGCCGCACCCTCCCCCACCACAGCCGCAACCGCCGCCGCCTTGGGCAGGCTCCTCGCCCCCCTCGGTCGTCGCGAAGGAGCTGCCGCAACCGCAGCTCTTGGCGGCGTTCGGATTGTTGATCTTGAAGCCGGCGCCGCCCAGCGCGTCGTCGAAATCGATGGAAGCGCCCTTCAGGTATTCGTAGCTCGCCAGATCCACGATCACCTTCACCCCGAGCGTCTCGAAGATCTGATCCTCGGCGGTGGCAGGCTCCTCGCAGATCTCCATCCCATAGGACAGACCGGAGCAACCGCCCCCGGCGACGAAAACGCGCACACCTTGGTAGGTGCCGCCATTCTGCTCCATGATGGCCTTGATCTCGGAAGCTGCTTTTTCAGTCAGGTTGACCATGTCTTTGGAGATCCTCCTCGATTCAAGTCTAGAGAGCAGTTTCCCTTATGTCAATTTGGATGTTCCGCGCCGCCGGGAGATTCGACGCGAATTCGCGGCGGGAGGCAGGTCGGGACGGCGCCCGACTTGCAAAATGCGAAGGAGATTGGTCCCTCCGGCGCGGATCGTGGTGCCCGCCATCGCCACCACCCACTCTCCTCGGCGGATCAGCTTCCTTTCTTGAAGCAGGCGGATGCCCAGCTCGACCATCTTGTCGGCGGTCCGCCATTGCGGGACCCGGACCGCCATCACCCCCCAGGCCAGCGTGAGCCGCCGGCACGTGGATTCCAGCGGGGTCAGGGCGATGATGGGAGCCGCGGGGCGCGCCTTGCTCGCCAGGCGGGCCGAATAGCCCGTGTGGGTGAAGACCGCGAGCGCCTTCGCGCGGAGCTCGTAGGCGGCCTGGCAGGCGGTGTGCGCGAGGGCGTGGGTCGGCGACGCGAGAGCCGTCTTGTGGTCCCCGGTCCGCCGGCGGAGCAGCGGGATGGTCACCTCCTCCGCCTCCGACGCGATCCGTCCCATGGTGCGCACCGCCCGCTCGGGATACTTCCCCACCGCGGTCTCGGCGCTCAGCATGAGGGCGTCGGTCCCGTCGAAGATGGCGTTCGCCACGTCGGAGGCCTCGGCTCGGGTCGGACGCGGCGAGAAGATCATCGACTCGAGCATCTGGGTCGCGGTGATCACGAGGACCTCGCGCGCGTTCGCGCGCTGGATGATCCGCTTCTGCAAGATGGGCACGCGCTCCGGCGGGTATTCCACGCCGAGGTCGCCGCGGGCCACCATCACGCCGTCCGCGGCGCCCAGGATCGCCTCCAGATTCTCGATGGCCTCGCGCCGCTCGATCTTCGCGATCACCATCGGCGGGTGCTTCGCCCCGCGCAGGAGCCGCCTCAATTTCATGAGATCCGCGTCGCTCCGCACGAAAGAGAGCGCGACGAAGTCGATGCCCATCGTGAGCCCGAAGGCCAGATCGCCGCGGTCCTTGGCGGTTAGGGAATCGGCGCTCAGGCGCACGCCCGGGAAATTCATACCCTTGTGGTCCGAGAGACGGCCGCCCACGACCACCTTGCAGCGAAGCCCCCGGCGTTCCTTGCGGATCACGCGAAGCTCGAGCTTCCCGTCGTCCAGGAGCACGCGGTCGCCGACTGTGACATCGCGCATGAGGCCGGAATAGACGGCCGGGATGAGCTCGGCCGTGCCCTTGACGCGCCGGTTCGTGACCAGGAGCAGGGATCCCTGCCTCAGATGGACCGATCCGCCGTGGAATTCACCGACGCGAAGCTTGGGGCCCTGGAGATCCAGGAGGAGACCGACCGGGCGTCCGACCGCGGCGGCCGCCGTCCGGATGCGGCGGATGGCCCGGGCGTGGTTGCTACGACTTCCGTGAGAGAAATTGAGGCGGGCGACGTCCATCCCGGCGCGGATCATCCGCGCGAGCACCGCCTCATCGGCGGAGCTGGGACCGACGGTCGCGATAATCTTGGTGCGGCGCACTAGAGGGCGAGTGTAGCCATCACCTCTTCGGCATGACCCTCCACTTTCACGCGCCGGAATACGTGCTCCACCTTCCCCTCACGATCGATCACGAACGTGGTGCGCTCGATTCCCCAGAAGCTCCGCCCGTAGAGGCTCTTCTCCTTGTAGGTTCCGTACTGACGCGAGACGGCCGCGTCCTTGTCCGCGAGGAGCGGGAACGGAAGGCTGTACTTCTGTGCGAAGCGCTCGTGGCTCAGCTCATCGTCGAGGCTGACTCCCAGGACGATCGCGTCCTTGGACTCGATGCGCGGGAAGGAATCGCGGAATCCACAGGCCTCCATGGTGCAGCCGGGCGTGTCGTCCTTGGGATAGAAGTAGAGAATCACCCGCTTGCCGCGGAACTCCGCCAGCGTTACCCGGCGGCCGAGCGTACTCGGGAGCGAGAACTCGGGCGCCTGCATCCCGACCGTCAGGCTCTCCCCCGGGAAATCGAGCATGTTGAGCTGGCTTGCCTTGCCGCGGCGTTTCTTCGGCATCGGGGGAAGCGGGCCCAGGGACGGATCGCGGGTGAGCTCCGACGCCGGCGGGCCGTCATCGAACTCGAGGAGTCCTTGAGGCCCCCGATCGGAGGCTCCGCGCGCCATGAGACGGCCCCTTCCCTTCGCGGCCTGCTTGGCCGCCACGCCTCGGACAGCCCCGGCGGGCATCCTCGAGATCTTGATCCCACCCTCGACGGCACCGGAAGAGGCGGACGCCTTCGGCTTGCTGCGAAGGACGCTCTTTACGCCGGCTTTCGATTTCGGGCGGGACGAGCGCTTGGGCTTGGAGGGGACCTTCGGCCTCGGCTTGGAGCGGGCCTTCGCGCGGGACCTGGCTTTGTTTTTCGGGCGAGCCGAGGATTTCGCCTTCCGCTTCGCGGCGGCGCGCTTCTTTATCTTCTTGGGTCTACTCGACTTAGGCCTCTTACTCGAGCGCTTCCCGGCCATGAATGAGCCCCCATTGGGAGACGAGGCGGACCGCTTCTCCGAAGCGGCATGATAATTCGTGCCACGCTGAGGTTCAAGGTCGCTGCTTCAGGTGTGCTGCGAGGGGTCTCAGTACTTCGGGCGGGCGTCCGTGAAGATGGATTCGTCCATGGTCGAGGGGAGGGCAAGATTTTCGAAGCGGAGCGACACCGTTTTTCCCTGGAAGTGGTGCATGGCCGATAGCCGGACCGCCCCGACCTTGGTCCATTCCTCCCACGTCGCGGTGGCAGGGGGACCTTTCGGGTCCATGGATTGCAGGAGGTAGTCCCACTTGTCCATGAGGTGGGTCTTCCGGTTCACGTAGAGCCAGTAGTGGTCGCCCGGCGTCAGGCCCACGCCCTTGTCGAACGTCAGCTCGAGCACGTCCCATTCCACGCCGTTCTCGCCCTTCTTCACGCCACCGTATTTCAGATTCGTGCCGGGATCGCGAAGCTTGAACGGCATCATGAGCCAATAGCTGTCGTTCACCCAGCGCCCGTACCCGTTGTCGACTTGCGCCGCGACCTCCGACGAATCCCTGTCGGGAAGACCGGCGGTGAAGGATTTTCCCGTCCGGTCGCCGAGGTTCACGATCGCGGCGACCATGCGTCCCTTCTCGTCGGGACCTTCCGCGCGGTCGCGTCCATGGCGCTTGTCCCACCAGTGGCGGAAGCGGTCCAGCTCCTTGCCGTCTTTCACGACCACGAAGTCGAAGCGGACGTAAGGAGCCGATTCCCATGCGGACATGCCGCCCATGGCGTTATCGAGCTGAGCGGCGACGGCAGCGGCCTTCTCATCGGCATTCCCCATGGGGCGCGGCGGGGGCGTCTTGGCCCTGGCGATCGCCGCGAAGCCGGCGAGCGCCGCGAGCGCGAGCGTGAACATCAAGGCGAGGGCGACGGCTTGCGCCGTCGCCCATCGCCCGCGCGGTCCAGTCGGACCTTGGTGGGTTGCCCAACCCATACGCGCCATCGGTTCGATTATCTCAGGGTCTTCAGAATCTCGAGCAGCTTCGCCCGATCCGGAACCTTGCCCATTTCGTGTACTTCAATGTGGCGGATGACGCCCTTCTTGTCGATCACAAACGTCGCGCGCTCGGAGTAGCCCTCGGGCCGGAGGATGCCGTACTTCTTGGCCACCTCGCCGTGGGGCCAGAAATCGGCGAGGAGCGGATAGTCGACTCCTCCCAGATGATCGGCCCACGCCTTGTGCGACGGCACCGAATCGACGCTCAACCCGAGCACCTGCGTCTCGAGCCCGTCGAACGACTGGCGCTCCTTGCTGTAACCCGGCATCTGGATCGCGCACACCGAGGTGAACGTGAGCGGATGGAAGACCAGGACCACATTCTTCGAGCCGCGGAAGGACGAGAGGGCGACCTTGCTTCCGTTCTGATCGGACAGCGTGAAGTCGGGTGCCATGTCCCCGGTCTTGAGTGTCGCCGTGCGGTCCATCGTGGTTGATTCCACCGTTATCCTCCTCAGGCTCCGAGGATCATGAATTGTGGGTCGGGAGCGCGCCCGCGGTCTCCTCGGCGAGACGCTTGGCTTCGTCCGCGAGACGCTTCAGCGTCTCCGGGTCGTTGACGCCCTTCTGGACTTCCTTGGGGATGAAGTTCAGCAGATGCTTGAGTCCCAGCGATTCCTTGACGAGAGAGCGCGCCACCACCATGCGCTGCACCTGGTTCGTGCCCTCGTAGATCTGCGTGATCTTGGCGTCCCGCATGTACTTCTCGATGGGATAGTCGCGCATGTAGCCGTACCCGCCGAAGATCTGGACCGCGTCGGTCGTGACGGCCATGGCGGTGTCGGTGGCGAAGAGTTTGCACATGGCGGAGAGCTTGGAGACGTTGGGCGCGGCGCTGTCCACCGCCATCGCGGCCACGTAGACCAGATTCCGGGCCGCCTCGATCCTCGTCGCCATGTCGGCGAGCATCGCCTGGATCATCTGGAACGAGGAGATGGGAGCGCCGAACTGCTCGCGATAGCCCGCGTAGACCATGGCGTACTCGAGGGCGCCCTGCGCCAGGCCCACGGCCTGAGCCGCGACGCCGGGGCGGGCCTTGTCGAGCGTCGCCATCGCGTGCTTGAACCCCATGCCGGGCACATCGCCGAGCAGGTTCTTCGCCGGGACGCGGCAATCCTCGAAGTGGATCTCCACCACCGGGACGCACCGGATCCCCATCTTGTCCTCGACCTTGCCGATCCTGAACCCCGGGGTTCCCTTCTCGACCATGATCGCGCTGGTGCGGCGCGACTTGGATGCGGGATCGGTGACCGCGAAGACGGTGTAGATGTCCGCGGCGCCGCCGTTGGTGTTCCACTTCTTCTCGCCGTTCAGGATGTAGTGATCGCCGTCCTTGACGGCGGCCGCGTGGAGGCTCGCGGCGTCGCTGCCCGCGAATTTCTCGGAGAGGCCGAAGGAGATGAGCTTCTCGCCGCGCGCGATGGGACCCAGGAACCGGTGCTTCTGCTCCTCGGAGCCTCCCACCATGACGGGGAAGGTCCCGAGCGCGTTCACGGCGTAGAGAACGCCCACGCCGCCGCACGCGCGCGAAAGCTCCTCGACGCAGATGCAGAGGTTGAGGACGCTCCCGCCGTCGGGCGCCCCGCCGTACTCCTCGGGGATCCAGACTTTCATGAGGTCCGCCCTGGCGATCGCCTCCTTGATCTCCCAGGGATATTCTTGCAGCCGGTCGTACTTCGCGGCGAGCGGGCGCACGACCTTCTCGGCGACTTCGCGCGCTCGCTCGCGCCACTCCAGATTCTTCTTGGTGAGAAAGCCCGACACTGGACTCCCCTTAGCGGTGAGGTGTTTCGTGGGTGCGCCGTGCACGCCGAGAGTCCCTCCCGGCGGCGGCGCGTGAGTCACGATTATTCCCGAATTCGCGCGCGTTTGTCACCAGGAGATTCCGAGACGCCCGGCCCGGTGTGACGTGTGGGGATGAGCCTACGTAGAATCGCCAGGGGATAGTGGCCCACGGCTCGGGGACATTCTGACAGCCGATCCGGGGCGAGGTCTGAACCGCATGGTCCACCACGACGGAACCCGGCTCGATCCAGAGGTCCCCGGCGCAGAGATCGGCGCGGTTCCACGCGAGATCGAGGCCGAAGGCCTGAGCCAACTTCCCCGGCCCGGAGGCCAGAAGATGCCGCTTCGTGATGCCGCGGGCTTTCTCCATCCATTCGATCCCCTCGATCGGCTCCAGCGCGCGGATCAGGACCGCCGCGGGCTTTCCCTCGGGCTCGGTCACCGCGTTCAGGAGGTGGTGCATGCCGTACGTGAGATAGACGTACGCCATTCCCGGCGGCCCGTAGAGGGGCTGCGTCCGCGGCGTGATTCCCGCGCGGGCATGGCAGGCGAGGTCCCTCTCGCCCACGTACGCCTCGGTCTCGACGATGCGTCCGCGCAGCGTGAGTCCCTTCACGCGGCGGCACAGCATCGAGCCCAGGAGCTCGCGCGCCACGGTGACGGTGGGTCGGTCGTAGAAGGATCGGGGAAGAGGCGAGGGCACGCTCGGAGTATACTCCCGCCGTGCCGCGATCGCCCGACGTGAAGCCCCCGGTCTCTAAGGCCTCGCGCGGCATCCTCTTCCTCACCGTCTTCATCCATCTCCTGGGCTTCGGGATCATCATCCCACTCCTCCCCTATTACGCGGAGACCTACGGCGCGAAGGCGTTCGTGGTGGGCCTCCTCATGGCTTCCTATTCTTTGTGCCAGTTTCTCTTCGCGCCCTTGTGGGGGAGGCTGAGCGACCGGATCGGCCGAAGACCCGTCCTGATCGGAAGCCTCGTGGTCACGGCCATCTCCTACCTCGTCTATGCCGCCGCGCACTCGCTGGCGCTCCTCTTCGCGTCGCGGATGCTCGCCGGGGTCGCGGGCGCCGTGCTCTCCACCGCGCAGGCCTACGTCGCGGACACCACGACGCCCGAGAACCGGACAAAGGGAATGGGTCTGATCGGCGCGGCGTTCGGGATGGGATTCATCTTCGGGCCGGCCTTGGGTGGGATCCTGAGCCGCTGGGGATACTCGGTGCCCGCCTACGCTTCAGCCGCGCTGGCCCTGGTGGCGGCGGTATTCGCCTTCTTCCGCCTCGGCGAATCGCTGCCGCCCGAGCTGCGCAGGGTGACGGTTGCGAGACACCATCCGCTGGCGACGATGCGCGAGGCGCTGGAGCGGCCCGTCGTGGGCACCGTGCTCGGACTCTTCTTCACCGCGACGCTCTGCTTCTCCGGGATGGAGGCGATCCTGGCATTGTTCTCCCAGCGGTATTTCGGATGGGGGCCCCACCAGATCGGCTACCTGTTCGCGTACGTGGGTGTGGTCGCCGCCGTGATGCAGATGGGAGTCGTGGGCGCGCTCGTGCGCCGGTTCGGCGAGCGGGCGCTGGTGCGCGCGGGCCTGGCGCTCATGGGCCTGGCGTTCGTCACGGCCGGATTGGCTCCGCCCCTCGCGCTTTTCCTGCTCGTGATGGGATTCATCGCGGTGGCGAGCGGGATGCTGACGCCATCGCTCTCGGGGCTCATCTCGCTCGCGACCCCGGCCGACGAGCAGGGCGGAATCCTGGGCATCTATCAATCGCTCGGGAGCCTCGCGCGCGCCGTGGGGCCGTTCCTGGGCGGGCTGGCGTTCGAGGCGGTGAGCCCCGGCGCGCCGCTCTGGATGGCGGGGATCGTGTTGTGGGTCGCCGCGCTCGCCGCGGCGCGATTGCCGCGTCGCGAGGCGCGGGAACGCGCCGCCGTGGAGCAGCCCGCGGCCTGAGTCAATTCAGGCTGCGCGAGACCTCGTTCCACTGCCGGCCATCCCACATCAAGGCCAGAATGTCGTAGCCGCCCGAGCCGTTCCCCACGAAATCGCCCGCCGCCACGCTGAGGCGGATGTTCCCCGCAGAGTCGAACCGGACCGCGGTGCTGACCATGAAGTAGGTGACCTTCCAGAGGAAGTAATCCGACCCGGTGATGGTGCTCACCGTCGAGCTTCCCGTGACCAGGAACACCGAGCCGTCCGGATGCGGAGCGATCGTGCGCGCCGAGCCGATCCTGGGTCCCTGCTTCCCGGGCTGGATCCCCACGATCTGGCCGTAGCCGCGGTAGCCGTTCGACGGCGACGTGCCGGAGGCGTTCGGCGACGTGTACCACGCCAGCCCCTTGTAGGGATTCCCCTTCGGATCGCCGCCGGAGGTGATCGTGACGCCGTTGGCCCGGTCCAGCACCAGCGTGTCGCTCTCCGACCAGAGGTCGCGGATTGTCAGATTGGAAGGTGAGAATCCGTGGATGCCCGAAGCGCTGTTCCTCACCTCCACGCCCGCCCTCATCCCCGGGCGCCTGGAGACCGCCGTGTAGTTGTCGATCTCCACAGCGGCCGCGCCGTCCACGAGAATGCCCGCGCTCATCGTGTCCGCGATCTCGGTGTAGAACCCGGAGACGCGGCACCCGAGGTTCTGTCCCGATTTGGTCGTGGTCCCGTTGATGTAGAGCCCCGCCGTGTTTCGTCCGGGGCGCTCGGAGCTGCAGTCGTTCAGCCAGATGTTCCGGGCCGCGGCGTTGATGTAGAAGTTGTAGTCGCCTCCGTTGTTCACCCACACGTTGTCGACAACCAGCTGGCCGACGGAATTCGCGTCGGTCCCTTCGATCCGGACACCGTTCCCGCTGCAGTCGTGCACTGAGATGTCGCGGATCGTGGTCATGACGTAGATGCGCTTGATGCGGATGCCCGCGTCCACGCGCGCGCCGCTCGCTCTGGCCCCGTCGATCTCGAGGTTCACGATGCGGCAGGACTCCTGCCGGCCGGTGGTGTCCGCGTTCTCGACCAGCCGTCCCGAGAAGGCGCGCCCGGCCGCGATCCGCGTGGAGCCGTAGCCCTGTCCCTCCAGGGTGGACTTGTTCGAGAGCCGAAATCCCGCGCGGCCGGTGAATGTGAAGTTGCCGCGGCCGAGGTGGAGGGTGGTCGAGACGGGAACCGTGACTCCGGCGGCCAGGGTGGCGTCGCCGTCCGCTACCCAGACAGTGCCCTCGCCGGCTGCAGCCGCCTCATCGAGCGCCGCCTGGATGCCCGCCTGGGTTCGTGGGTACGACACGCCGTCCACGAACCGGATCGCGCCGGCTGCCGCCGCGGTCGCCGCCGGAGCCAGCATCGCGAGCGCGAGGCATGAAAGGAGCACCCTGCCCACGCGCGGAATCAAGGTAGGGTCGAGAGCTCGATGGTAGAGCCCCCATCAGAAATCATTTGGCTAAGGGCCACGGGGGCGCGCCCGACCTCGAAGAAATCGAGGTTCCGTGGCCGGTCACCCGGAAGCGTCACGACAAATCCCGACCCCATCATGCGAAAAACCGCTCGGTGCGCGCCCGGGATATCGACCAAGGCAATGGCGGGCTCGGTGGGAAGAAGGCGCGGCAGGATGTCGCCGATTCTCATGGTCAGGGATTTCTCGAGCACTCTTTCTCGCACATCGCTGAGGACTGACTTGCCCCAGGATCGTGTTCGCGTCAGAAGGTGAATCTCGTCGAAGTTGTGTTCCCAGTCGGGACGGCCGGAACGGACCCGCGAGTGAATCGTACGCTCGCGCAGGCTGCGCGGCAGGACCGCGTCGCCGTCCGTGACCCATACCGACTCACCGTCGGCCGAGGGCCCGAGCGACATCCCGTTCCACGCGACGGCGAGCTCACACGTCAGCACGTCCACGATTCCGGTACGGCAAGCCCACTCGTTGGATCCATCGGCCTGACGCCATTGTCCGCAGATCGAGACGACAAGATAGTGCCCGGCGGCCGGCACCCAGAACGGCTCTGAAAAGTGGCGCGGAGTGCATGCGCCCAGGGCGGCGAAGATGGGTGAGGACAGATCCACTCCGCTGCGATCGTGGACGATCCTGGAACCGGACCAGAAACCGCCAGGATGATCGATCGAATAGAGGCCGTCCGGAGAGACTTCGGCCCCGTGATGCCGGGTTCCCGAAGGCGGGTCGCCGTCGCGGTCGGTCGCCCACACGCGATTCTTCGCGCTGAAGAAGAGTGTGTCCTTGGTCCCCCAAGCGACAGCGTCGGCATCCTCCCGCACGTATCGTGTTCTCTTTCGCTTCGCGTTCCAGATTCCGATGCCGTGATCGCCGGAGCCTCCCAACAGGAGGGCCAGCGACTCCCCGTCTCGACTCCAGCGGCAGGCGGTAGCGTGCTCGTCTCGGTCAAGCACCCGACCATCGAGGTCGGTGACCACGACTCCTTCCCGCGCAGTGTACGCGATCAGCTTCGTATTCGGCGAGAGCACCACGGCGCGGATGTCGTGAACTTCGGGCCGTGGGACCTCGTCGCTGACTCGTCCTCCCTGGAGGGAGAACATATACGGCACCTCCTGTCCCAACGGGAGGGCCCCCACCTGAACCGGCAGGCCCCCGATGCGGACGAGGCTCGGTATCAGGACAAAGGAGCTTCCGTTCGACCAGACTGTTTGTGGGGGTGGAGCGGACCGCGCGGGGCACGCCTGCGCGAGAAGAAATGCAGCGAGCAGGAATCGAGTGAGGTGGAGGACCCGGATGGAACCTCGAACATTCATGAGCGCTCCAGAGCCCCGGCGGGCAACCAGGTCCCGTAGGACCCGGTCACCGCGAGGTTACTTCATCTGTACGCTCAGCGAGTGGCGAAAATTCCCTATCCCGCGATCGCCTTCTTGATGCTGGAACGCAGCTTCTCCAGCCCCTCCGCGATCGCTTCCTTCGTGACCACGAGAGGCGGGCGGAACCGGATCGCCGTGGGACCGGACGCGATCACGATCACGCCCTGTTCGTAGGCGTTCGCGATCACCTTGTCGCGGAGCGCACCATCGCGCAGGTCGAAGGCGCACATGAGGCCCTTCCCGCGCGCGTTCGACACATGATCCGGGAACTCGCGCTGCATCGCCTCGAGTCCGGCCAGAAGCTCAGCACCCCGGGAGGCGGCGTTCTCGAGGAGCTTCTCCTCGGCCATGATCTCGAGGTACCGCCCGGAGCGCACCATGTCCACCAGCGTGCCGCCCCACGTGGAGTTGAGCCGGCTCGAGACGTGGAACACGTTGTCCTGGATTTCGTCGATCCGGGTGCTCGACATGAAGCCGCAGACCTGGGTCTTCTTTCCAAACGCGATCATGTCGGGCTTCATATCGTAGTGCTCGTACGCCCACATCTTCCCCGTGAGCCCGAGACCGGCCTGGACCTCGTCGAACACCAGCATGGCCTCGTACTCATCCGCGATCCGGCGCAGCTCCTGGAAGAACTCCTTCCGGAAGTGGTTGTCGCCGCCTTCGCCCTGGATCGGCTCGATGAGGATGGCCGCGATGTCGTCCTTGTTCTGATCGAACGCCGTCCGGATCTGCGCGATCGAAAGCGCCTCGCGCGCCTTCACGTCCTTCACATTCGCTTCGTTCAGCGGAAAGCGGACCTTGGGATTGAGGACACGGGGCCAATCGAACTTCGGGAAGTAGGCCGTCTTCCGGGGATCGGTCGTGTTGGTCAAAGAGAGCGTGTATCCCGAGCGGCCGTGGAACGCCTGCTCGAAGTGGAGCACCTGGTGCCCGCGCTCCTCACGATGACCGCGAGCGAAATTCTTCCGCACCTTCCAGTCGAATGCGGCCTTGAGCGCGTTCTCGACGCCGAGCGTGCCACCCGCCACGAGGAAGAGATGCGGCATGAACGCGGGCATGGCGTGCGTTCCGAACGTCTCGACGAACTCCGCCATCTCGACCGTGTAGACGTCCGAGTTCGACGGATTGTGGAGCGCCGAGCGCAGGAGTTTCTTCGTGAACTCCGGGGTCTTCATCGCGGGATGGTTCATCCCGACGGGATTGGTCGCGAAGAAGGAGAAGAAATCGAGGAGGCGCTTGCCGTGACGGGAATCGTAGATGTAGACGCCTTCGCTCTTCTCGAGATCGAGGACGAAGTCGAATCCGTCCGCGAGCATGTGCTTCGCGATCGTCTCGTGGACCTTGTCGGGCGAGATGTGCGCCGCCGCGGGGGCCAGGGTCGGGTTCATGAGATGCTCCTTTCGAGGCTGAGTGACGTTCATTCGGAATCGATCTTGATCCGGAGCTGTTCCTTGGCGGTGGCCAGGACGATGAGCGTGCGTGTCTGGCGCACTCCCCGGACCGTGTTCAGCTTCTCGATCAAGAGCTTGCGGAACGCCGCCATGTCCTTGACCCGCACCTTGAGCAGTAGCGAAAACTCGCCGGTGATGTGGTGACATTCCAGGACCTCGTCCAGGACGGCGACCGCTTCGATGAAACCGGATTCGAATTTCGGATGTTCGATGAATATCTCGACGAATGCCGTGATGTCGTGACCGAGCTTCCGTTCGTCCAGAAGCGCCACGTAGCCCCGGATCACGCCACCGCGCTCCAGCTTTCGGATGCGTTCGTTGACCGAGGGCGCCGTGAGACCGACCGCCTTGGCCACCTCGGCCTGCGAGAGCTTGGCGTTGTCCTGAATCAGCGCCAGAATCTTTCGGTCGATGGCGTCGAGGGACGTACCGTTTTCGTGTTTTGTTAGGCTCAATGCGCTCATCACCTAATATTATTCGGCATTTAGGCACTTAGAGTCAACATCTATTTCGAGAGGCGCCCCGCGACGGTAGGCCGTGCCCCTTGATGGCGGCGCCGCCGGGGGTTACGCTTCATCTAAGAGATATCTGCCCCCGACCCCGAAGGAGAGCTCGAGCACCCCATGAAGAAACCGGAAACGATAAAGGCGCTTAAGGTTAGCGGCTACCGGCCGCAAACCGTGAAGCAGGAGATGAGGCGAAACCTCGTTGCGATGATCGAGCGGGGCGAGAATCTCTTCCCCGGCATCGTCGGCTACGAGAAGACGGT
>JBGPMB010000027.1:0-21194 GCA_041486775.1 Candidatus Eiseniibacteriota bacterium | reverse complement strand
TCGTGTTCAGCGCGCAGTCGGATCTCGGCGCGCGGGGTGCCGCGACCAGCGCCTTCGGCATCGACCCCGACGTCGCCGTGGTCCTGGACGTGGCATTCGTGGGAGAATCAAGGGGCGGCGACATCGCCTTAGGGAAAGGGCCCTGCCTCGGGCTCAAGGAGGAGGGTTTCCTGTCCCACCCTAAGGCGCTCGATTTGACCAAGCGCGCCGCCAAGGCGGCCCGGGTGGCGCATCAATGGCTCATCCGCGAAACGGGCGGGAGCGATGCCCGCGCGGTGCGCGCGGCGCGCTCGGGCGTTCCGACCGCGCTGGTGGCGATCCCGGCGCGGAAGACGGGCGGCCCGAGAGTGCTGGTGAACGCCAACGATCTCGAAGAGACCGTGAAGCTCATACGTCAGGTCGTGTCGACTCCCTATGCGGGAGAGAAAGGTCCACGATGAACGTCTCCACCCGAGGACAGAAGGCCCAGGCCTCTCCCATCCGGCGGCTCGCCCCCTACGCGGACGCCGCGGTGCGCACCGGCGCCAAGGTCTACTACCTGAACATCGGCCAGCCCGACATCCCCACACCCGACATCGTCATGGAGCGCCTCAGGACCTATCCCGGGAAATACGTCCCGTACAGCCCGTCCGCGGGCATCCCGGAGTTCGTCGAGGGCATGTCGCGCTACTACGCGCAGCACGGCCTCGAGGTGAAGCCCACGGAGATGATCACCACGGTCGGCGGAAGCGAGGCCCTCCAGTTCGCGTTCTGGGCGCTCTTCAACCCCGGCGACGAGGTGATCCTCTTCGAGCCCTTCTACACCAACTATGCCACCATGGCCCTGCTGGCGGGCGTCGAGGTGAAAGGGATCCCATGCGACGCGCGGACCGGGTACCACCTTCCCCCGATCGAGGCCATCGAGCGCGCGGTCGGGCCGCGCACGAAGGGTATCTTGCTGTGCGCGCCCTCGAACCCCACCGGCACCGCCTACACCGCCGCGGAGGTGGACGCGATCTGCGATCTCGCGAAGCGCCTGGACCTCTGGATCATCACCGACGAGGCGTATCGCGAATTCATCTACGACGGCACGAAGCACGAGAGCCCGATGACGCGGCCCGCCGTGGCCGAGCGCACGGTGCTCGTGGATTCGATCTCCAAGCGGCTCAACATGTGCGGCGCGCGGGTGGGCACCCTGGTCTCCAAGAACGCCGCCGTGCGCGACGCGGCGCTGAAGTTCGCCCAGGCGCGCCTGAGCCCGCCGACCCTGGGCCAGTGGGCGGGCGCGGTGCTGGATCAGGTGCCAGCCTCCTACACGCAGGGCGTCGTGGCCGAATACCGCAAGCGCCGCGATCTCGTGCTCGAGGGGTTGGCCGCCATTCCGGGAGCTTTCGCGCGGAAGCCGGAAGGCGCCTTCTACCTGATGGCGGAGCTGCCGGTGGCGGACGCGGAAGACTTCGTGATCTGGATGCTCAAGGAGTACCGCAAGGGGAACGCCACGGTGATGGTCGCGCCGGGCGACGGGTTCTACGCCACGCCGGGCCGCGGGAAAAACGAGATTCGCTTCGCTTACGTGCTGGAAACGGACGCGCTGCGGAAGGCCATGGACATCCTGCGCGGCGCCCTCGAGGCGTATCCCGTCAAGGCAGCCCGGTAGGGCTCGAAGCCGCCCCGGACATCACCCCCGGCGGATTCGTATCCCCCAGGGAATCCGTCACGAAGCAGCTGAAATCGCCCGCGAGCGCGAGCGCCAGGGTCGCGGCCACCGCGAGAGCGACGGAGATGACCTTGCGACCCGTCTTCGGCCGCGGCGGCATCCCGAACTCCCGATCCAGCGCGCCGTGAATCACCATCACGAGCATCGGGATGCTTTCCAGGGCCACGATGTTCGTGACGACCTCGAGGCCCGGATCCAGGGCCCGCCCCATGCACGAGCCGAAGTGCTCGAATGCCTTCTTGCCGTTCCGCCCCCGGGAGTACTCCCGGAAACGCTCCATCGCGGTGACATCGTGAGCCGGGACGGGCCCCGCCGCCGGAACCGGCACCTTCGCGATGCCCAGGGACCCCAACTTCTCGGGGAGGTAGTCCAGGAACGATGTCCGGAACGCCTCGATTCGCTTGCGATCCGGAACGCGGCCGAACAAGAGCGTCCGTCGGGTGAAGTACGAGCCTACCTCGCGTTCGAGCAGAAGCGCGCACATGTAGGCAACGGCCTCGAACAGGATCCGGCGCTGGTCCTGGTCGTTCCACTCGCGAGGCTCACGCCCCGAGTCCTTGACCGCGGCTTCCGTGGCCTTCCGGTAGGTGTTCGAAAGCCACTCGAGGTACCCGGTTTCCCGGATGCCTTCGACCGCCCGGTCGAGCGTCTGTCTTGCGGCAAGGTCCAGTTCCATCACGAGAAGAGAGCCCGCACTCCTTGCTTCGCCGCTTCGATCCATTGCCCGGGGAAGAGCCCCACGCCCAAGGTCGCGAGTGCCGTGACGAGGAGAGCCAGCCCGATCGCGACGGGCACCCGGATCGGGGGCAGCACTTCGCCGGGCTCGCGCATGTACATGAGCACCAGGAGGCGCAGGTAGTAGAAGACCGAGATCGCGCTGTTCAGCACGCCGATGACGGCGAGCCAGATGTGCCCCGTCTGCACGGCGGCCCCGAACAGGTACAGCTTGCCCACGAATCCTACCGTAGGCGGAATCCCCGACAAAGAGATCATGAAGAGGGAAAGGGCCGCCCCGATGAGGGGGTAGCGGAAGCCCACGCCCGCATAGTCGCGCAGCTCGTCCCCTCCCCCGCCTTTGTGCTCGAGGAGGATCACGACCGCGAAGGCCCCTAAGTTCATGGCGATATAGGCGATGAGGTAGAAGATGGCCCCCGTGCCCCCCGCGTTGCCTCCGGCCACGAGCCCGATCAGGATGTAGCCCGAGTGGGCGATGCTCGAATAGGCGAGCATCCGCTTCACGTTCGTCTGGGCGATGGCGGCGATGTTCCCCACGGTCATCGTGAGCGCCGCGATCACCGAGAGGAGCATGTTCCAGTCGCTGTGGATGGGGCCGAAGGCGACGAAGAATGTGCGCAAGAAGGCGGCGAACGCCGCGGCCTTGGGCCCCGCCGACATGAACGCCGTGATCGGCGTGGGCGCTCCCTCGTACACGTCGGGGGTCCACATGTGGAAGGGCACGAGCGCCACCTTGAACGCGAAGCCGATCAGGATCATCGCCATGCCCGCGAGGAGAAGCCCCGCCGGGAAGGTGCCCTCGGCGTTCGTGAGCGAATCGGCGATCCGGCCCAGGTTCGTGGTGCCGGTGGCCCCGTAGGTGAGGGCGATGCCGTAGAGCAGGATGGCCGAGGCGAAGGCGCCCAGCAGGAAGTACTTCATCGCCGCCTCGTTCGAGGTGTCCGAATCGCGGCGATACCCGGCCAGGATGTAGAGCGAGATCGAGAGGACCTCGATCCCGAGAAAGAGCGTGATCAGATCCAGGGCGGACGCGAGGAGCATCATCCCCGAGGTGCAGAAGAGGATCAGAGCGTAGTACTCCCCCTGCTCCACGCGCTCCGAGCGGAGGAACGGCTCGGACAACAAGATCGTGATGAAGGAGCTCGCGAGGAAGAGAAGGTTGAAGAGCGTGGAGAGGTCGTCGAGCACGACCATGTTCGCGTAACCCCGCTGCGGCGAGGCGCCACCCCACTGCCCCAGCGCGACCACGAAGGCCCACGCGATGCCCGCCATGGCCATGTACGCACACCAATGCTTCTTGGTGTGCGGGAAGACCAGGTCCGCGATCAGGATCAGGAATCCCGTGCCGCACACGATGAGGAGCGGCGCGATCATCCCCATCGGGGCATCGACCGGGATCAGCGCGGTCATCGTGTCTCTTCCGTCGCGGCGGACGCGTTCCGGGCCGGGGCCGGCGTCAGAAGCGGCGCGGCCCGCATGGAGATGGTGCGCGCCTGGGCGCGCGCCAGAAGCTCCGAGACCGACATATCGAGCTTTCTCAAGAACGTGTTCGGGTAGACCCCGATCCAGATGATGAAGAAGATCACCGGTGCCAGGGTCCAGAACTCGCGTTTCGAGATGTCGGGCAGCCCGCGATTCTTTTCATTCGTGATCGGGCCGAACATCACCCGCTGATACATCCAGAGGAGATAGATCGCCGCCAGGATCACCCCCAAGGCCGCGATGGCGCTCACCACGGGTGAGGAGCGGAACGCGCCGAGGAGGATCAGGAACTCGCCGATGAACCCGTTCAGCCCGGGGAGCCCGATGCTGGACAGGCAGGCGATCATGAAGAGCGCGGCGAACCAGGGCAAAGCCGCCGCGAGCCCGCCGAACTCCGAGATCTCGCGCGTGTGGCGGCGCTCGTAGAGGATCCCCACCGCCAAGAAGAGGGCGCCCGTCGAAAGCCCGTGATTGATGGACTGCAAGATGCCGCCCGAGAGCCCCTGCGTGTTCCAGACGAAGAGCCCCAGCATGACGAATCCCAGGTGGCTCACGGAGGAATAGGCGACGAGCTTCTTCACGTCGCGCTGCACCATGGCCACGAGCGCGCCGTACACGATCCCGATCACGGCGAGCCCCACGATCCAGGGGGTGTAGGCCAGGGCCGCGTCCGGGAAAAGCGGCATCGCAAATCGAAGGAAGCCGTAGACGCCCATCTTGAGCAGAACGCCCGCGAGGATGACGCTGCCCGCCGTGGGCGCCTCCACGTGGGCGTCCGGCAGCCAGGTGTGGAACGGGAACATCGGGACCTTGATCGCGAAGGCCAGCGCGAAGGCTCCGAAGAGCCAGAGCTGCGCCTGCTGCGAGAGTGGCGTGTCGTAGAGCGCCAGGAGATCGAAGGTGTAAGCACCGGTCGCGACGTGATGCGCGTAGTAGAGGTACAGGATGCCGACCAGCATGAGAAGGCTGCCCGCCACCGTGTACAGGATGAACTTCACCGCGGCGTAGACGCGGCGCGGTCCACCCCAGACCCCGATCAAGAGGTACATCGGGATCAGCATCACTTCCCAGAAAATGTAGAAGAGGAAGAGATCGAGCGAGGCGAAAACCCCGATCATCCCCGTCTCGAGCAGCAGGAAGGTCACCATGTAGGCCTTCACGCGGCTGGTGATGGAGGAGAAGGAGGACAGGATCGACACCGCGGTGAGCAGCGTCGTGAGGAGGATCAGGAGCATGCTGATCCCGTCCACGCCCAGGTGGTAGCTGATCCCCATGCTGGGCACCCACGTCGCCTGCTCCACGAACTGCATGCCGCGCTGCGTGGAGTCGAACAGCGTGAAGAGCGGGATCGAGGCCGCGAACGTGATCATCGAGACCAGAAACGCGCCGATGCGCACGGTGCGTGGCTTGGAGGACGGTAACAACAAGATCAGGAGCGCCCCGACCGTCGGGAAGAAGGTCAGGAACGTGAGGATGGGCACGCCGAGGATGGTGTAGCCGGTCATCGGAGCGCCAGGTAACCGATCACGACCACCGCTCCCAGCGCGATCATCAACGCGTAGACCTGCACGTAGCCCACCTGGGCCTGCCGGAGAAGCCCGGAGCCTCCCTGGATCAAACGACCCACGCCGTTCACGGCGCCGTCGATCACGGCCGTGTCGAAGTCATTCCAGAGATCCACGGAGCCTCGATAGATCGGCTGAACGATCAGGGACTCGTACGCCTCGTCCACCCAGTACTTGTTGAAGAGCGTCTTGTAGATCCCGCGCGCCTGCTCGGCGAGACGGCGTGGGATGGCCGGATCCGCGACGTAGAACCGGTACGCGACGAAGATCCCGACCAGCGCGACCGCGAGCGAGATCAGCATGAGCCCGGCTTCCGATCCCGGGGTCTGCGCGATGTGCGCCGGAGGCAGTAGCGTCGCGGCGTCCGCGAACACGGGCTCCAGGAACCGATCGAGACGCTGCCATCCCGGGAGGAGCGGCGCCTGGATGAAGCCGCCGATGGTGCTCAGGACGGCGAGGCAGAGGAGCGGGATGGTCATGCTGTTCGGCGACTCGTGGATGTGATGCTTGACCTCCTCGGGCACCCGCGAGGGGCCGTGGAACGTGAGGAAGTAGAGCCGGAACATGTAGAAGGCGGTCAGAAACGCGCCGATGATGCCCGCCATCCAGAGCACCGGCCCGCCGCGAAGCCACGCCTGGTACAGGATCTCGTCCTTGCTGAAGAAGCCGGCGAACGGGAACACGCCCGCGATCGCCAGCGTGGCGATCAGGAACGTGATGTGGGTCCTGGGCAGGTGCGACTTGAGGCCACCCATCTTCCAGAGGTCCTGCTCCCCGGAGAGCGCGTGAATCACGCTGCCCGCGCCGAGGAAGAGGAGCGCCTTGAAGAAGGCGTGCGTCATCAGATGGAAGATCCCCGACGTGAAGGCGCCCACCCCGGCGCCCACGAACATGTAGCCGAGCTGGCTGACCGTGGAGTAGGCCAGCACCCGCTTGATGTCGTTCTGAACGAGCGCGATGGTGGCCGCGAGGAGCGCGGTCGCGATCGCCACGATGGAGACCACGTGAAGCGTGAATGGAGAGAGCAAGTAGATCACGTGGCAGCGCGCGACCATGTAGACGCCCGCGGTGACCATGGTGGCCGCGTGGATGAGCGCGCTCACGGGCGTCGGACCTTCCATGGCGTCCGGCAGCCAGACATAGAGCGGGATCTGGGCGCTCTTCCCCGTCGCGCCCAGGAACAGGAGGAGCGCGATCGCGGTCGCCACGGTGCTCCCGGCCGCGAGACGCAGCGGCGCCTGCGCGAAAACGGTCGCGAAGTCCACGCTGCCGAACGTGACGAAGATCAGGAAGATCCCGAGCAGAAATCCCCAGTCGCCGATCCGGTTCACCACGAAGGCCTTCTTCCCGGCCTCGGCCGCGGCCGGCTTCTGGTACCAGAACCCGATCAGGAGGTACGAGCAGAGCCCGACCGCCTCCCACCCGAGGAACATCAGAACGAAGTTGTCCGCCAGGACCAGGGTGAGCATGGAGAACATGAAGAGGTTCAGGTACGAGAAGAACCGGCCGTACGCCGGCTCGTGCCCCATGTACCCGGTGGAGTAGACGTGGATCAGGAACCCGACGCCCGTCACGACGAGCATCATCACCGCGCTCAAGGGGTCGAGCGCGTAGCGAACCTCGGCGTGGAAGTCGCCCGACTGGATCCAGGTGAAGAGCGTCTGCGTGGCGCGGCGCGCCTCCGGCGGGAGGGCCAGGAGCGCCGCAAAGCAGGAGACGGCGATCAGGAAGGAGATCCCGGCCGAGCCCACGCCGATCGCGCTGACCACCTTGCGCGGCAGCTTCCCGGCGCCGACGCCGTTCACGATCGCGCCGATCAAGGGCAGGAGCGGCACGAGCCAGAGGAGCGAGAGTCCCACGCTATCCTTTCAGGAGGTGCACGTCGTCCACGTTCGCGGTCTCCCGGCTCCGGAAGATCGCGACCAGGATCGCGAGGCCCACGGCCACTTCCGCGGCCGCGACCGACATCACGAAGAACACGAAGATCTGGCCGTCCATCTGGCCGTTCTGCTTCGAGAACGCGACGAAGCTCAGGTTCACGGCGTTCAGCATCAGCTCGATCGACATGAAGATCACGAGCGCGCTCCGGCGCACGAGGACGCCGACGATGCCGATGGTGAACAGCAGCGCCGCGAGGACCTGGTAGGCCACGAACGGTATGACCACTTCCCGCATCAGGCGAATTTCCTCTTCGCGAGAACCACGGCGCCGATCACCGCGATCAGGAGCAGGATCGAGGTGACCTCGAACGGAAAGAGCCACGTGCTGTACAGGATGCGCCCAATCGCGGCCGGCGAGCCGAACCCGGGCGGCAGGGCGGCGGCGGGCCGGGGTGCTCCGTCGTTCCCTGTACCCGAGAGCACGATCCAGAGCAGCTCCACGAAGGCCAGAGCGGCGAAGAAGAAGCCGAACCCCTTTGCGGCGCCCGGCGTCAGGAGCGGCGACTCCCCCCTCACGTTCAGGAGCATGACCACGAACAGGAAGAGCACCATGATCGCGCCGGCATAGACCAGGATCTGGATCGCCGCGATGAACTGGGCGTTCAGGAGGACGAAGAGCCCCGAGAGCGAGAGCAGCACGCCCACCAGGTGGAGCGCGCAATGGACGGCGTTGCGCCGGAAGACCACGTTCACGGCGAAGAAGACCGCCGAGATCGAGAAGAGCGAGAAAAGGATGGCTTCGGTCATTTCGCTCCCGAGAGCGCGAGCACGACCGCCGTGACGGTCAGGTTCAGGAGCGAGGCGGGCAGGAGCACCTTCCACCCGAATGCCATGAGCTGGTCATAGCGCAGGCGCGGGAAGGTGGCCCGGAGCCAGACGTAGAAGAAGAGAAAGAGCGAGAGCTTGATCAGAAACCAGACGACCGGCGGGAGAAACGGTCCGTGCCACCCTCCGAACCAGACCGAGATCGCGATACCCGATACGACCATCATGTTCGCGTACTCCGCGAGGAAGTAGAGCGCGAACTTCATCGAGGAGTACTCGGTGTGGAAGCCCGCGACCAGCTCGGTCTCGGCCTCGGCCAGGTCGAAGGGTGCGCGGTTGGTCTCCGCGATCCCACAGAGGAGGTAGATCACGAACGCGAAGAACTGCGGCACGATGAACCACATCCCGGCCTGCTGCTTCACGATGCTCGCCAGGCTCAGCGTCCCGGTCATGAGGATCACGCTCACCAGCGAGATCCCCTGCGCCAGCTCGTAGGAGATCATCTGCGCCGAGGAGCGAAGCCCGCCCAGGAGCGGATATTTCGAGTTCGACGCCCATCCACCCAGCACGATGCCGTACACGCCCATCGAGGTCGTCCCGAGGATCCAGAGGACCGCGATGTTCAGGTCGGTGACTTGGAGATGAACCTGGCGGCCGAATACCTGCACCGTGTCCCCGAACGGGATGACGCACAGCGCCAGGAGCGCGGTGATCACGGGAAGCGCGGGTGCCATGATGAAGACCACGCGGTCCGCGCCGGCGGGGACCAAGTCCTCCTTGAAGAAGAGCTTCATCCCGTCGGCGATGGTCTGCAGCAGCCCGAACGGACCCACGCGCTGCGGACCGATCCGGTCCTGCATGTGGCCGATCACCTTGCGCTCCATCCACACGACGAGCGGCACTCCGGCCAGGACGAATCCGAAGACGATCACGACCTTGACCGCCGATTCGATCAGAAAGGCGATGTCCACGCGCTATTTCAGCTCTTCCAGGAGACGATCGACTTCAAGGGGCGTGACGTTCTCGTAGTAGCGGTCGTTCACCATGAGCACGGGCGCCGTGCCGCACGAGCCGAGGCACTCCACCGAGACGAAGGTGAACCGGCCGTCCTGTGTGGTCTCGCCGTCCTCGATGCCCAGCTTCTCCTGGATCTGCTTCTGCAGGCGCTGCCCTCCCAGGAGCGAACAGGAGATGTTCCGGCACACCTGGATCATGTGCCGCCCGACCGGTTTCTGGTTGAACATCGTGTAGAAAGTCACGACCTGGCGCACGGACTGCGGGGTGACGCCGAGAAGTTGGGCGACTTCGCGCTGGGTGTCCTCGCTCAGCCAGCCCTGGTCCGCCTGCGCGACGTGGAGCGCCGGGATGAGCGCCGATTGGTTGGTCTCGTAGACCTTCTTCAACGACTCGATCTTCTGTCGCGTCTCCGGCGAGAGCATGGAACTCAGTTCTCCACGTTCGGGAACTGGGCCGACTGCGTCGGGAAATCCTTGCGGAGCGGGTGCCCCAGCCAGCCGTCGGGGGTCAGGATCCGCTCGAGGTTGGGATGTCCGGCGAACTTCAAGCCGAACATGTCGTAGACCTCGCGCTCCATGAAATTCGCCCCGCGCCAGACGGTCGTCGCGGTCGGGACCAGAACCCCCTCGTCCACGCGCGTTTTCAAGAACAGGCGCCGGCTGAAGGTGGGCGAGTAGAGGATGTAGACAATCTCGAAGCGCGGCTCGCCGGGCTCAGGGTACTCGAGGCGGTCCACCGCGGTGATGTCGGTCAGGTACTCGTAAAGAAGCTCCGGATCGGACTTGAGGAAGCGCAGCGCGTCCGCCACCGCGCGCGGTTCCACCCAGATGGAGAGCTGGCCCCGGAAGCGCTGCTCGGCGCGATACGCGTCCCCGAGGGTGGCCTTGAGCTTCGCCACGATCGACTCCTCGATGCCTTGGATCGGCTCCAGGTCCTCCGGATGCGGTGTCAATCCCACTCGAGCGCGCCTTTCCCCCATACGTACACGAAGCCGACCAGGAGGATGGCGATGAACACCGCCATCTCGAGCAGGCCGAACATGCCGAGCTGCTTGAAGACGATCGCCCAGGGGTAGAGGAAGACCGTCTCGATGTCGAACACGATGAAGAGCATGGCCACGAGATAGAAGCGCGTGTGAAAGCGCTCCCGGGCCGTGCCGACCGGCGTGATGCCGCACTCGTAGGCGGCCGCCTTGGCCTTGTCGTAGACGCGGTTGCCCAGGAAATGGGAGGCGATGAGGGTGAAGACAGCGAAGCCGATCCCCACGATCAACATCATGAGGATGGGGATGAATGCCGCGGTGGAATTGGGGTCGACTTGGTTCATCCAGGGCCCCCGGCGGCGCGAAATCGATGCCTACCGGCCCGCGCCGCCTCAAACCATCCCGAGTTCGTGAAAAAAGGTGCTAATTCAGGCAGGTTATAAAGTTGGAGGCTTCCCTGTCAAGCCACTTTCTCGAAATGGACCTTGTCGGCGGAGCCCGAGACCCGGATGGCCCGGTGATCGGGATCGTGCTCGAAGAGGAGAAGCCAGCCCTCGCGTGTCGCGTCGCGCAGGATGGCGCGTTTCGTCTCCAGCGTCGTGAGCGGGTAGAGATCGTAGCCCATGATGTAGGGAAGCGGCAGATGCGCCACTGTGGGAACCAGGTCCACCGTGTAGAGCGCGCGCGATTCGGGGATGTCGAAGAAGACGCCCTGGTGCCCGAGCGTATGCCCCGGGAGATTCCGCATCGTCACGCCGGGGAGAATCTCCATGTCCTGGTCGTGGAGGATGAGCTGCCCCGCCTTCTCGAGCGGGTCGTAATTGTCGGACATGTAGGAGGCGCGGTTTCGCTCGTTCGCGTGATGGGCGTCCTCCCACTCCTGCCGCCGCACGAGATAGTGCGCGCGCGGAAAGGTGGGGCGCACCGTGCCGTCCACGCCCCGCGTGGTGCCCCCGCCGCAGTGGTCGAAGTGGAGATGCGTGCAGGCGACCGTGGTGACGTCCTCGGGTGCTAAGCCCAGCGCCGCCAGGTCATCGATCAGCCCCTCGGGACGCTCCACCGCGAAGATGTCGCGGAACTTCGGATCGTCCTTCGTGCCCACGCCCGCATCCACGAGCACGCGCTGCCCCAACCCCTCGATCAGCAGGCAGTTCATGCCCATGCGGATGCGGTTCTTCTCGTCGGCGGGAGCGACACGGTTCCAGAGCACCTTGGGAACGACGCCGAACATGGCGCCGCCGTCCAGGCGGAACCTGCCGCCGGAGATGAAGTGGACCTTGTAGGGTCCGATGGTGAGTCCTGTCGAAGGAACGATGCCGGAGTGCCCCATAAGCCGAGTTCTGTCGGATTGCTCCGTGGCGACCATTTCTCTGGGACGTCCGTTACCGGACGCCTCAAGCAACCTACCCGGGAGTCAAGCGAGGCGGGCCGCCTCTCCTCCCCTATTTGGTCTTTCTCCGAGTGGGGTTTACCAAGCCGGAGGCGTCACCGCCCCCGCTGGTGCGCTCTTACCGCACCGTTTCACCCTTACCGCGAGCTTGCGCCCGAGGCGGTTTGTTTTCTGTGGCACTTTCCCTGGGATCGCTCCCGCTGGGGGTTACCCAGCACTCTGCCCTGTGGAGCTCGGACTTTCCTCAGGCCGCGCAAGCGCGGCCCGCGGCCGCCTGTGGCACTCCGGACAGCCGTTCCTGCCTGTTACGCTGGGATTAGAGTAGGCGGTGCGGACGCGAGATTCAACCCACCGCATCCAGCGCTTCGTTGGCCAGCCCGTCCGCGCGGGCGTTCTGACTGCGCGGCACGTGGCGGAACTTGTACTTCGCCACCGCGTTCAGGAGCATGATCACCTGGCCGTGGAGGGCTTGGAGCCGGGGCTCCTTCACCTTGTACTGCCCGCTGATCTGCTTCACGACCAGCTCGCTGTCGAGACGGAACTCCGCTTCCTTGGGACGGACGCCCTTCAGGTATTCGAGCGCCGTGATGAGCGCTAAATACTCGGCTTCGTTGTTGGTGCGAACTCCGAGCGCGCGGCTGGCCTCGTAGACGGTCCGCCCCTCCTCGTCCTCGATCACGACGCCGATCGCTGCCGGACCGGGGTTCCCCCGGGCCGCTCCATCCGTGTGCACGATGTATTTCATCGGCCGAGCGTACCGGTTCGTGCCCTGTTTGACAACGCCGGCGGCGCGGGCGAGAATGGCGCGAAGGCTTCGACCCGCCTGCGACCCGCGCCGAAAGGATTCGAACGATGCCGCGCCCCAGCTCCGAAGACGTCCACCTGATCCTCCGCCTCTACGAGCTGCGCCGCGACCCCGAGCTACGCCGCGCGCGCGGATTCATGCTCTCCGAATTCAATCCGAAGAACTGGGATGAAGTCCGGATCCACTACCTGACCGGAGACGAGCTGGATCGCCACTTCCGGATGGCCACTTCCTACTGGGAGATGGTCGCGGCGTTCGTGAACCGTGGACTCCTGAACGAGGAGCTCTTCTTCGACACGCACGGCGAAGACATCGTCATCTGGAAGAAGATCGAGCCGATCGTGAAGGCCGCGCGGAAGCAGATCCGGCCCACCTGGCTCTGGAATCTCGAGCGCATGGCCCGCCGCCACCAAGAGTGGCGCGAGCGGACCTACGGCATCGCCGAGCGCCTGATCAAGGCGGAGTCGAAGCTCAAGACCAAGAAGCCCCGCGCACGGTGAGCTCCACCTTTGGAAAGCTCCTCACCATCTCGACGTTCGGAGAGAGCCACGGGCCCGCCGTCGGCGTGATCCTGGACGGCTGCCCGCCCGGGATTGCCGTTACCGCCGAGGTCGTGCAGCGCGACCTGGATCGCCGTCGCCCCGGGCAGAGCGCCGTCACCACGCAGCGCAAGGAGCCCGACAGGGTCGAAATCCTCTCGGGCGTCTTCGAGGGCGTGACGACCGGCGCCCCCATCGCGCTGGTGGTCCGTAGCGTGGACGCGCGCTCCGGCGACTACTCGAACCTGAAAGACCTCTTCCGCCCCGGCCACGCCGACTACACCTACTGGGTGAAGTACGGCATTCGGGACTATCGCGGAAGCGGGCGCTCGTCCGGACGCGAGACCGTGGGGCGCGTCGCCGCCGGCGCCATCGCGCGGTTGATCCTGGGCGGCATCGGCGCGCAGGTGCAGGCCTACACCGTGCAGGTCGGCGACGTCGTGGCGGAGAAGCGCGACCTCGATTTCGCCGAGGAGAACCCGGTCCGCTGCCCCGACCGCGAGAAAGCGCCCCTCATGGAGCGCGCCATCCTCGCCGCGCGCGAGGCGGGCGATTCCCTGGGCGGCATCGTGGAGATCCGCGCGACCGGCGTTCCGGCCGGCCTCGGCGATCCCGTCATGGACAAGCTGGACGCGCTGCTCGCGTGGGGGCTCATGTCGATCGGCGCGGTGAAAGGCTTCGAGATCGGCGACGGGTTCGCGTCCGCCCGCCGGCGCGGCTCGGAGATGAACGATCGAATGGGCTCGGAGGGATTCGCCACCAACCATTCGGGCGGGATCCTGGGCGGCATCTCGACCGGCGAGCCCATCGTGGCGCGGATCGCAGTCAAGCCGCCTTCCTCGATCGCGATCCCCCAGAAGACCGTCGACGTCGAAGGCAAGGAGCGCGACTTCGCCATAACGGGGCGTCACGACCCGTGTCTCTGCCCGCGCGTCGTGCCGGTCGCCGAGGCGATGACCTGTCTCACGCTCGCCGACGCGCTCCTCCGGCAGCGCGCCATCGAGCCGTGGCGCGCCAAGATCGAGGATCCGCTGCACAAGGCGCGCTCGTGATCGAGCGCATCCGCACCCGGATCAGCGATCTCCTCCACATTCGCTATCCCATCCTCCAGGCAGGCATGATCTGGGCGGCGGGCTACAAGCTGGCGGTCGCGTGCGCGGAGGCCGACATCCTGGGCACCATCGGCTCCGCCAGCATGAAGCAGGATCTCCTGGGCTCCCAGATCCAGAAGGCGCGCGCCCTCACCAAGAAGCGTCTCGCGGTGAACATTCCGCTCCTGCGCGCCGACGCGGCCGAGCTGCTCGAGATCACGCTGGGCGAGGGCATCGACGTCGTCATCACCAGCGCGGGAAACCCAGCCCTGCTCGGACCCCGTATCCAGCAGGCGAAGGGCGTCGTCTGGATTCACGTCGTCCCCAGCGTGAAGCACGGTTTGAAGGCCCAGGACTCGGGCGCCCAGATCGTGATCGGCGAGGGATTCGAGGCCGGTGGCCACAACGGCGTGGAAGAGATCACGACCTTGGCCCTGATTCCCCAGCTCGCCGACGCGCTCTCGGTGCCGGTGGCGGCCGCGGGCGGGATTGCCGACGGACGCGGCTTTCTGGCCGCGCTGGCGATGGGCGCGGAGGGCATCTCGGTGGGCACGCGCTTCGCCGCCACGCTGGAGTCCTCGGCGCACGCCTCCTACAAACAGGCGATCGTCGGCGCGCTGGACAGCGGCACGATCCTCTTCGCGAAGAGGATCGCCCCGGTGCGCGCGCTCAAGAACCGCTGGGTGGATGAGGTCCGCGCCGCGGAGTCACACGGAGCGAGCCGCGAGGAGCTGGAGCGCGTCTACGGCCACTCCCACTCGCGCCGCGGCATCCTCGAGGGGGATCTCGAGGAGGGAGAGCTGGAGATGGGTCAATCGAGCGGGCTCGTTCGCGAGATCCTGCCTGCCGCCGAGGTGGTCCGCCGGTTCGTTCAGGAATTCGAAACGGGCGCGGCGCGCATGAGGCGCTTCGCCGCACCGGAGAGCTAGCTCCCGACCGCCCTCAACTTTATCGCCATCAACTCGGCGACCACGCTCTCGACGTAGCGCTTGACAGTCGCGGGCTCGGGAAGCCGGCCGTGGGCGACCGGCTCCGTCACGTAGGAACCCTCCGTGTAATGGTCGCCGAGCACGTTCTGCTCCAGATGGCGTGCGAGCACCGCCTCGGCCGGACCGGCCTCCTCGTTGGAGAAGACAAACCGAACGCTCGGTATCCGTTCCGTGGCCACGCGAGCTGAGGGGGCGCAGGGTGGCTCAGCGTGCCTGCCGCTCGGGCCTCCTGCTCGAATCGGCGGATTCGCTCGGAGTCGTGCGAGCTTTCGTGCGGAATGACCTTGAGGGCGACGTCGCGATGGAGCCGGCCGTCGCGGCTGCGGTAGACCTCCCCCATGCCGCCCGCGCCGAGTGGCGCGAGGATCTCGTAGGGGCCCAGCTTGGTGCCGGCGGAGAGAGCCATGGTGGTAGTTTACATGAGAAGCAAGGAACGACTCGCGCCCGGATTCAAAGCCGGGAGAGCTTGTAGCCGGCCCAGATCCCCACGAGCCCTCCCACCAATCCCAGGAACACGGACCACATCGAGAACCAATCCGCGCCCCACAGCGCCGGGATGAAACTCCCGGCCGTCGATCCCACCGTGAGCCCGACCATGATCAGGAACTTGGAATTCATGGGCGGGACCATACCACCCCTTCCCTTCTCGGCACACGCTTTGCGTGTATTCAGGGTCGTCTCGCCAAGTCGAAGCAGAACAAGGCGGTTCCCGCACCCCGGGACGCCGGCGCCGTGCTATTTGCAAAGCGCACTCGTGCGGAGACTCCAACCCATGAAGACGAAGAACGAGAAGAAGGCCGCGCCCGCGGGACCGGCCACCGAACAGGCCGAAGCCGCTCGCCGGGCCCGCGAGGCCATCCACAAGGATCCGTCCTCGCCGGAGAACTACACGGCGTTGGCCGGGGCGCTCCGCATGCTCGCGCAATTCTTGAGGGAGCGAAATCCCGAGGCCTCGGACAATCTCTTGAATCTCGCCTGCGCGGCGGCGTGGGAGGCGAAGTGCCGTTCCACACCCGTGCTCATCTCGGGCCGCACCAAGCAGGAGGTCAAGATCCTGACCGCCTGGCTCCGCATGAGGGAGCATTTGGCGCCCGAGGCGGGCGAGGCGCGGATGGAGGAGATCCGGAACGAGTACCTGGCGGAGGCGCTCCGCGATTCGGAATCCGTCTTCGCGCTCGCCAAGCCAACCCCACTCTAAGCGCTCCACACCACCAGCCTGCTGCCCCACTGCAGACGACGGGCCTTGTGCGATTCGTGATCGGGACCTAAGCTACGCGCCCATGACCGACCAGGAACGCGATCGCCTGTGCGTCGAGCGAATGCGCGCCGGGGACACCCGGGCGCTCGAGGAGCTGTACGACCGCCATAACGGCCTCCTCTATTCCGTGGTCCTGCGCATCGTCAGCGTCCCGGGCGGCGCCGAAGAGGTTCTGCAAGAGGCCTGGCTTCAGATCTGGCGCGGCGCCGCGACGTACAACGCCGCGCGCGGAACCGTGGGAGCGTGGCTCGTGACCGTGGCGCGCAACCGGGGCATGGATCGGATTCGGAGCGAAGGCCCGGGCGCCGAGCGGGCGGCGCGTGTCGATGCGCCACATCCGACCGAGGACGCCTCGGCGAACGCGGCGCACCGCCAGATGAGCGAGCGCGTGGGCCGCGCGCTGGAGAAGCTGGGCCCACAGCACCGGCAGGTTGTGGAGCTGGCGTACTTCGGAGGACTGACCCAGGGCGAGATCGCCGAGCGCCTGAACACGCCGCCGGCCACGGTCAAGTCCTGGACCCGGCAGGCCCTCCTTCGCCTGAGCGAACTCGTGCCCCAAGAGGAATGGACGTGAGCCCGCACAAGGACGAACACCTCGACCTTTGCCCGGGCTATGTGCTCGGGAATCTGGCCGAGGACGAGCGGGGCATGCTGGAGGCCCACCTGCAGGAAGGGTGCGCGGTCTGCGAGGTCGAGATCAACCGTCTCGGCCGCGGCGCCTGGGCATTCGCGGCGGCGACTCCGCGACTCCTGGAGCCCTCGTCGATCCGGGCGCATGTCCTCGACACGTTGCGCCGCGAGTCCGGGCAAGGGGAGGGTCGCGCGGGATCGCGCGCTCCGTTCCCCCTCAGGCAGGTCGTGCGGGCTCTCGGATGGATGGCGGCCGCCGCGGCCGTGGTTTTCGCGGTGTTCGCGCACACGGAGTGGCGCCTGGCGGGGCGGCTGTCGCGAGACCTGGCGGGATCGCGCGAGAACGTCTCGAGGTTGAGCCAGGAGATCCAGAGCGCGCGGGAGTGGGCCGCCCTGGCTACCTCCCCTCAGACGCGCGTCGTGGATCTCAAGCCCACGCCCAGCGGACCGCCCCAGCTCCATGCCCGCGTCACGTACGATCCGGCCACGCGGCGCGCGATTGTTTCGGTCACCGACTTCGTGACTCCGGCCGGCAAGGATTATCAGCTCTGGGCCTTCACGAAGAGCGGCTCGGCGAGCCTGGGCCTCGTGCGCGCAGACAGCTCCGGCCGCGCCCTGATCCAGCTCTCGAACGCCGGCGATCCTTTCACGCTGTCCGCGTTCGCGGTCTCGCTGGAGAACGCGGGCGGCGCGGCGGCCGGAGCCGCGCCCGCGAGTCCCCTGGTCATGATCGGGAGGATCTAGGTCTCTCGAGGACTCACCGAGCGTTACTCCTTGGAATCGCAGTCCCAGTGCTCGGCGATCTTGCCGTTCTCGACGCGGAACATGTCGAACCACGTCGTCGTGTACTTCTTGGCCGCGTCCTTCGGGTCCTTCCTCTCGCTGACGAAGCTCAGGACGACGAGATCGCCTTCCGCCGTGATGGCAACCAAGGGAGCCTTCACGTTCGGCTCGATCGGCTTGGGCTTCGAGAACTTCGAGAAGAAGGCGACGAAGGCCGCCCGGCCCGTCGGGACGTTCGGGTTGTGCTGAATGTACGACTCGGCCATGTACTTGTTGGCGAGGTCCATATGCCCTGCCTCGAACACCTCGCGCCAGAAGTCGTAGACCAGGCGCTTGCTCGCGGCCAGGCGAGGGTTCGGGCTGGCGAGAAGTTGTGCCTGATTGGGGTTCGCCCGGACATCGACCTGAGCTTGCGCCGCCGAGGACAGAGAGAGAACGCATGCGAGAACGAGAACGGGGAGAAGGATCTTCACGGGAACCTCCAGGTTGAAATCTCTGAGAGAGGGGATCTCCGATGAACTGGTATCTCGGCGCGATCAAGAAGTACGCGGTATTCTCGGGTCGGGCTCGGCGGAAGGAGTATTGGTTCTTTGTTCTGTTCAACACCCTCATCTCGATCGGTTTCATCGTCGTCGAGCTTCTGGCCGGAATCGCGATCAAGGAAATGGGCCTGGGCGTGGGTCTCCTATGCTCTCTCTACTTCCTCGCGATAATCGTGCCCAGTTTCGCGATCACCACCCGCCGGCTTCATGACACCGGGCGCAGCGGCTGGTGGCAGCTCCTGCCTCTCCTGCCGCTCATCGGCGCCATCATCCTAATCGTCTTCCTGGCCACCGACAGCACGGCCGGGGCGAACAAGTACGGTCCGAACCCCAAGGAGCCGTCTACGCCTCGATGAGCTTGGCGATGCGCTCGATGGTCTCCCACCAGCGCGTCGTCGCCCGTACCCCGAGCGAGTCCTCGACAACCTTGTTCGGGAACACGGACACGCCTGGCCGCCGGCGCGAGAGCCCCAGCGCGAACGCGCCCTCGACCCGGTCGAAGCGGACGCTCCATTCCTTCCCCGCCGGAGCCAGGAGGGGCAATGCCAGCCGTGCCTTCGACGGCTTCGCGAGCACCGCCACCCACCCGCGCAGATCCTTCGAGAACGTGACGCCGGCAAACGGGCGGCTCCGCACGAGCTCGAGTATTTCGCGTACCGGCCGTATCGAGATCTCGGGCTCGAACTCGAGCTGCGCGAGGATCTCGCGGCGGATCGCCGCGGCTGATGCCTTGCCGCGAACCAGGAACGTCCCCGCGGCGCCCACGTTCACCACCTCAAGGTGTGCGAGAGCGGCCGCGACCTGGGCGGGGCGGAAGACATTCTTCCCTCCCACGTTCGCGGCTCGAAGGAAAACGACGTGGGGCATGGTGTCAGAGGCTCCCCTGCGGCACCAGCACCTCGAGCATCGCCGCGTGGATCCGCCCATTGCTCGCGACCAACTGTCGCCCCTGAACCTCCGGCGAATCGCCCGCGAGGTTCGTGATCTTTCCCCCACCCTCGACCACCACCACCATCCCCGCGGCCATATCCCATGGACGCACGCCTCGCTCCCAGAATCCGTCCGTGCGGCCCACGCCGACCTTGGCGATGGCCAGCGCGGCGGAGCCGGCGCGGCGCACGGCCTGGACGCGGAGGATGAAGCGCGCGAAGGGTGCCAGGTTGTTCTTTTCGGGGTCGGGTTCCGTGGAGACTTCGTAGCCAAAACCGGTCGCGAGCAACGCGCGCTCGAGGGTGTCGACTTCCGTGACGCGGCGCGGACGGCCGTTCAACGTCGCGCCCCCGCCCCGACGGGCCGCGTACATTTCGTCCAGCAGAGGGTTGTAGACGGCGCCGACAACCAACTCCCCCGCGGCCTGCAACGCGATGGAGACGCTGAACACGGGGTACTCGTGCGCGTAGTTCACGGTGCCGTCCAACGGATCGATGATCCACACGCGGTCGGACGTGGAGCTGTCGCGCCCGCGCTCCTCGGCCAGGAAGCCGTCGCCGGGAAACGTCGCGCCCAGCCGGCCTAAGATCAGCTCCTCGGAGCGGTGGTCCATCTCGGTGACGAGATCGATTCGCCCCTTGTACCTCACGTCCTGTTGCTTCCCGAAATTCTCTTTGAGGAGGGCGCCGGCCTCGCGCGCGACCTTCATCGCCTGCTCGAGCTCGCGCTCGAAGGGGGCGCTCATTCCGAAGTCGCGGCCCTGTGGACCTCGGAGACACCCGACGGGATGGTTCCATCCACCGCGGCACCCACCTTCTGCCCCTGGTACTGCAGCTCGTAGAGCCGGGCGTAGATGCCGCCGCGAGCCAGAAGCTCTTCGTGCGTGCCCTGCTCGCGAAGCTCGCCGCGATGCATGACCAGGATTCGGTCGGCGTCGAGGATGGTGCTCAGCCGGTGCGCGATCACCAACGAGGTCCGCCCTTCCAGCAGCCGTCGCAACGCCGCCTGGATCACGCGCTCGGTCTCGACGTCCACGCTCGAGGTCGCCTCGTCGAGAATCAAGATGCTCGGGTCGTAATGCAACGCGCGAGCGAACGCCAGTAACTGCCTTTCCCCCATGGAGAAGTAGACGCCGCGCTCGCCCACTTCTTCCTCCAGTCCATGGGGAAGCCGGCTCAGCATCCGCCCTCCGCCGACTTCGTGTAATGCGCGCTCCGCCTCATCCGCCGGACGCTCCCGCGCGCCGAAGCGCAGGTTGTCCCGCACCGTCCCGCCAAACAAGAACACGTCCTGTAACACGAGGCCGATCTGCCGCCTCAGGACGCGCCCCTCGATCTGGCGGATGTCGCGCCCATCGATCTTGATGGTGCCCCGCTGGAACTCGTAGAACCTCGTCACGAGATTCGCGATCGAGCTCTTCCCCGCGCCGGTGGCTCCCACCAGCGCCACCTTCTCCCCGGGCGCGATCTTGAAGGAGATGTCGCGGAGCACGAAGTCCTCGTCCTTGTACGCGAACCAGACGTGATCGAACTCCACACCTCCGCGCAAGCGCCCCAGCCCGGCGGCGCCCACCCGCTCCGCGACCGCATCGGTCCCCGCGGGCTCCGGCACCGCCGGCTTGGTATCCAGGAGGTCGAAAATCCGCTCCGACGACACCATCGCCGCCTGGAACACGTTGTACTTGTCGCTCAGGTCGCGGATGGGCTGGTAGAAGCGCTCGGAATACTGCAAGAAGGCGACGACCACGCCGAACGTGACCGCCCCTCCCAGAATCCCGAGCCCTCCGTACCAGAGAATCAAAGCCAGCGCGATCGCGCCGATGAATTCCACGGTCGGAAAGAAGACCGCGTAATAGAACAGGTTCTGGAAGTGCGCCAGGAGATGATCCTTGTTGGCGCGGTCGAAGCCCCGGAACTCCTTTGCCTCGACGTTGAAGAGCTTCACCACCTCCACGCCCTGCAGGTGCTCCTGCAAGTAGGCGTTGATCCGGGCCAGCCGCGTCCGCACTTTCCGGTAGCTCACCCGCACTTTCGCCCGGAAGATCGCGGTCGCGAT